>NZ_NOYB01000024.1:0-252105 GCF_002258235.1 Rhodococcus sp. 06-470-2 | reverse complement strand
TTACCGCTCGACTTGCATGTGTTAAGCACGCCGCCAGCGTTCGTCCTGAGCCAGGATCAAACTCTCCGTAAAAGACTCTCGATCAACAGCCGAAACTGCAAATCAGTCATAAACATAAAGAGTCAAATCACTAGCAAAAAAACTCAACTAGCATTTAAAACAACACCCGACAACAACCACCACAAGCGGATGGCTGATACATCGAATGCTTTCACCAAAATAATTTCGGCACTGACATTCATCGACACACTGTTGAGTTCTCAAAGAACACGCACACACCGTCGCTACCGTTTGCACGGTAGCTTCGGGGCTTACACGCTCGAACCCCAGGCATGGCTGATACCATCTCGCCTTGCCTGGGTTGTTCAGTGCACACTCCGTACAACCTCGTTGTCCCAGTCCGTGAAGACCGGGTCGGTGTCCGTGTCGCTCTGACTCGACAAAAGTTACGCGAAGACCAACGCTTACGCAAATCGCCTGGTCAGATGTAATTTTCGTGTGAACATCTGCCGCCGGACTCGGTCAGACGATCGCGACGGCGTCGATTTCGACCAACATTTCTTCTCGTGGCAGGCCCGTGAACACTGTCGTGCGGCTCGGTAGGACGTCCCCCGAGGTATGTGCCGACACGAACTGTCCGTAGGCGTCGTTCATGGTGGAGAAGTCTTCGCGCTTGGTCAGATAGACCCTCAGCATGACGACGTCGTCGAATGTCGCACCGCTGGCCTCGACGATGGCCTTGACGTTCTCGAGAGTGCGGGTCGTCTGTGCGGCAACATCGCCTGGGTACAGGTACTCGCTGGTGACCGGGTCGACCGGTCCCTGCCCCGAGACCTGAACGAACGGTCCCTTCCGGACTCCTTGAGAAAAGGTGTGAGCCGGTGCGGGCGCGTCTGTGGTGCGGATTTTGATCTTTTCACTCATTGTGTTCCTTCCGTCGAGCTCTCGTCCTGTGTCTTGCGGTCCTGGGCTTCTCGCGGTCGCCAGCCCAATCCCTCGGAGATCGCGGCCGCGGCGCGCTGTACTTCGGGGAGTGTTGCCAGGACCTGTTGGTGATCGAGCACCATGTCGGGAACAGACATCGACACCGCTGCCACGACCTCGCCGGTTCCGTCGCGCACTGCGCAGCCGATGCAGTTGACGAACGACTCGTGCTCCTCGCGGTCCTCGGCGAACCCCTGCTCACGCACGAGGTCGAGCTCGCGCAGATAGCGCTCGGCCGTCGTGATCGTTCGTTCGGTGAACGGTGTGTATGTGATGCCGTGTGCAATCTGCGCTCGTTCTGCCTCGGGACGGGCCGAGACCAGAACCTTCCCCACAGCTGTGCAGTGGAGTGGTGCGGGCTTTCCGATTCGCGAATACATCCGCACACTCTGTTGGGCGTCGAACTTGTCGATATAGATCACGACGCCTGCCTCGTAGGTGGCGAGGTGGACGGTCTGACCGGTGATCGAGTTCAGTTCGGCCAGATGCGGCCGCGCGATGCTCCGAACGTCGCGCTGTTCGAGCGCTCGGTTGGCGAGCTCGAACAGCCTGGATCCGAGCTGATAGCGGTGATCCACGTCGTGCTGGACGAATCTGTCGGCTTCCAACGTGCGCAGCAGGCGCAGCACGGTCGTCTTGTGAACCTCGAGGACCGACGCCAACTCGTCGAGTGAACGCGGGCCGTCGCCGAGCAAGCCGAGGAGTGTCATCGCTCGCGCGAGACTTTGACTCACTGCAATACCCCCGAGTGACGCGCGGTGGTGACTGCGTAGTCCAGCCTCGCCCAGTCGGCGTCGTGCAGTTCGGCCAGTTCGATCAGCACCGCCAGGGGCAGCACCGAGGCGATGTCACCGTGCCCGGTCAAGGCACCCGCCGCGCAGAGATGCCCGAACCGAACGCACTCGACGGAACTCCTACCCAACATCAGTCCGGTCAGATACCCGCCCGCGAACGCGTCTCCGGCACCGATCTTTTCGACTACGTCGAGCTTCAGCGCCGGTACGTCGACCCGAGAGGTTCCCTCGAACGCCGTCACGGTGTGCGCGTCGTTCTTGATCACCAGATGGCGTGGCTGCGGGAACATCTCGCGCAGCTCGGCGGGATCGGATGTGCCGAACACCAGCGCAGCTTCGTCGGCCCCCATGGACACCACATCGCTTCCCCGAACATGTTCCCCGAGCACATCTGCAGCTGCGTCCGGCCGAGACTTCCACAGCGCCGGCCGATAGTTCAGATCGAAGCTGACGACGGTGGGTAGATCCATCAGGGACCTCGTCAGATCGGCCGCGGTATCGGAGATCGCCACGGTGATCCCGGTGAAGTGGATCAAGTCGGCACGAGCAACCAAGGTCGCCGCACGCCCGTCGATGTCTCCCGGCGACAGGGCGCTCGCAGCCGAGCCGGCACGGAAGTACGTCATGGCACTGTCTCCGCACGCGAGGTCGTGTCGATCATCGGAACCCGAGCCGCGTTGCTTCACATACATGCCCGTGGGTCGCGCGTCGTCGACCGTCACACCGGAGGTGTCGACACCTGCCGTGTCCAATTGGCCGACGAGGTACCGGCCGAATCCGTCGTCGCCCACTCTCGAGATCCACGATGCATCGACGCCCAGTTGACCGAACACCCTTGCCACGTTGGCTTCGGCGCCACCGGCCGTGCGATGGAAGGTGTCCGAATTCTCCAGTGGGCCAGGCTCGGCGACCAGAACGACGAGGCCTTCGCCTACGCACACCGCTCGTGGTGCTTTCACGTCGATCTCCTCGAACTCTTGCGGGAACGCTGGCTTTCGTTGCAGACTACAAATCATAAACACATTGCGCAACTAGCGTTGCACAATACGCAACGCTTTCGATTTCGAGACCCAGGAGACGACCGTGATCGACACCGATGCCGTCGAGGCACTCAGCCGGCGAGTGCTCGGACCCGAGCACAAGGCGCTGCCACCCAGGTCGTGGGGGCACACCATCGAGAGCTTTCTCGCCACGTCGCCACGACTCTCCGAGTTCACGACGCCCGTACTCACTCTCGACAGCGCACGCATCGCGTCGAACATCTCGGTCATGGCCGAGTGGTCGGCGCGCGCGGGAGTGCTGCTCGCGCCCCACGGCAAGACGTCGATGGCCCCTCAACTGTGGAAACAGCAACTCGATGCGGGAAGCTGGGCGATCACCCTCGCAACCGGATGGCAGGTTCAGGCAGCGCGTGCGTTCGGGGTCGAACGGGTCGTTCTCGCCAATGCCGAGATCGATCCTGTCGCACTGACATGGATTGCGGCCGAACTGGATTCGCATCCGACATTCGAGTTCTATTGCTGGGCGGACAGCGTCGCGACGGTGCACGAGATGGACCGCATCCTGGCGGCGCAGGGAACACGCTCCATCCCGGTCATCGTCGAACTCGGTGGCCCGCACGGTCGCACCGGAGCGCGGACGACCGACGAGGCGATCGCGGTCGCTCGTGCCATCGCGTCGTCGCCGCGGCTGACCCTGGCCGGGGTCGGCGGCTACGAGGGCGCACTCAGCCACGACCGGACCGACAGCGGCCTCGCGGCGGTTCGGACCTACCTCGACAACGTCGCCACCCTTCATCGCGCGCTCGATGCCGAAGGGTTGTACGGCGACCATGCGATCGTGACCGCCGGCGGTAGCGCCTACCAGGACCTGGTTGTCGAGCGGTTGCACTCCCTCACCACCGGCGAGGGGGTACCTACCGACGTGGTGCTGCGCTCCGGTGCCTATGTGGTGCACGACGACGGCTTCTACTCGCAGATCTCACCACTGACTCCCGCCCGCACCGACGCGCCGCTGATGTCTGCGATGCACGGATGGGCTCGGACGGTATCCCGGCCGGAACCCGGTCTCGCGCTGCTCGATGCAGGCAAGCGGGACTTTCCGTTCGACGAAGGTCTGCCGGTCCCCCAGCTGGTTCGAGGAACCGAAACCCTCGATTCCGGTGCCGCGGTCACAGCGCTGAACGATCAACACGCGTTCCTTCGCCTACCGGCCGAGGACGCCGCGGCGCTGCCGGTCGGATCGGTGGTGCGGTTGGGCCTGTCTCACCCGTGCACCGCCTTCGACAAATGGCGTCTGGTTCCCGTCGTCGACGACGCCGATGGCGACGATCCCCGCGTCGTCGATCTCGTGCACACATTCTTCTAGAAAGCCGAAACCCTTGTCCGATATCCTCATTCGAGGTGCCGACGTCATCGACGGCACCGGGTCACCGCGGCAGCGTCGTGACGTTCTCGTACGCGACGGTCTCATCGCCTCGGTCGCCGAACCCGGCACCGTTCGCGGTGCCGACAGAATCGTCGACGCCACCGAGGGGCACGTCCTGTCCCCCGGGTTCATCGACATGCACGCCCATTCCGATCTGCGTCTGCTGACCGACCCCGACCACTTCCCGAAGATCAGTCAGGGCGTCACCACCGAAGTCATCGGACAGGACGGAATCGCCTACGCTCCGATCGACGACGCGACGCTCGATGTGGTCCGGCGTCAGATCGCCGGATGGAACGGCAATCCCGTCGACCTCGACTTTTCGTGGCGTTCGGTCTCGGAGTACCTCGCTCGCCTCGACCAGGGCATCACTCCGAACGCTGCCTATCTCGTTCCCCAGGGAACACTGCGATACCTCGCGGTCGGCCCTGATCAGCGACCTGCTTCGCCGTCCGAGATCGCCCACATGCAGCAGTTGTTGGCACAGGGGCTGCAGGAGGGTGCCGTCGGGATGTCGAGCGGTTTGACGTACACGCCCGGAATGTACGCGGACACAAGCGAATTACGAGCGTTGTGCGAGGTCGTCGCCGACTTCGGTGGGTTCTATGCGCCGCACACTCGGTCCTACGGCGCGGGCGCGCTCGACGCGTATCAGGAGATGCTCGATCTCTCCGAGCAGACGGGATGTGCGCTGCATCTGACTCACGCGACGATGAACTTCGGCGTCAATCGGGGCCGGGCACGCGAGTTCTTGGACCGCGTCGACTCGGCGATCGCGAACGGCTGCGACGTCACCCTCGACACGTATCCCTACCTGCCCGGAGCCACCACCTTGTCTGCGCTGCTTCCGAGTTGGGCGATGTCGGGTGGCCCGGACCGCGCGCTGGAACGACTCGACGATCCGGACATGCGTCGACGCATCGCACGAGATGTCGATGTCAACGGGTCCGACGGCTGCCATGGCGTCACCGTCGAGTGGGAGACCATCCAGCTCAGCGGGGTCGCGAACCCCGACCTCGATCGGTACGTCGGACGCACGATGTCCGACATCGCGTCCGAGGCGGGTAGGTCCCCGGTGGACGTGTTCTTCGACTTTCTTCGACGAGACGCGCTGGCCACCACCATCCTGCAGCACGTCGGACACGAGGAGAACGTGCGCGAGATCATGGCGCATCCACGCCATATGGGCGGCAGCGACGCGATCCTGGTCGGCGAGAAGCCGCACCCGCGCGCCTGGGGAACGTTCCCCCGCTACCTGGGTCACTACGCGCGAGACGAGCAGTTGCTGTCACTGGAGGACTGCGTCAATCACCTGACCGGCCGTCCCGCTGAGCGACTCCGCCTGCGCGCCCGCGGCACGATCGCCGAAGGGTACGCAGCCGATCTCGTCCTGTTCGACCCGGCCACCGTCCGCGACACCGCCACGTTCGAGAACCCGAAACAACAGGCCCAAGGCATCAGCCACGTCATGGTCAACGGCGCGTTCGCCATCGACGAGCATCGCCCCACTCATTCTCTGGCAGGCCACGCCCTGCGGATGAACCCCACCGGAAGGCAAACATCGTGAACGCCATGACGACCATTCTCGAGGATCGCACACTGTCGGTGGTGCGCGCCCCGCACATCTCGGATTCTGCTGCGTTGGCAGATGCGCTCGCGCGCGGAGGAATTCGCGCGCTCGAGCTGACCTTCACCACGCCCGGCGTCCTCGCGCTGATCCGCGCGGCATCGGACGCAGGTGCAGTCGTCGGGGCGGGCACGGTCCTGACCGCCGACCAAGCCCGGTCCGCGATCGACGCCGGGGCGCACTTCGTCGTGACACCCGGGCTGCGTCCCGACGTTGCCGCGATCGTCACCGACGCCGGAGTCCCGCTGATGATGGGCGCACTCACCCCGTCCGAGGTGATGACCGCCCTCGATCTCGGAGCCGATGCCGTGAAGATATTTCCGGCTCGGACCGTCGGGCCCGCGTATTTCAAGGATCTGCTCGGCCCCTTCCCCGACGCACAACTCGTTCCGTCCGGCGGAGTCAACGCGGGCAACGCTGCTCAGTTCCTGACATCAGGTGCCGTCGCAGTGACTGCAGGTACCGATGTGGTCCCACCGGCGTCGGTCGCGGCCGCCCAGTGGGACGACATCACCGTGCGAGCGCAGGCGTTCGTGGCGGCTATCAGTGCACACATCAAGGAAGGCTCGTCATGAATTCTGTCGTCGACTGGCTCAGGACCTCGACTCCTGGTCTACTCGTACTGTGCGGCATCGCAATTGCCGTACTGCTCGTAGTCATCATCAAGGTCAAGCTCGAACCGTTCATCGCACTTCTCATCGTCGGCCTCGGATTGGCTCTGGCTGCCGGTTTGCCCGTCAACGAGATAGTCGGCACCGCGATCAAGAGCAACGAGTCGCTTCTCGAAACCGGGTTCGGCGGCATCCTCGGGCACATCGCAGTCATCATCGGACTGGGAACGGTCCTGGGGGCGATTCTCGAAAAGTCGGGTGGTGCACAGGCTTTGACCGCCAAACTACTCGGGATCTTCGGCGAACGCGGAGCACCCATCGCAATGGGACTGCTGGGGCTGATCTTCGGTATCCCCGTCTTCTTCGACATCGGCATCTTCGTGCTGGCACCGCTGGTGTACGTGGCGGCGCGTCAAGGCGGAAAGTCGTTGGTGCTCTATGCGCTGCCGATGCTGGCCGGGTTGTCCATGACGCACGCCTTCCTGCCGCCACACCCAGGTCCGGTCGCCCTCGGCGGGTTGCTCGAGGTGAACCTGGGCTGGCTCATCCTGTTCGGATTCATTTGCGGGATACCAGGATTCATCGCCGCCGGCCTGGTCTGGGGTAACTGGATCGGTAAACGCGTCATCGTCGACGTCCCCGAGGACTTCATCAACGACGGCGACGACGCAAGCACCACCGAGAGTGGAGGCGCAGGCACGGTCGCAATTAAGCGCCCGGTCGTCACGACGCCGCCGTCGGTGGGCACGATCGGAGCGATCATTGCCGTTCCACTGGTCCTGATCCTCGGGGCCACGTTCGGCAGCATTCTGCTCGATCCCGGAAACCTCCTCGAAGTACTCACCTTCTTCGGCACACCGGCCGTCGCGCTGCTCATCGCAGTTCTGATCGCGTTCTACGTTCTGGGCATTCGACGCGGATCGACAGTCCAGGAACTCAGCAAGCTGACCGGAGAGTCACTTCGTCCGGTGGGCATGCTGTTGCTGGTCGTCGGAGCTGGTGCGTTCTTCGGGAAGGTCATCTCGGCCACGGGTATCGGCACGGCGTTGGCCGACACCATGGCAGCCGCGGGCCTACCGATCATCGTCTTGGCCTACATCATCAGCTGCGCCCTGCGCGTGGCGCAGGGCTCGGCCACAGTGGCCATCGTGACGACCGGTGGAATCGTCGGACCCCTGGTAGCGGCGCAGGACTACTCGGCTCCGGCCGTCGCGCTCATCGCCATGGCCATCGCGGCGGGCTCGATCATCGCCAGCCACGTCAACGACGGCGGATTCTGGATCATCGCGAAGTTCTTCAACCTCACCGTCAAGCAGACACTGCAGACGTGGACGGTCCTCGAGACGATTCTGTCCGTGGTCAGCTTCGCCGTCGCGGGGATTCTGTTCGCAATCATCGCCTAGAGCCGGTGGCGCGATTCAGTGGCCCGAACAGCAGTGAATCGCGCCTCTGCGCCTATGGTGTCATTCAGTCGCGCCACTGTGTCCGCACTTGATCGCCGACGAAGTGCGTGTTCTCGGCAGACATCTCCCGGCTCCCCGACCGCCCGACGAGGTCGTCGATCCGATCGTCCAGGCTGTGCGCGCGGGCCATAGCGTCGGAGGTGCGTGCCTCGGTCTCCGAGGACTCGACCACGTTCGCGAGCCGAACCAGCGCAGCCACCCGTCCGGTCAACTGTTTCCACACCACTTCCAGTGCGACACGGCGGGATTCGACCTGTGCTGCTGTCTCCTCGTCGACCATCGTTTCACCGATCCGATTCAACTCGGTCGCTACCGTATGCAACGAGGTGGCATCGACCGAGATCTCGGTGAGTTCGACGAACAGGTCCAGCTGTTTGCGTTGGATCTCGAAGTACGTCGACTGCCATGCCGGCGACCGACGCACCCGATCGAACGCCGTGCCGGCAAGGAACAGCAGGGTGTCGTAACGATCGACGAAGCGGTCGTCCTTTCGATCCACGAACTGATCCACCACTCCTGTCGCCCACTCGACCCTGTCGGCCACCGGAGTTCTGCGCGCCAGCGTGCTCACCCGATCCGTGGCCGCGTCCACCAGCGAGAGGCCACGCTCGGCGATCGGGCCGAACTTCTGTGGTGCAGGCGTTTTCGTCAACGCATCGAAGATCGCGTCCCGCTGGTCCAGGTCCAGATGCACACCTTCCCTGCGCTCTTTGCGCGCCGCGCGTACCCCGGTGGCGTAGTGGCGATTCGACATCACCACGGTGGTGCGGTGGTGATTGACTCGTTTGGTCAACTCTGCAGCACGGAGTTTGTACACGAGCGCAGATCCGGGCTTGTTCGTCGTGTCCTTGCCGAGCCAGCGATCGCGCTCGTCCACCAGATTGCGCAGTGCGCCGAATCCTCCGATCGACGGCAGCGAGCGTCCGGCATGCCATCGGCCGACGAGGACTGCTCGGGTGGCCTCGTCCACTCGTCCGGCCGCGATGGCGACAGCCGCCGCGTCGGACAGCTGGTCGGAGCGACCGGGCAGCCGGCAGTCGGCACAGCGGCGATGGACCTCGTCGTCGAACCGGGCACGCTGATCGGCCGACTCACTGCGATCGAACTCGGACATCGTCTCTCCTAGGTCGCGCCGAATCGCCGGCGTCGTCGACGGATCGCTCGCCATCGAGTGTTCCAGAAGGTCAGATAAGTCCGCGCAACGATTGTTCGGTCTGCGGCTTCTTCTCCGCCAACAGGCTGCGCGCCACGTCGAGCCCCTCCCAGACGTTCCACATGAGCACGCCCCGGACGACGGCATCGTCGTCGAGGTAGTAGACGACGCCTTCCTTCCCCACCGATTTCCAGTCCTCGACGACGGTCAGCGTCGTGGACACCGTGCCGATCGCTTGATAGCCGTCGTCGTACACGTCGGAGTAGAAGTACGGGGTGTACGTGTAGGGATCTGCGGCACCGGCCATGTTGCGTCCGGCGGCCTTGCCCATCTCGGTCGCATTGTCGACATGCTCTATGCGTCGGCGTCCGAGAATGGCGTCGGGGTAGTTCGCCACGTCACCGGCGGCGTAGACGCGTTCGTCCTCGGTGCGAAGAAACTCGTCGACGATCACGCCGTCGTCGACTGCCAGCCCCGCAGCCTCGGCCAGTTCCGTGTCGGGTCGCACACCGAGTCCGAACACGACTCCGTCCGCCTCCACGGTCGAACCGTCGTCGAGTTGCAGTTGCACGCGCGCCGACGCCTCGGCTCCGGAAACGACCCTCGTTCCTCGGCGCACGGTCACACCGTGGCCGGCGAAACCCTTGTCGAAGCCGGCTGCCAGGCTCTGCGGAAACATGTGTCCGCCGAGCACGGAGTCCGACGTGACGAGTGTGACCTTCACATCCTGGAGAGACAGCGCAGCTGCAATCTCGGTGCCGATGTATCCGCCGCCGACCACGGCGATGTGGTCGGCGGTCTTCGTCAGTTCACGCAGCGCCCGGTAGTCGGCGAAGGTGCGGAAGTACACCACACGCGGGCTGGGGGTCAGTTCGATGCGCGTCGGCGTCGCCCCCGTTGCCAGGAGCAGCTTTCCGTACTCGTGGGTGTCTCCGGATTCCGTGGTGACCGACGAGTTCGAGCGGTCGACCGATATCACTCGAGTTCCGGTGTGCACCGATGCGTCGGTGTCGGACGCAGTGTCGAGCGAGACCTGATCGCGGCCGAATTCCGGGTCGGTCCACAGCTTCTTCGACAGCGCCGGCCGGGTGTACGGCGCATCGGGGTCCGCGCCGAGTATTCCGATGGAGCCCGTCGCGTCCTGCTCGCGGATTCCGCGAGCTGCGCTGTCCGCAACCATTCCCCCACCGATGATCAGGTAGTCGTAACGCATCGTTCACTCCTCGAAAGTCGACGTATCCGCTCCGCGGCTACCCGGAACATCGCGAGAAGAATCCTTCGAGCCGTTCCGTCCGAAGAACCCGCAGGTAGCGGAACCGACCGGACTGTATGCAGCATCACACCCCGAAGAGGTTGGCCCAGGCCCGTCGAGTGGGCATGTTGGTTTGGGCGACGAAACATCGTTTTTACTCGGATGGAGCTGTAACGGTTCCGGCCGACCGAACGACTCACACCTCAGGACGCGAACAAAAGGAGACGATGTGACTGTTCAGATCGATTCGCTCGCAATTGGCACCGACAGTGCCGACATCGCGACAGCTGACGTCGACCAGCTCTTCGACGAAGTTTCAACGCTGGACGCCACCATCCTCGACGCCATCGAGCGTCGCACCCGGCTGGCGCGCACGCTTGCTGCGGCAACGCCCGGCACCACCGAGTCGGACGAGGCATCCGACCCCTACGCAGATCTCGGCAACGACGGCCACGTCTTCTCGCGCATGCTGTCGCGCCTCGCGCAGATCACGCGATAGCTAGCAGATCACGCGATAGCGACACGCCCCCTTCAGCTTCGCAGCCCGCGACCCCGTCGAGCACCCGCTCGGCGGGGTCGCGTCGTGTCGGCACATCTTCACCCGATGACTTTTCGGATCGACAGCTGTCAGTACGAGCAAGACCGTTGTTCGACGGTTCGACGCAGCAGGTTCTTCACGGAAAAGGTGTGTACCCATGTCACGTTTGTTGTTCGCCAACATGCCCGTTCGCGACGTCGTCGCCACCCGCGCATTCTTCGAGGGTCTCGGATTCGAGTTCAACGACATGTTCAGCGACGAGAACACCGCTTCCATGATCGTCAGCGACCAGGCGACGGTGATGTTCCTGGCCACCGCGCGATTCGAGGACTTCATCTCGGACTCGATCTGCGACACCGGCTCGGCCCGAGAGGTGCTGATGTGCATCTCGGCCGACAGCCGCCAAGAGGTCGATTCGCTCACCGACGCGGCGATCGCCGCGGGTGGATCGAAGTGGATGGAACCACAGGACCACGGGTTCATGTACGGAAGGGCGTTCCGAGATCTCGACAATCATGTGTGGGAAGTGATGTGGATGGATCCGTCCGCCGTCTCGGAGAGCTGACCGACCTTTGTTCTAGAGGTGGTCGGGCAATCCGAATCGATCGAACAGAGTCAGATCGAAGAAGCAGGCCACATGCCCGACCCCTCTGGCATCGACATCGAGCACGTGCAGCTGGAACGGCCGGTGCACACCGTCCTCACCCAGCATGTACAACCCGTACGCCGGTTGTCCGTTGGCAGACGTCGACACCATCCGCATATCGCCCGCGCCGTTTGCCGGGCAGTTGTTGCGGATGAGCGATCCGATCGTCTCGCCGCCCTGGTACCACCCGACGAACGGCGGCATCTCCCACACCGCGTCGGTGGTGAACAACGTGACCAGCCGGTCGATGTCGTAGGCCTCGAAACAGTCCACGTACTGGGCGAGCAGTTGCTGCAGTTCTGCCGATTCGATCGGCTCGATGTCGTCCAAATTGGGCGCGATCTCGTCGAGGCGCTCCCTGGCTCGCTGCAGGAGGCTGTTGACCGCGGTCGTCGTCGTGGCGAGAACCTCGGCAACTTCCGACGCTTTCCACTGCAACACTTCGCGCATCAGCAGCACCGCGCGTTGTCGCGACGACAGATGTTGCAAGGAGGCGACGAAGGCGAGCCGCACGGATTCCTTCGCCACCACGATCGATGCGGGATCACTCGCATCCGCCAGATCGGAATCTGCAATCGGCTCCAACCACGGAATCTCGTTGTTCTGCACGAGTTCGTCGGTGGGGCCTGAACTCGGCGCACCCAAGCCCGTCGGCAGGGGACGCTTCGCCCGGCCGTCCAGAGCGGTGAGACAGGTGTTGGTTGCGATTCGGTACAGCCATGTGCGCAGGGACGAACGGCCCTCGTACTTTGCGTACCCCCGCCAGGCGCGAATGTACGTCTCCTGCAACAGGTCCTCGGCATCGTGGATCGACCCGGTCATGCGATAGCAGTGCGCGAGCAACTCACGACGGAAGGGATCGAACTGCTCGACGAAGTCGTCCTTCTGTTCCGAAGCCACGGTCATGCGGTAGAGCGTAAACCGCACACAGTCACGCCACAGCTCGAATGCGCGCCGCCGACAGGATCGGCGGTACTTCTGCGTTAACCTCGGCATCGTGACATCGGCAACGAGTATCGACGACTTGGTCGAAGAGCTGTACCTGCAGCGTCGTCGAGCGTGGGAAGCCGCTCTCGTCACCGCGCAGAATTTCCTCGAGACCATCGCCGACGAGATTCTCGAGGACGTCGATCGAGACCGACTGAATGCGCAGACGGCACGCATCAAGGACCCGGGCAGATCGGCCGACAAGCTGCGCCGCTATCTGTCCGAGGGCCGCATCACCGAGCCGACCGACGCCGATGCCGTCGCCGAGGCTCTGCCCGATCTCGTCGGCGTCAAGGTGCTCTGCAAGACCCCGCGCGATCAGCTGACGTTCGTCGCTGCTCTCGAGCGTGCGTGCAACGACCCGGAATGCTCTGTTCGGTTCGCGCAACCACCGACCGATTACGTCGCCTTTCCCAAGCCGAGTGGCTATCGCGCGTACCACGCGGTGCTGGTCGTCCGAGTCGCAACGCATCAGGGTGATCTCGATGTGAAAGTGGAAGTTCAGGTCAAGACGCGCTTGCAGGACGCCTGGGGCGAGCTGACCCACGAAGACATGTACAAGCCCGGTGAGGCGCTCAAGCCGACCAAGAAGCACACCGACTACGCCGCACACATGGCCCACCTGCTCGATCAGGTGGATGCGATGGCCGACGATCTGGCCGCGCAGCTCGACTCGTTGACGGCCGCGTCGAAGGACGGGGGTGTGCTCGCGGCCGACCCGATACCGAAGGACCCGGACTTCATCAGCGCCAGGGTCACCCGTACCGGTCCACGCTATGCACTCGCCGTCGGACCGGACGGCCGTAGGGGCCTCGTTCCCGCTCGATCGGTGAAAGCAGTCATCGGCTCGACCGACCGGATCGCCGTCGACGATTACCTCGAAGTCGGCGACTTCATCGATGTGGTGGTCGAGGACTCCGAGGATGCGCTCTACTACCACCTCACCTCGCAGCCGCCGCGCCGCAAACCAGCGAAGAAGCGCAAGCGCTGACCGGCGGTTCTCAGGAACATCTCACGTCGGTCCGGTAGACATGCCTTCTCGTGACCACTACCGAGAAATCCACGGTCGTCACCGATGCCGACAGTGTCGACACAGCGACCGACGAAACAGCCACCACAGACCGGCGCTCGGCGTTCCGTTCCGCCGAGACGCTGGTGCCGGTCGTCTCCTTCGCCGTGCTGGCGACCCTGTATTCGGTGATGTCCGTCCTCGGCCATCGCCAGCTCCGTACGTCCGGATTCGACCTGGGGATATTCGTCCAACAGATCGCGTCGTACTCGCAGTTTCGCGCGCCGACATCCGACCTGCTCGGCACCGGCTACAACACGCTCGGCGATCACTTCTCGCCCATCACCGCGTTGCTGGGGCCCCTCTACCGACTGTTCCCGCACGCCGAGACACTGCTGATCGCACAAGCGGTGCTGTTCGCGCTCGCAGTAATTCCGATCAGCCGACTGGCGGTACAGAAATTCGGCACGGTCGTGGGCATCGTGACGGCCGCGGCGTTCGGACTGTCGTGGGGCGTGCAGGCCGCGCTGAACTTCGATTTCCACGAGGTGGCGTTCGCGATGCCCCTGCTGGCCATGTCGATGGTCGCGCTGGTCCGACAGCATTGGCTGCCGGCCCTGGCCTGGGCTCTACCGTTGGTGTTCGTCAAAGAGGACATGGGCCTTACGGTGATCGTCATCGGGGCGTTGGTGGCGCTGTGGACGACCGGCCGAACGCGCCTTGCGGGGGCCCTGACTGCTGTGTGGGGATTGACCTGGGTAGTGCTCGCGGTCAAGGTGATCATCCCGGCCCTCAGCTCGGACAACTCGTACGATCAGGGCTCAAAGCTGCCTCCGCTCGGCGAGGGCATAGCCGACACCGCGCACGGTCTGGTTGCCGGCGATTCACGGGCGGCCACAGCATTTCTGCTTCTCGCGGTCACCGGCTTCTTCGCCCTGAGATCGCCACTGCTCCTGGTCGCGGTCCCGACGGTCGCATGGCGCTTTCTCAGCGACAACACCAACTTTTGGAAACCGATCTACCACTACAACGCGATCCTGATGGTCATCGTGTTCGTCGCCCTGCTCGACGCGTTGGCGCGTAGCCACCGCCACGGTCAGCTCACCGAACGTGGCCGGAAGCTGATCGTCGCGTTCGTGGCAGCCTTCGCGGTCATCGCGCTGCCGTTCCTGCCCATGTCACGTGTGGTGCACGCGCAGGAATGGACGATCGATCCGCAGGCCGCGACCGCACGAGAGATCTCCGAGTGGATTCCCGCCGGTGATCGGGTTGCGGCGTCGAACAATCTCGTGGCTCAACTCGTCGCCGACCACGAGGTCTCGGTCTTTCCGCAGCGTACGACCGATTCGACCGTCCCGGATTGGATCGTCGTCAACCGGCAACGACCTGCGGGGTGGCCGACGGACGAGACCGGCGACCGTCAGGCGATCGACCGGGCGCTGGCGAGCGGATACGACGTCGTGTTCTCCGTCGACGGAATCGAGGTCCTGCACCGCGAGTGAGTGGCCCCGATTAGTGTTCGAACGAGTCGACCTCCCAGTCGGCTCACAAGACGACTACCGCAAGGCAGGTACAGGACATCGACGCTCGAACCGGCGATCTCGGCGCCACCAAGACCGCATCGAAGCGCTCACCGTGGAATCGGAAGAATCCCTATCGCGCGCAGATTCTGGGCAACCGACGTCTCTCCGGCCCCACGTCGGCCAAGGAAGTTCGACACTTCTCGATCGCGCTCGGCGAGAGCGGCATCGCCTACGAGGCCGGCGACGGATTCGGCGTCAAACCCGTCAACGACGCAGCGCTGGTCTCGGCCGTGATCGAGCGTCTCGGAGTGCCCGCCGACACCGCTGTCCACACCAAATCCGGTGAGATCACCCTGGCGGATGCCTTGACCACGGACTACGAGATCGGCATCCCGTCCATGGATCTGATCGAGGCCGTGGCCGAACGCGCCGGTGACGCCGAGCTCGATCACGTTCTGCAGAACGGCGACCGCGCGTCGTTCGACGCCTGGACGTGGGGTCGGGACGTCGTGGACGTTCTCGACCTCGATCGGTCGGGAGCGTTCGATCCAGCCGAGTTCCTCGGACTGCTGCGACCACTGCAACACCGGGTGTACTCGATTTCCTCGTCCCCGATCGCGCACGAGGGCACCGTGCATCTGACCGTGTCCACGGTCCGATATCGGTCCGCCGAGCGTGATCGCGGCGGCGTCTGCTCGACGTATCTGGCCGACCGCGTCGGGGAGCAACAGCGAGCCGGGGTGTTCCTGTCGGCCAACAAATCGTTCCGCCTTCCATCCGACGACACCCCGATCATCATGATCGGGCCGGGAACCGGAGTGGCACCGTTCCGAGCTTTTCTGCACGAGCGTCGAGCCCGGGGCGCAACAGGCGAGAACTGGCTGTTCTTCGGCGATCAGCATCGAGCGAGCGACTTCCTGTACGAGGACGAACTGGTCGATTTCGAGCGGGACGGTCTGCTGACTCGACTCGATCTGGCCTTCTCCCGCGACCAGCCCCAGAAGATCTATGTTCAGCACCGCATGCGTGCGGCAGGCAAGGAGCTGTACGGGTGGCTCGAAGCGGGTGCGCTGATCTACGTGTGCGGTGATGCGGCTCGGATGGCCAAGAGCGTCGACGAGGCACTGCACGAGATCGTCGCCGAGCACGGTGGCCGCTCCCCCGACGCCGCCGAGGACTACGTCAACGACCTCAAGCGATCCAAGCGCTACCTTCGCGACGTCTACTGACCCAGGTTCTTGTCGGACCCTCTCGCTACGGTCTCGGATACAGGCATCAGTTCTCGTCCGAGAAGAGGGTTCGCATCGTGACCGCATTGCAGAACGGCCATTTCGACTCCGCCACCGCGCTTGCGTGGGCCACGTTCACCGAAAACCTGCACTCCCGTCTTCGGACCCTGCCGAGACGGGACTACATCACGGTTTCCGCTGCCCAGGCGAGCCCCGGTGAGCGCGGATTGCGGCCGTACATCGACGTGGCAGCGACGGACGGCGGCGTGCTGGTGTCGGTGGCAGCGCTGCCGTCACTGCTGTACCCGGATGCCCCGGACGCAACGGCCATGGATGTGCAGCTCCTCGACTTCGGTTGGCTGGATCGAGGCAAGCCGGTCGCAGACGGGTCGATCATCGATCTCACGCGCACCGACACCCGAGCAGATGCAGCGCTCGTCGCGGAGATGATCACTCGCGCGTTCCGGGAGCTCTGGAACGTCCCACATCCGTCGTTCCTGAGCGTGTGGAGCGTCGCGGCCGACGCTGCGTCGTCGGGACCGGTCGACCTGCAGCGCGGGTTCGTCGGTCGCACGTCCGGCACAACGACCGAAAGCCCGTCGGAGACATCCGAGGACGTGCCTGCCGAGCTGAGGTCACTGCAAGCGTTGTGCCAGTTGGTCGGTCGACGCGTCGATGCGCACACCGTTCGATCGGTGTGCGCCGACGGCGATATCGACGCGCTGAAAGCGCGAGCTCTGTCGCTGCATCGATCGGCCGCCGTTCGGGCTCGCCCCTCCGCCGACGCGACTGGCAACAACGTCGGGGTATGGAAGAACCTGGCCCGCACATGGCTTCTGGTCGCACACAGCATGGACGTCATGACGAGGGCAGACCGGCATGCGTGCCGGTGACGAACACGATCGAACGAGCTACAGGATCTTTCGGCGCAGCCCGCTCGCCCGCAGCACCTGACGTTCGACGCCCGCGCGGATGGCCTCCTCGGTACCGATCACTCGAACGTGCGATCGTGCGCGGGTGATGGCGGTGTACAGCAGTTCTCGCGTCAACAGTGTCGATGCCTCGGCCGGCAGCAGAACCGAGACCGTGTCGTACTGACTGCCTTGGCTGCGGTGGATCGTCATTGCGTACACGGTGTGTACCGAGGAGAGCACATTCGGGTGAATCAACACGTGGCCGCGACCTCGAGCGAACGCCGCCATCGGAGTCCCGTTGTCTCCCAACACCACAACGCCGGTATCTCCGTTGTAGATCCTCGCCTCGTGGTCGTTGGCCGTAACCAACAACGGCTGACCGGGGTACCACAGCGAAGGGTCGAGAAATGTTCCGGTGCCTTCTCCTACCCACTCCATCGCTTGCCGGTCCCACCGCGAGACTCCCCATCGCCCCTCGCGGTGCGCGCACAGGAGGCGATGTTTCTCGAGCCCGAGCAGTGCTTCGGTGGCATCCCCGCGTACGGCGGCGGCGGTGACCTCGGCTGCGGTGTCGATCACGTCCGAACGTAGAGCGTCGACGTCGTCGGGGCTCTGAAACGAAATCTCCTCCGCGCCGGATTCGAGCAACGCCATCACATCGTCGGCCCGGCCGTCCCTGACGGCCACGGCCAAGCGAGCGATGGCTCCGCCGAAGCGTCGGCCACGACTGAGCCGAACGACGCCGCCGCGCAATCGGTCTCGCTCGAACGCGCTCAGCGCCGCTTCTTCGGGATCCTCGGCGGCGGCGAAGTCCGCGTCGACGAGCTGAGCCAGAACCGGGTTCTCCGTGCCGGTGACGGGCCTGGCCACCAGATCGGCCAGCACCGCGCCTGCATCGACCGACGTCAGCTGGTCCGGGTCGCCGACGAGAATCAACCGAGACTCGGGACGTACGGCTTCGAGCAGCCGACACATCATCGTCAGAGACACCATCGAGGTTTCGTCGACGACGACGACGTCGTAGGGCAGCCGATTGTCCGCATCGTGCCGAAACCGCGTCTTGCTTCCGGGCTTCCATCCCAGAAGTCGGTGCAGCGTCATTGCTTTCAGGTCCGCAGGAAGTCCGAGGAGCCCGGCTTGTTCGGACACGGATTCCTGCAGTCGGGCTGCGGCCTTACCGGTGGGTGCGGCCAGTCCGATGCGCAGATCGCTGCCGTGTTCGCGTACGAGGAGCGCCAGAATTCTCGCTACGGTGTGGGTCTTTCCGGTTCCGGGTCCGCCGGCGATGACCGTGGTCCATTGCGTCGCTGCCAGAGCCGCCGCTATTCGCTGCCGATCGGGGGCGGCCGTGGGTGCACCCGATCCATCCACGAACAGCGCGGCCAAGGCCCCGCCGATCTCGACGGCATCGGCGGGCGGGTGGGATTGCGAACGCACGTCGAGGAGATCCCGAACGGTGCTCTCCTGCAGATGGTATCGGTCCAGATACAGCAGCTCACCCTGATCGGTGTCGACCAGTTTCAGCGGCCTCAACGGCCCATTCGAGCTGCCGACCACCAGTGGACTCACCCTCAGCGCTCGGAGCACGTCGTCGAGCTCGGGCCACGGGAGTGCGCTCGGATCGACGTCCGAATCCTCGTCGACGGTGACGTCTTGCAGTCGTCGCAGATCCAGGCACACCGAGCCGGATCGCACCGAGCGCACCGTCAGAGCGGTGGCGAGCAGCACGTGCTCCGACGATTCCCCGGCCAGGGCACCGAGGCGCAACGCAACGTGCACGTCGGATGCCGACAGCACACCCACGTCGTTGAACGTACGTAGAATTCCACTGCCGCGCAGCGCAATCGAGACACCGGTCATCGGCTCACCCTGCCCGCGAGCAGATCCGACAGCTCGACCACCAGAGCTGCGGGCGGATCCCAGTCGAACACTCCGCATCCGGCGGGAGTCTGCGGTCCGACCATGCCCCGCACGAACAGGTATCGGATGCCGCCGAGATGTAGTTGCGGGTCGTAGTTCGATTGACGCCATCGTAGATATCGATGCAGCGCAACGGCATACAGGATTGCCTGCAGCGGATAATGCGAGCGGATCATTTCCTGGGCCATCTTCTCGCGGGTGAAGTTGCCGGTGGTCAGATCGCCTCTCGCGATTCGATTCGTCTTGTAGTCCACCACGACGTATCGAGGTCCGGCCACGCGCAGAACCGAATCGATGCTCCCGGTGAGGAAGCCGCGAAGCGGTGTTGCCTCGAGATCGTCGAGCAGATCTGCGTAGGACGCGAGCACGTCCGTCGGATCGAGATGGCGACGCAACAGGCGCGCCACGGACTTCAGCGTGACATTCTCAGCCACCGGATCGTCTCCGCCGGCCAAGGGCAGCTCGAAGTCGAGCTCTGCCAGATGGTCGCACGGCGCTACGTCGGCCAGCGTCCCGAAACCCAATGGTGTCTGCATCACCGGTAACAGAGCCTGGGCCAACGCCATCGGATCGACCTCCGCCATTCGCGACGCGACCGCCGCAGCGCAGCGACCTTCGAGTTCCGCGAGCAGGTCCGGTGCGGACGTGTCGACGTGTTCGAGAGCCTCGTGGACGAGCGTTCCGAACGCCGCACCGGCAGGCATGCCGTTCATCGGTGACGCGATTCCGTCCAGCTGTTCGTCGATGTACTCGCTTCCTGGATAGTCGCCGCCGACCGACGTCTCGGCGGGCTCGTCCGTCTTCCCGGGATGCTCGGCCTCGCTGGTCACTCCTACTTCGAGCCGGCCGGGCGCGGCGTCGTGAGCATGAGCTGTCAACGCGGAGTACGACGTCCGACGCCACAGCAGGTCGAGGGTTCGATCGAAGCGTGCGGCGGCAACGTCGAGGTGCGGTTGCTCGGGACGAATCCAATGTGCAGTGGACGGCTCACCGGGCCCCACCGGTTCGACCGAGATGAGCCCGGCTGCCGACCCGACCCAGGATTGGAGCCGGTTCGCGGTCGTCGCGTCGTCGAGAACCTTGTACGACGGCTCGGGCAGAGCGATTCCGGGGATGCGTCCGAACAGCATGCGGTGCAGCGAGGAGGTCGCGGTGTTTCGGCCCGGTGCCCACCACAGCACGATCCGGCACTCGGCGCGGGTGAGACCGACGTAGAGCAATCGCAGTTCCTCGCCTGCCTCCTCCTGATCGTTGAGGATCTTCCTGGCCGCATACCCCGCCCCGGACGGTCCGCCGACGTCTCGGATTCGCTTGCCGTTCTCGTGCAGCAACAGCGTCGACGGCTTGCTGAAGAACAATGTGTCCCAGGCGTAGGGCAGGTAGACGACCGGGAATTCGAGCCCTTTGCTTCCGTGTGTCGTCATGATCTGCACTGCTGCGGAATCGCTGTCCAGTCGACGGCTCCGGTCGGTCGACCCGCCCGCTGCCGGTTCCTTGATGCGGTCGGTCAGCCAGCGAGTGAGGGCGGTGATTCCGTAGGACTCGGATACCGCTGCGCGATTGAGCAATTGGGCGATGTGTCGCAGATCGGTCATCGTGCGCTCACCGGATTCGACCGCGAGCAGCCTTGCATCGAGTCCGGACTGGGCCGACACGCGCTCGAAGACTGCTGCGAACCCGGCCTCGTCGAACAGCACCGAATACTCGCGCAGACGACTGCTGACCTGGGACAGCGCGTCCTCGGCTCCGGAGTCGAGTTGCGCGGCGGTCCACCCGAGCAGCGGAGTCAAAGCGGCCAGACGTACGCGATCGGTGCGATGAGGTTGCTCGATCGCCTGCAGCAACCACAGCCAGTGTCGGGCACTCTCGGTGCCGAACACGCTGGTGCTGCTCGATACCACGGACGGCACCCCGACCGCGTCGAGCGCGTCCCGAATCAACGCCACCTGCTTGGTCGTTCGGGTCAACACGGCAATGTCCCGCGGTTCGATCACCCGAGGGCCGTCGGGACGCTCGATCACGGCATGTCCGGACAGCAGCTCGACGATGTCCGCCGCAACGTCCGCCGCAACCCGGGATCGGAGGCGGTCGACCGCGGGAAAACCCTGCCGCAGTGGACCAGCGCCGGTTCGGGGAAGATAGCGCAGCCTCAGGGGAGGATGTCCAACCATGCGCGAGAGAGGGTTTCGAGCCTCGACTCGGTGCACCACGATGTCGTCGTGACCGAGGGCTGCGCCCCCGTACAGATGATGCAGGGCGTCGAGCAGCCCCGAATCACTACGCCAGTTGGCAGTGAGCTCGTAGAGGTGGTCCGCGGTCTGCACCGCGTCGAGGTAACTCAGTACCTCGGCTCCACGGAACGCGTAGATGGCCTGCTTCGGATCGCCGACGAGGATGAGCGTGGTGAATCCGTGAAACGCCCGCCGCAGAATGTCCCATTGCATGGGGTCGGTGTCCTGGAATTCGTCGATGAGCACGACGCGGAATCGGTCTCTCACTCGGGCGCAAGCGGCCTCGCCGTGGACGGGGTCGGACAAAACCGAATGCAGAAGTCCCAGCAGATCGTTGTAGTCACGCACCCCGAGCAGGCGTTTGCGACGTTCGATTTCCCGGCGCGCTTCCCTGGCGAACCGCACACGCAGTCCAGGCTCGCGGTTGCTGTCGTCCAGGTCCTCGATGTCGGGGTACAGAATCGACTGCGGGTCACCCACGGCCGCCAACGCCAACTGCTGAGCGTCCCGCCTACCGAATGCCGGCGCCTCGTCGTCACCGCTGAACATCTGCAGATACAGGTCGTCCACGACCTGTTCGAGCAGGTCCGAAACCGATTCGACGAAGGCCGATTCCGGTTCGCGTTCGCCCGCGATGCCGAGCCCGTCGAGCATGCGCTGGCAGAAACTGTGAGTGGTGACGATGGTTCCGGCGTCGAAGTCCGACAGTGCCCGTCGCAACCGGCGACGCCGCCGGTCCACTTCGGCGTCGTCGACTTCTGCCAGAAACGCCACGAGTGGATCCCGAGATGCGCGAGCGGTGTCCGGATCTGCCAGGTCCCGGGCGATCGAGGCGAACCTGCTGCGGGTGCGGTCTCGGAGTTCCTGGGTCGCGGCCCGACTGAACGTCACCAGAAGCAGGTCCGAGATCTCGGCGATCCCTTCGGCGATGTAGCGCGCGGCCAATCCCACGATCGCGTACGTCTTGCCGGTCCCGGCGCTGGCTTCGAGGACGGTAGTTCCGGTCGGCATCGGACCGAGCAGGTCGAAACCGCGGGCGGCAGTCATGCGTTCCCCATGTTCTCGGCGGTCAGCAACGGGTCCCACAGCTTTCGAGCGAGAATTCCGAAGCGGCTCTTCTCGTTCGACGGCTCGGTCTCGTCGGCATGCGGGGTCGCGGCGAGCAACGTCTGGAACGACAGTGTCGACCCATGGACGTAGCGCAGCGACCGGTCGGTCCCGTCGCCGAAGTCACCCCGCCACGCCCACGTGGCCGACTCATAGCCGTCCTCGATGGTTCCGCCACCGAAGCGCTTCTCCGCGTAGGCCGACGCGGTACCGGTCGATATCGGCAGCGGCGAGGTCATTCCGCGATCACGCAGGTCCACCAGGTCACGCAGCACGGATGCGGGGTCCCGCGGGGCGGTCAACCGCGAGCGACGAGGCGGGCGCATCCCGCTCGCTCGGCCGATGGTGACGGCGCTCCACTCCCCTGGCTGGGATGCGGCCACCGCCAGCAACCGCACCCACGCGGCCAGTCGATGTTTGGCGGCCAGGCGCGAGTAGGACGATCTCGCCAGCGTGCGGCCGTGAATTCCGGTGACGGTGCCGGTCAGGCGGCGTCCGTCACCGAGATCGACCGCGACGTCGACGGTCTCGGCCGGCCCCTCGTGGAAGGGAGCGGCCGCGTCGGCGATGATTCCGACGATCTGCCGGATGTCGGACATCTCTCTGCGGCCCTGATGGAACGGAGGAAGGGTGCCGCGCCGCCACTCGGCGTCCGCGAATTCCCCGATGTCCCCACCGGCGAGCACTGCCGCGAGCATTCGATCACCGATGTCCCACCGGGACAACGGGTCCAGCTCGATGTCCAGACTGTCCGCCAGGTCGTCCTCGAGCTCCGGAACTCGAAATCCGAGCCGTTGCCGTAGAAATGCCTGCACCGGGTTCTCGACGAAGGCGATCAGTTCGGCGAGCTCGACGTCCCCGCGCTCGGCCGGAGGTAGTGCGTGGAGCAGAAACGGTGCCACCGGATCGGGCGTCCGCTGCTGGGAGACCGCTCCGGCCAGGGCAACGGTGTCGAAGCTGAACGGGTGTTCGGCTTCGAAGTTGTGCGGATCGAACGGCTGCAGCGGATGCCGGTGTTCGACGCTTGCGCCCGCAGTCACCTCGAGCACGTCCATCAACTCTCGCAGCGGTATCGCGGGCGGCTTGGCGGACCCGTCGACGGGGTCTGCTCCGGTGTAGAACAAGAGCAGCTTCTCCTCGGCGGACATCACCGCGTCGAGGAGGAGTTGTCGGTCCTCACTGCGGATATCTCGTTCGCCGACGGCCGGATCACGGGCGAGGATGTCGTCTCCGTCGGTACTGCCCACTCGGGGGAACACCTCGTCGTCGAGCCCGAGCAACACCACCACTCGGTGCGGCACCGAGCGCATCGGCACCATGGTGCACACGGTCAGTTCGCCGGTGCGAAAGTTCGCACGGGTGGGTCGACCGGCCAGTCTGCCGGCCAACATGGCGCGCACGTCCGCGAGCCGTAGCTCGGCGGTGCCGCCGTGTTCGGTGGCGTCGGAGATCTCTCGATGTGCCTGTGCCAGTTGCCATTCGTCGGCGGTGGGCACGTCTGCGAGGAGATCGAGGGCGCGTCCCAGCTGCCGCGTCCATTCGGTCACCGATGCCGGACCGGCAAGTGCGCGGAGCACCGAGGCAAGCCGATCGACGAGCTCGGCGAAGCGGCCGGCGAGGGTGATGTCGTTGCTGTCGACGTCGTCGAGAGGCAGCGCGAGGTCGAGGTATTCGTTACGAGTCTCGTCCGCGGCCACTCCCAGCAGGATGCGGTCGAGCGCAGATTTGAATGTGTTCTGGCGAAAACCGTTCAAGCCGTATGCTTCTCGTTGCCGAACCGTCAGTCCCCAGCGAGCACCGGAGCTCGCCACCCACTCGCGCAGGCGCTCGAGATCGTCGTCGGTGAACGAGAACTTCTCCCGCACCGGGCCGCTCGCAGCGAAGTCCAACAGCTCGCTCGCCGTCACCCGCCCCTCCGAGAAATCCAGCACCGTGGCGATGACATCGAGGACGGGGTTGGTGCGGCGCAGGCCTCGATCGGCCAGGCGCACCCGCAACCGGTGTCCAGGATGCACCAGCGCCGCCTGCCCGAAGTTCGCACGGATCAGCGGCGCATAGGTCTCGACATCCGGACACATGACCAGCACGTCCCGTGGTTCGAGCGTCGGGTCGCCGGCGAACAGATGCAACAACGACTCGCGCAGCACTTCGACCTGTCGAGCAGGTCCGTGACAGGCGTGAATCTGCATCGATCCGTCGACGAACGTTGTGCCGTCGTCGAATTCGGGAGACGGAGGCGAATCGGCGGTGATGTCGTCTTGAATTCGACCGAGCAGGGTGTTCGCCGTTTCCGGGCCCTGGTGATGCACGGTGTTCGTCGCCACCGACGCGATGGTGGCCTGGAGTTCTCGCACGTCTCGCGAGAGGCCGGCCAGCAGTGGGTGCTCGACGGCCAGAGCCGTCGTATCGTCTCGTCGGCGCGTCACCGCCGGAATCTCGGCGAGGGTGCGCCACATCGACGGGCTGGGATGCGGAACCCAGACGTGCACATCCCGAGCCTGCGACAGTGCACTCAGTATCTCGAGCTGATCGGTGGTTAGCCGGGTCGGACCGAACACCGACAACCGGCTCGGTAGGTCCACCGACTCCGGTGCATCCCTGAGTCGCGCGCAGGTCTGCGGCAGTCGTTCGGCCGGGCTCGGGCTGCCGATCCGCTCGCGCATCGCGGCCCACACCCGCGGTTGCCACAGCAGGTCCTCGTCGAGATCGCCGCCGTGGCCGTCGGTGAAACGCCCGTCGTACCAGTCGCGCAGCATCTGGGGACGTTGTGATCCGTAAGTGCGAAACAGTTCTGCCACATGCGAAGCCGTCGACCAGCGGCGTCCCACCCGGTGATCCTCGGAACCGGCACCGAGGTGCTTGAACAGAACGGCCGCCCAGGGTTCGGTTCGGCACTCGTCGATCACCTCCAGCGCCGTCCAGAGAACCCGGCCAGGAGCCCACGGATCATCGTCGGGGTCGATGTCGTCGACCGCCGCGATGGCGCGCGATACCAATCGCGTCGGGCTCGGGAAGTCGATGTTCGCGGCGATGCCGTCGCCGTGCGAACCGCCCAGGGTGCTCGACAGTCGCTGGGTGAGCCAACGCTCGACGCCCTTCGCCGGGACCGACACAATCTCGGGTACGAACGGATCGTCCAACGGAACGGACAGGATCTCGGCGAGTGCAGCCGCGAGTGTTCCGGCGCGTTCGGCGCGGTGGAGCGTCAACACCGTTGCGGTCCCCTGCCTGCTCGTATCGGTGCCCGATTTCGGACTCGTGACGACCCTACTCGAGCCACCGACAGATTCTGCGCGATGAGTCGGGCCGCCGGATCCGGTCCATATCTGCGAACCCGAACGATTGTGAGGAGAACGCAATGATCGAACATGTGCTTGCCGTGGTGGCGGTGCGCGATATCGACTCGGCACGACAGTGGTACGAGCAGCTGTTCGACCGCCGCCCCGACAACAATCCGATGCCGAGTCTGGTGGAGTGGCGGCTTGCTTCGGCTGCGTGGCTGCAAGTGACCGTAGATCCCGAGCGGGCAGGCTCGTCGTTGTTCAACGTTGCCGTCGGAGACATCGAGGTGTTCGTCGATGCCGCTCGTTCCCGCGGTATCGACTTCGGCAAAATCGTCGACGCGAACAAAGGAGTCAGACTGTCGACCGTCTCCGATCCCGACGGCAATTCCATCACTGCGATCGGCGGCTTTCGCGAGCACTACTGATCGGGCGGATGGCGTTCTCACACGGGATGTAACGAGGAGCCCGGTCAGTGCGACATGGTGAACGGAAATGCGACCGACCGGTTCGGACAGAACGAGACGGTTGCTTCCGGTCTCGCGGGTGACATCTCGGCCGCGGCATCGACACCCCTCGCGACCCGAACGGACCCTCGACATGACCAGCGCCTACCCCCCACCCTTTCAGCGCCCGGCACCCGAGCCACAGACGCCTCGCCGCCCCCTGTTCGGGAAGATATTCGCCTGGGTCGCAATTGTTTTCGGTGCACTTTTTCTGATCGGGGCAGTGGTCTCGTTCGAGTTCGGTGCGCTACTCGTCGGCGCGTTGCTGGTCGGCAGCGGAGTCACGTACCTTCGCTCGTCGCCCGCGCGGGGTCGCAAGGTCTGGGCGGTACCGGCCATCGCCGTCCTCCCCGCCCTGTTCGTGATCGGGCTGACCACCACGACCGAAAGCGAGACCCCGACCGCCATCGCACCGGTCGCGGCCGTGCCCGCGTTGCCGACCGTCACGACGACCACCGCACCGCCGTCGACCACAACACCGGCCCCGACCACGACGACCGCGGCTCCGACCACCGAGCCGGTGGCCGCCGCCGTCGAGATACCGACGACCACGGAATACATCCCGTTGCCCGAGCCCGAACCTGTGTACATCCCGGAGCCCGTCTACACGCCGGAACCGGTGTACACACCCGAGCCGGTCTATACCGCCCCAGCTCCCTTCGTCGATGCGCCCGAAAGCGTGTACTACGAAAATTGCACGGCGGCCAAGGCAGCCGGAGCCACCAATATCCGCATCGGTGAGCCCGGTTACCGACCGAAGCTCGACGGCAACAGCGACGGCGTCGCCTGTGAAAGCTAACCCACCAACCGCCGCGTCAGGTCTGCGGTTTCGTGGGAGTAGGCGACCAGCATGACGAGGTCGACCGACGGCCGGGCAGCTTTGACTGCCAGGACTTGTTGGGTGACTGCATCCTGCATCGGCCATCCATAGGAGCCGCCGGAAACCAGTGGAAATGCGATGGACTTCATGTTCATCGACGCTGCCAGCGCCAGACTCCGGGCGTAGCACAGTCGCAGCAGCTCCGATCTGTCCTCGTGCGGGGAGTAGCGCGGGCCGACGGTGTGGATGACACAGCCGGCTCGAAGTCGGCCCGCGGTGGTAGCGACGGCTGCCCCGATGTCGAGGCCGTGGGGCAGGGTGGTGGCCCGCAGCGCCTTGCATTCTGCGAGGATCTCGGGTCCACCGGCTCGATGGATGGCACCGTCCACTCCCCCGCCGCCGAGCAATCGAGTGTTGGCAGCGTTGACGATCGCGTCTGCCGCCACGTCCGTGATGTCGCCCTGGACGACGTCGATGACTGTCATGAAAGCTCCTTCGCTGCAATGATGTTCGAGGTGATTCGGTCGAGGTCGTCGGCGCGCAATCCCGGGTAGCCGTGGACGATGTCGCGCCATTCGCTCGGCACCGCCGATGCGCCCCAACGCGCTCCGAGGAGTCCTCCGGCTATGGCCGCCGTGGTGTCGGTGTCGCCGCCGGCGCGGACGCACAGTTCGAGAGCGGCGGGCAGGGGCTGCTCCGCGTCGGCAGATCGGTGGATTGCCCACCACGCCGTTTGCAGAGCGTGGACCACCCAGCCGTTGTTCGGGAAGTCGGACGGCTGCCCCTCCTGTGCCTGACGAAGCAGGGGCTGCCAGAACTCGCGGACGTCGGCTTCGGCCTCGTTCAAGAACTCGGTCACGCCGTCGTAGGTGGAGTTCACAATCGCGTATCGAATTGCGTGACTCCACAATTGGCACGCTTGACCGGCACGGGGATCGGAGTGGGTGAGGGCACTGATCCGCGCCGCAGCATCTCGACAACCGGCCGGGTCGTCGAGGTAGGCCAGGGCAATCGGTGCCGTTCGCATGAGTGATCCGTTGCCTCCGGTTCTACCGGCCAACGACGCTGCCGCCGCAGTCATATCGGCACCGTCGAGTGTCGGCTGCGACAGCACCAGCCGAGTCTGGTTCCCCACGTCCGGAGGGTTCTGGTCGAACCAGTCGCGAAAGTACCCGGCGATCTCGTCGACGTCGCCGCCCTGCTCGAGTGCGCGCGCGATGCACAGCGCCATCGAGGTGTCGTCGGTCCATTCGCCCGGAGCCCAGTCGAATGATCCGCCGCCGATCATGGCGATGGTCTCCTCGGACGTGGGATACCCGAATTCGTATCCTGCGCCCAAAGCATCGCCCACCGCGGTTCCGAGCAGAACCCCTCGCGCACGATCGTGCTGAATGTCGGTCAACCGCATCTCTGACCCTTAGATTGATATTGCGCTAACCATAGATCACATCGGCGCTAAGATGCAAGACATGACGTGGCGAGACAAAGACGGCAAGGCTCTGACCGACTATCCGCGCCCCTCGGTGGCCGTCGACGTCGCAGTACTGACCATCCGCGAACGGCGACTGCACGTCGTCGTCGTTCGGTCCGACCGCGGCCTCGCGTTACCGGGCACTTTCCTGCGGCCGTCGGAGACTCTCGCCGACGCGGCCGACCGCGCGTTGAGGACGAAGGCAGGCCTGATCGATCTCTCCTTTCATCAGCTGAGGATGTTCGACGGTCCTGATCGCGACGACCGTGGATGGGTACTGTCGATGGCGCACAGCGCAGCGATATCGGCTCGATCACTTGCTCCCACAACAGAATCGATGCCGATCGACGGCTCGGAACCGGTCTCGTCGCTGGCCTTCGATCACGGCGACATGGTGACCGAGGCGGTGCTCGACCTCCGTCATCGCTACGCGCGTGAGGTCGATCCCGCGCTGTTGACGGACGCTCGATTCACCCTTCTCGAACTCCGTGAGCTGTACGAGATCGTGTTCGATCGCCCGCTGCCGAAAGACACTTTCCGACGCCACGTCATCGGCTCGTTGCAAGGGACGGGCGCAACCTCGACCGCAGGTGGCGGCCGCCCCGCAGAGCTGTATCGCCGTGCCGCGGATCCAGCTCTTCCCGCGGCTGCGGGATCGTTCCTTCTTCGCTGAGGGCACGGATCGGCGAAACCGGACATGCCAACAGATAAGCTGGGAGTCATGGGATCGAAGCGGCCTGCCAACCGCGGACAGAAACGCGCAGAAAAGACCAAGGCCCGGCAACGGCGTCACCAGCAATCCCGACCGGCCCCGACCGGTGCCGTCACCGAACGCATCGCCGACCTGATCGACGGTTTCGTCGAATGGCTCGACGAGAGCGAGATGTCGGAACAGTCGGAGGCCATCTCTCGGCTCGTGTCGTCGACACTGACCCAACTGGCCGGTGCGCGTCAGGGATTCTCGCCCAGCGCATGGCTTCCCGCAGATGCGCACCTGCTGGTGGATGCGGCCGAACGGATCCTGCAGGAAGAGTCCGACACTGCGGAGGACACCGCGGTCAATCTCGTTCTCACCTCGCTGCAATACCTGACATTCCTCGACGAGACCGATCTCTGGGACGGCAGCCCCGAGGACTACGCGCACTGCATGGAAGACCTCTCGGACTTCCTCGAGGGCGACGAGCCCGACATGCTCGATGCCGACGACATCGACCTGCCCGACGTTTCCCTGGCCCAGGAACTCGCCGCGATCTCGGCGCTTCCGCTGCTGCCCGCCCTCGACGACATCGTCGCGCGTGTGGCCGACGGATTGGCGGTGGCCGACAACGCCGACCTACAGGAGGCCGTCGGCTCGGCCCTGGTCGATCCCGCCCGGCTCGATGTGGGTGCCGCGGTCGATTACTGGTCGACGGCCATCGCCACCGAATTGATTCGCATCGACGGAGACACCGCCCGGCCGGGAGACAACGCCCATTCGCTGGCCGGCCGTGGAGCCGAGACCGTGCACGAGCTGGTTGCCGAACACGTTCGCGTGCAGCTGTCGGGAGACGCCGACGACCCCGACGTGTCACGGTCGCTGGCCAACACGTTCGCGGTGCAGACGCTGCTGGCTGCCATGACCGACGAGCGGCCGATCAACAACGAGGGCGAGGACTACGCCGAGCTCGAAGGTGAGGATCTGCGTACGGCACAGCTGATCGATCACCGCGTTCGATCCCTCATCGAGCAGGGCATCCTCGTCAGGATCGAGGAAGTACTCGCCGTTCCGCACGCGTTGCGTCCGGCAGTGCTGGACGGTGTGGCCGAGGCGCAGCCGTTCGGTGTGATCGACGAGGAGTCGCAGGACGACCCGCTCTACGGCTCGGTCGAGGATTCGGCATCGTCGTGACAACCCACGCGAGCGCCGAGACCCTGTCGGTGGTCGCCGCTAGCGTCACCGACTGCGCGTTACGTCGACGCGATCTGGGTAAGGAGCCGACATGAGCGATTCACTCGAGTTCGACTTCGACGTCGACGCTGCCTGGATGCACTTCCAGCGCAAGCTCGGCGATTACGTCAGCGCGATGCGCGACGGCGATGCGCTGGTGATCGAGTCGCGTTACGACACCACCGACGGCGTGCCCGACACCGCCGCCTGTGTGCAGTTCTATGCCTGGGATCTGGATATGGTCCGCTGCGAAATTCCCGCGAACGAGCATCTGCACAGTAGCCGCGCCATCACCGTCGAGCAGCGAGATGCGCTCAGCCATATCGGATTTCGCACGTCGGTCGATTCGGAGCCCACGGCACCACACGTCGACCGAAATCGCTCGTGGTCCGATGATCTGGCGAAGAAGACCGTCGCGGTGTTTCGCGACATCTGGGGTCTGCCCCACCCGTCCTTCCTGGGCTCACGCGCCACCGGTCGCTACGACGTCCCGAGTTTCGACGCCACCACCGCCGAGACCGACACGGCCGTCGTCCCACTGTGCGTGCAACCGAAGGGCAAGGAGCACCTACAGCAACTCGTCGACCGCGCCCTCGAGCCATGGTTCGGCTTCCCGCCGGATCACGACCCCGACGGCGACATCCCCCTGCGGTTCGCGGGCGGTACCGCCTACGTGTCGGTCAAGCCCACCGAACCGGTGGTCGAGATCAATTCGACGCTGGTGCACGCCGTATCCGGACGAACCCGCGCAGCCGAGTTGCTGGTCGATCTCAATCTGCAACTCCCCGACGTGATGCTGCACCTGGTGCAGGACTGCATCGTCGCGCAGGTGCGAGTGAGCGGGTCCCCCTTCGTTGCCGATCACCTGCTGTGGGCGGTGCGGATGCTCAGCCACGTGTGGGAGCAGGTCGACGAGAAGTTCGCCGAGGATTTCGGCGGCGCACTCGGGGAACCGACTCCGCCGCCGATCGACGCGGACGACTTTCCGGACGGGCTGCTCGAACTGGTCGAGCTTCTCGACCGGTCCGACGAATCCCTCGACCTCGACACCGTCCTCGGTCGTTGCTCCTCCGATCGCGATGTCGTCGTCTCCTACCTGCGCATCAGCGCCGAGCAGGAGGCGTCGTGGCGGGGTATGGCCGTCGCTGCAGATCTCGGTGACGAACACTGCGACGTCGACGAGGCAGACCGAGAAGCCGGCAAGTGGGGCCGCGCGGTTACCGCTCTGCGCGAGGTACTGCGCAGCACACCCGAGCAGGTCACGCCGGTGGTCGATCCGTCGGCGATCCAGTTGCAGCTGTTCGAGACCGACGAGGTGGCAGAGATCTCCGACGAGCGTTCGGACGAACAGTAGGCGGCGACCCAACAGGATTTCTTCTACGCGCTTCCCTTTCGTGTTAACTGGGGTTACATTAACCCTATGTTCGCACCTCGTTTGGAGAAGCCATGACACTGACGACAGGCACCACGTCCGTTTCGGTCGATACCGACACCACGGACGAACAGCAGTACAACGAGACGCTCACTTTGCTGTCCGAGGGTTCTGTGCACAAGCACTTCGATCCGTACGTCGACATCGACTGGGAGTCCGAGAAGTTCGCGGTACCTGCGAACGATCCCCGCTGGGTACTCCCCGCCAAGACGGACCCGATCGGCGGCCACGACTGGTACCGCGCACTACCGCTCGAGAAGCAGATCGAGATCGGCATGTGGCGCCAGGCCAACGTGGCCAAGGTCGGTCTTCAGTTCGAGAACATCCTGATCCGCGGCATGATGCAGTACGTGTTCTCGCTGCCCAACGGCTCGGCCGAGGCACGCTACTGCACTCACGAATCCATCGAAGAATGCAACCACACCCTGATGTTCCAGGAGATGGTCAACCGCGTCGATTCCGACGCCCCCGGCATGAGTCGGCCCATGAAGATGCTCTCGCCGTTCATTCCCCTGTTCGCCACGCTGCTGCCCGAACTGTTCTTCGTCGGCGTTCTCGCAGGCGAGGAACCCATCGACCACATTCAGAAGTCGGTCCTGCGGTCCGGTGAAGACATTCATCCGATCATGCAGAGCGTCATGGCAATTCACGTCGCCGAGGAGGCACGACACATCTCGTTCGCGCACCAGTTGCTGCGACGTCGCGTTCCCAAGATGTCCAAGGCCGGGCGGTTCCTGCTCTCGCTGGCCTTCCCGGTCACGATGCGCATCCTGTGCGACGTCATCGTCATTCCGCCGAAGAAGTTCTGGACCAAGTTCGACATTCCCAAGCAGGTGAAGAAGGACCTGTTCTGGGGCACCGAGGAATCACAGCACGCGCTCCAGGACTACTTCGGAGATGTGCGCATGCTGGCCACCGACACCGGCATGATGAACCGCGCTGCTCGCCTGGTGTGGAAGCTGTGCGGAATCGACGGCAAAGCGTCGCGTTTCCGTAGCGAACCCGACCGCAGCTCGAGCCAGTTCGCCGCATAGCCCTCTCGCCGCTCAGCCATTCTTGCCTCTGCCGTCAGGAACCCCTCATGCCCCACGTCGTCACCCAGTCATGTTGCAGCGACGCGTCATGCGTCTACGCGTGTCCCGTCAACTGCATTCATCCCACTCCAGACGAGCCGGACTTCCTGACGGCGGAAATGTTGCACATCGACCCGCAATCGTGTGTCGACTGTGGCGCATGTGTCTCGGCCTGCCCGGTCGACGCCATTGTGCCGCAAGCAAAACTGACCGAGGCCCAACTGCCGTTCCTGACGATCAATGCGGATTTCTACAAGCAGGAGCGCCCACCGCGGCCCATCCTGGCACCGGTCACCCCTGCAGCCTCGGTATCGAGGGATCGTCAGCCGCTACGAGTCGCAATCGTCGGCTCAGGCCCGTCGGCCATGTACGCAGCGGACGAACTGCTCACCCAACCCGGCGTTCGCGTCGATGTCTACGATCGACTTCCGCGGCCTCACGGCCTCGCCCGACTCGGCGTCGCACCCGATCATCAGAAGACACGCCAGGTGTCCCGGTTGTTCGAAACCATCTCCGCGCAAGAGGGATTCACCTACCACCTCGGCGTGGAGGTCGGCAAGGACGTCACCCACGACGAGTTGATGGACACCCACCATGCCGTGATCTACGCCGTCGGGGCATCATCGGATCGCGAGCTCCGCATTCCGGGAGCCGAATTGCCCGGGCGCAGTTCGGCGACCGACTTCGTCGCCTGGTACAACGGCCACCCCGATCACGCGCACCGCACCTTCGACCTTTCGCACGAACGTGCCGTCATCATCGGTAATGGCAACGTTGCACTCGACGTCGCGCGCATTCTGACGATGAATCCGGATGCGCTCGCCCAGACCGACATCGCACCGTATGCCTTGGACGCCCTGCGCCACAGCGCAGTTCGTGAAGTTGTCGTCGTCGGCAGACGCGGAGTGGCTCAGTCCGCCTTCACGGTGCCCGAGTTCGCCGGATTGTTGACCGTCCCCGATATCGACCTGGCCATCGATCGCAGCGAACTCGCACTCGATCCCGTCACCGTCCGACTCGCCGCGACCGACGAACTACCCCACGCCGTGGCACAGAAGCTGCAACTGCTTCGCCACGTCGACGAATCCCCCGAGCACAGCGACGGCCGCAAGCGAATCACTCTGCGCTACCTTCTCTCTCCCACCAGAATCCTGGGCACCGACCGCGTGACGGGAATCGAGTTCGACCGAATGGGCCTCTCCGCGGACGGCGACGACGTGGTTCGCAGCACTCCGACCGGCGACGTGGAGAGCATCGAGGCCGGACTCGTCCTCACCTCCATCGGCTACCGCGGTGTCGCGCTTCCCGGAGTTCCGTTCGACGACCAGGCGGGCATCATTCCCAACAACGGCGGCCGTGTGCTGGAGGAATCCGGCGGGCAGACTTCGGTCGGCAGCTACGTCACCGGGTGGATCAAGCGGGGTCCCTCGGGATTCATCGGCACCAACAAATCCTGCGCTCAGGAAACCGTCGGCCATTTGGTCGACGACTTCAACGCCGGTCGCCTGACGGATCCGATCGAGCTGCCCGACACCTGGCCGACCGGGGCGAACCGGGGCACGCTACGACGCTCGAAAGACAGGCTACTGGCCCTGCGCCGCTCCTGATTGCTCACCTCGGTTGGGATCAATGCGCCTTTCGGTCACTCCAACTGCAAGAAAGCCACATTCATCCGGGTGACGAAGGCCGCAAAACCAGGGAAGCGGTGTCGAGGTTGAAGCGTCGACCATCGGGGTACACCGAGGCATCGGCCACCGATTCGCGGCGGGCCAACACCTCGAGGAGTACGAGATGACGGCCCTGCGACGCATCTTCACCAGGACCGCTGTCCCAATTGTCGGTATTGCCGTGGCGTTGGTGTGCGCGGTACCGGCCCAGGCTCTGCCGACGCCCGGTGACCTCGCAAATGTCCCGGCCCGAACCTCGATCTCGTACGAACACATCCCGACGGGGACCTACGTGGGCAGCGCGGAGGACAACTCGGCGCGCCCAGGACTGTCGACGGTAAAGCTCTACATGGCCGACTACGTCGTCCGCTTCGGCGACGGTTCGCCCAGAGACCTCGACCTGGCAGCCAGGATGGTCCAAGTCAGCGACGACGGTGCCGCTTCGACGCTCGACAACAAGTACCCACAGGCGATTTCGGCAACCGCCGCGGAATTCGGACTCACCTCTACCTCGCGGGGCGGTTTCTGGGGCAACTCGTCCACGAGCACAGCCGACACGGTGCGATTCCTGGCGGCGAAGAAGCGCACCGATCCCGCCAGCCCCGTCCTCGCATGGATGAACACCGCGGCTCCTGTGGCACGCGATGGAATGGTTCAGGACTGGGGCACCGAGCAGTTGCCCGGCGTGACCGGGACCAAGTGGGGATGGGCCGACGACCGATCGAGTGTGGTGGCGTCCGCGTCGATCGGCGATGACTTCGTCATTGCATCCAATACATACGGACCGACCCGATCCAACACCGACGACGTCATGGCGGGCCTCGGCGGCATCGAATTGACGGCACCGCCCGCCGCCGCTCCTCTTCCGAACCTTCCCGTGATACCCGGCCTGCCGTCCGTCGAGGAACTACTGCAGATGCTCGCTCCTCGCTGACACGTTCGAACAGTTTGTCGGACCCCTCCCTTACTCTGCGTCTCACCGAACAGTTCGGGGACCACACCGGGGGACGTGGAGGGAACGACGATGAGTCGTATCGATCTGGACAGTTTTTTCAAGTATTCGCGCGCAACCACTGCTCGGGACAGTGCTGATCCGAACGAATTGCTCGACAGCGGAATCGGTTTCGCCCAGTTGGGGGCCTCCGCGAAGGACATGACCCAACTGATCGCGGAACGCCTGTCGGCTGCGGAAGACACCAGCCGAACGTATTCGGTGCACGATCGCGCGGCGAATATACTCGACGACGCACTCGACGTTGCCTTCGAGAACGGCTGGCAGCCCGCCGAACTGGTACACGTCACCCGTCAGAGCGCTGGAGGCGACGGCACCGTGGTCATTGTCGAGGCCATCGGTGCTCACGCAGCGCGAAGTTCCGCCGACAGCGTTGCTCCGGAATCCTGGCGGGATCAGTTGTCCGAGCTGAACGTCGAATCTGCAGGTGGCACCTCTGCGGACCGTCTTCGTCGATGGCGTTCGTACAACCGGCGGTCGTCGGCGCAGTCGTGGTACACCCTTTTACTCGTACTCGGCTGCGCAACATGGCTGTTGCCCCTCGAGACACTCCTACCCCCTCCCACTCGATGGACAACACGCACCACACCTGCCGGTCCGCGGCAGGCCGTGGACTCGAAGATGCTCGGCAGGATACGAGGGCTACTGGCGAAGGCCGAGTCGACGCAATTCCCCGCTGAAGCCGAGGCATTTTCGGCCAAGGCCCAGGACCTGATGACGCGATATGCGATCGACAGCGCACTTCTCGATGCAGGGAACTCTCGCACCTTGATCGACGATGTCATCAGTCGTCGCATCATGGTGAGCAACCCGTACTCGAAGGCCAAACTGCTTCTGCTGCACAGTGTGTGCAAAGCCAACGGTGCTAGAACAGTATGGAAGAAGAAGTATCTGCTGGCCACCGTGATCGGTCTGCCCGTCGATCTCGATCTGTGCGAGCTGCTGTACACCTCGTTACTGGTCCAATCGGCACGTGCACTCGACGAGGCCGGCCAGTCGGCGACCTCGCGGACTCGCAGCTTCCGTCACGCATTCTTGATCGCCTACGCCCACCGAGTCGGCGAACGATTGCAAGACGCACGCACGCGAGCGACTGCAGCGGCGACCCAACAACACGGATCGGCTCTGGTGCCGATCATGGCGGAGCGATCCGATGCCGTGGACCGTGTCTACACTGCCCGGTACCCGTCGACGAAGACGATCAAGTTCGGCAGCGACAATACTCAGGGGTGGCTTGCCGGCCGTGCCGCCGCCGAACGCGCCGACCTGACCGGTGGGCGCGAACGTATCGACAAATCCGATCTGGCCTCGTAGTGCGGGCTACATTGGGTGACATGACCGGTCTGGATACTCCGCTGACGCCACTTCGCTTCCTCGAACGCGCTGCCGAGGTTCATCCCCACAAGACCGCCGTGGAGGACGGACCGCGCACCTTCACCTACGAGCAGTTCGCCGCCGCCGTCACCCGGCTCGCGCGTGCACTGCGCGCGTCGGGGGTCGGCCACGGCGATCGGGTGGCCTACATCGCGTCGAACTCGGCGGAGCTACTGTTCGCGCACTACGCGGTGCCGCTGGCCGGTGCCGTTCTGGTCGCGATCAACACCAGGCTCTCACCGGACGAAGTTCGCTACATCTGCGATCATTCCGGTTCGGTTCTGTTGGTGGGTGATTCGGCACTGCTGGCCGGCCTTGGAACAGATCCCATCGCAGATTCGGTCACCGAGATCGTCGAGACTCCCTCGGTGGACGGCACGTACGAGAAGCTGCCGCACACCACTCGATACGACGCATTCCTCGAACGGGGCACGGACGAACCGATGGAGTGGGAGGTCGACGACGAGACCTCGACCATCACGATCAACTACACCTCGGGCACCACCGGTCGACCCAAGGGCGTGATGTACACCCACCGCGGTGCTTACCTCAATTCCCTGGGCGAACTGCACCACCAGGGATTCGGTGTCGACACCCGCTATCTATGGACGCTGCCGATGTTCCACTGCAACGGGTGGTGCACCACGTGGGCGGTCACAGCCGCGTCCAGCACACACGTATGCCTTCGCGGAGTGCGCGGCGACGCCATCTGGTCGGCCATCGACAACGGCGTCGATCACCTTGCCGGTGCGCCGACCGTGTTGACCACTCTCGCCACTGCTGCAGAGGCACATTCACTCGATCGACCGCTGACCATCGTCACAGCGGGAGCTCCTCCGAGCCCGACGATCATCGCCAAGATCCGAGCATTGGGAGCAACGCTCGTACACGTCTACGGCCTCACCGAAACCTACGGTCCCTATTCGGTGTGCGAGGCAAAGCAGGAGTGGCTCGAACTGGACGCCGACGAACAGGCTCGTCGTTTGGCCAGACAGGGAGTCGGCATGCTCACTGCGGACCGTCTGCGCGTGGTACGCGACAAGCCCGGTCCCGGTGGAGTGTTGATCGACGTCGAACCCGACGGCGGCGAAATGGGCGAGATCGTCATGCGCGGCAACAACGTCATGAAGGGGTATTACAACGACACCGCCGGAACGACAAAGGCTTTCGCGGGCGGCTGGTTCCATTCCGGTGACCTCGGGGTGATGCATCCCGACGGCTACGTTCAGCTACTCGATCGCGCCAAGGACGTCGTCATTTCCGGCGGCGAGAACATCTCGACCATCGAGGTGGAGCAGGCGCTGGCGAGCCATCCTGCCGTCGCCGATGTTGCGGTCATCGGGGTTCCCGACGACAAGTGGGGAGAGCGACCGAAGGCGTTCGTGGTGCTGGTGCCCGGCGCGGACGCCTCGGAAGCCGAGCTCGTGGCGCACGTGAAATCGGCCATCGCGTCGTACAAGGCCCCGCGCAACGTCGAATTCATCGTCGAGCTGCCGAAGACATCGACCGGCAAGATCAGGAAGAAGGAGCTGCGCGACGCCGAGTGGGGCACGTCCGCGTCGAAGATCAACGGGTAGCCCGCTCTGGTCACGCCATCTGCACACCGGCGATTTCGGTGACGCCGCCCTTGCCGTCGAACGACAACTGCCGAAATGCCACCTTCTCGACGAAGAACCTGTCGTGGCTCACCAGGATCACCGCGCCGGGAAACGCCATCAGTGCGCGTTCGAGCACCTGGGTGCTCTGCAGGTCGAGGTGGTTGGTGGGCTCGTCGAGCACGATGACGCCGGCGCCGAACAACAGGCACTGCGCCAATGCAACTCGTGCCTTCTGCCCTCCGGACAGCACGCCGATCTTCGACTTGAGATCCATCTCGGAGAACTGCAACAACGTGAGAAAGCGGTGCACTTCCTTCTTCGTCGCCGTCAGAGCGAGACTGCCCGGCATCGCGTTCACCGAATGCGACACCGTGTCGTCGAGATCGAGATCGGCCAGCACCTGGTTGTAGTAGATGAACGACGGCGCTTTGGTCTTCCATTTGATCTTGCCGCTGTCCGGCTGCTCGGCACCGACGAGAATGTCGACGAGAGTGGTCTTTCCACATCCATTGGGTCCGGTGATGGCGATGCGGTCACCGCGGTGCACGGTGAAGGAGATGTTGTCGAAGAGTCGTTGCTCCCCATAGCTCTTGGCGATCCCGTTGATCTCCGCCAGGTTGTCGTGCACATGCAGACCGCCGTAGATAGCGGTGACCACCGTGTCGACCGGCCGTGGACTCTTGCTCTTCTTGATGTTCGCCAGTCGACGTTTGAGCACCCCGCTGGGGTTCTTCACTGCTTCCTTGCGATCACTGATCGCTTCTTGCTCGTAGGCCAGCAGCTGTTGTTCGTTGCTGAACTCACGTTCGAGGTTCTTGAGTCGAAACTGTTTCTGCTGAACGTATTCCGAATAACTACCGTCGTACGTCTGCAGGTGATGGTTCTCGATTTCGACGATGCTGGTGACGACCTGCTCGAGGAATGCGCGGTCGTGCGAGACAACGAGAAGCGCGCCGCGGAAATCTCGTAGCCAACGTTCGAGCCACGCGATTCCGGCAACATCGAGGAAGTTCGTCGGCTCGTCGAGGAGCAGGACGTCCGGGGCCTCGATGAGGATCTTGGCCAACGCTGCGCGGTTGCGCCAACCACCGGACAGTCGATCGACAGGAAGCTCACGTCGTTCGGCGTTGAATCCGAGCATCGACAGCACCGTGTCGATCTGCTGGTGGTAGGTCCAACCGCCGCTGTTCTCCATGGCGTCGAGCAGTTCGGCTTGGCGGTCGACGAGCTTGTACATCTGCTTCTCGTCGAGGTCACCTCCGAGTGCGGCCTCGACCTCGGCCAACTCGACCTCGATAGCGTGGACAGCGACGAAAAGAGATTCGAGCTCCGCCTGGATGCTGCGATCGCCGTCGAGTTCCGAGAACTGCGAGAAGTACCCGATCCGGGCTCCCTCGGTGACATCGACCGTTCCCGTATCGGGCGTCTCACGTCCGAGAAGCAGCTGCAGCAGGGTGGTCTTGCCCGTTCCGTTGCGCCCGATCAGACCGATGCGATCGCCGTCGGCGAGACGAAAGAACACCTCGCGCAGCATCACCTTCTGGTCGTATCCCTTGGCAACGTCGTTCAAGCGAATCCAGCTCAAGCGTCCACTTCTCCTGAATACACGGGTCCGCTGAGTCGTCGAACCGGGCTCGCTCACTCTAGCCGCGCGCGGCTCCGTTCGATTCTGCTGCTCACGTGGACTCCCACAACCACAGGTAGTAAGCGAGGCGCTCACTGTCGAGGTCGATGCCGTACGCGTCCAAGAAGGCCGCGCAGTAGTCGCGTCCGAAGTTGTACTCGGTGCTCCAGATTGCCGGTGCCAGGTCTGCCCATCGATCGGCGACGCCCATGCTGCCCATGTCGACGTGTGCTGCCCAGGATCCGTCGTCGGTGATCAGGGTGTTCGGCATGCAAGCGTCGCCGTGGCACACGACGAGTCGATCGATCGGCGGCGGTTCGACCGGCAGGTCGCGATCGCCGATGCGAGAGATCACCGACCAATCGAACGGGCATTGTGCGACGGGGACAGCATCATGAAACGCCCGAAGGCCGGTCGCCGCCCCTCGAACTGCGACAGCCGGGTCGGTCTTCCACCGATCGGCTACCGCGTTCCCCCACGGCAAGGCCTCGGTCACCATCCAGGAGCCCGAGTCATCGGAACCGGTGTCGAGGACCTCGGGCACCGGGCTGTACCGAATCACCCACTGCAGACGACGCCTCTCCTCCTCCAAGTCGATCGAGGCCGCGACCGGCGTCCATTTGACGTAGCGTCCTGCGCCGAGACGAAAAGTCAACCCGCCCAGTTCATTCGACCACACCGGCTCGATATCGTCAGGTCCCGCCAAGTCTCGCACCATGGCCGGGACTGTGACGTCGCCGTCGGGCACACTCATCGATCGGTGATGTTCGCAAGAGAATCGACGGGCGAAGACACCACCACGGGGTCGCGACCCGACCACAGATCCAGTACCGCTTTGGGGCGCGCCAGCAACTCTCGCGCGTAGTTACGCACCACTGCAAGGGTATTGCAGTCGATGCACTCGGCCGTGACTCCGTCGACGTCGAGGTCCATGTCCTCACACAACGCTACTGCTCGCGACACGTGGAGGGGTTGGCTGATGATCAGTCCCCGTTCGACGCCGAACGTCTCCTTTGCGCGGGCGCAGGTGTCGTAGGTGTCGATGCCGTGATCGTCTCCGATGATCACACTGGGGTCGATTCCGTGCTCGATCAGGTAGTCGGTCATGGCTTGAATCTCATTGCCGGAGTTGCCGTCCGCGTCACCGGAGACCAGGATTGCCTTGATCTTCCCCGCTGCCATCAAGGCAATCGCCGTGTCGAGCCGTCCGGCCAGAAATCGCATCGGCTTGCCGTCGCGTACCTGTGCACCGAGGACGATGGCTACCGGCGCGTCCGGCGCATCGTCGACGTCGTAGACCTTCCCCGCCGTCGCATACGCCACCCAACCGGCCGATGCCAGAACGACGGCAACCAGGGCGGCGACCACCGCGCAGAAGGCACCGACGAGTCGCCGGCCCAATCCTCGGGGCTTCGATTCGGTACTCATGATCTCGTTTCGTCGTCGTCAGGAAACCTCAAGCTAACCCACGAATACGGCGACCGAGGGTCGCCGCAGCGCACCCATACCGATTCCACAGTGATCCCTCAGAGCCCGCCCCTGCTTGATTGCACAGTTCGGAGGCGGAGTACCGTTCGATCAGTGAATCCGCTGCTGACCTCTCGACGGTATGTCGACTTGCGTCTGCAAGCCAGCGCTACCTGTTGACGGTCCTCCAGACCGCAACCCCCTGAAGTTCGGCCCATCGGCCGACCAGCACTTCTGTCGCCCATCCCTGGCGACACCTCTCCTTTTCGAAAGGCATATCCATGTCTGCGCCCAGCGCTACCCGAACGCGCCGTGTCCCTACCTGGGCAACCGCATTCGGTCCACAGATCATTGCCGGACTCATTCTCGGAGTCGTATTTGGACTCATCGCCCGATCGATGCCCGACGCCGCCGACGGGAACGAGAACTGGTTGGTCGGCACCCTGTCGACCATCGGTTCGAGCTACGTCAAACTTCTCACCGTCGTGGTGATCCCGCTGGTGTTCACGGCGATCGTCAGTTCCATCGCCAACCTGCGCGAGGTCACCAATGCTGCCCGTCTGGCGATCCAGACGCTGTGGTGGTTCGCCATCACGGCATTCATCGCCGTCATCATCGGCATCGTGATCGGGTTGGTCGCGCAGCCCGGCTCGCGTACCAGCGCGGGCGCCGATTCGGCGGGCGATCCGTCGAGCGTCGGGTCCTGGTGGTCGTTCCTCACGGGGCTGGTGCCGAACAACTTCCTCGCGCTCGGTGCGAGAACCACGGTCGCCGACAGCGGCACCGCAACCACATCGCTGAGCTTCAACATCTTGCAGTTGCTCGTCATTGCCGCTGCCATCGGTATCGCGGCACTCAAGGTAGGCAAGAAAGCCGAGCCGTTCCTCGAGTTCAACGCGTCACTGTTGGCCATCGTGCAGAAGGTGCTGTGGTGGATCATCCGCTTGGCACCGATCGGCACCGCCGCCCTCATCGGCAACGCAGTGGCGACCTACGGCTGGGATGCAATCGGCTCACTCGGAGTCTTCACCGTGTCGATCTACGTCGGCCTCGCCGTGGTGTTCTTCGTGGTGTACCCGTTGATCGTTCGCGCGCACGGCCTTTCGGTGCGCAACTTCTATTCGGGAGTGTGGCCGGCCACCCAGCTGGGCTTCGTCTCGCGTTCGTCGATCGGAACCCTGCCACTCACCGAGCGCGTCACCGAACGCAACCTCGGAGTTCCGCGCGAGTACGCGTCGTTCGCGGTACCTCTCGGGGCGACGACCAAGATGGACGGTTGCGCGGCAATCTACCCCGCAATTGCAGCGCTCTTCGTCGCTCAGTTCTACGGCATCGATCTCACCATCACCGATTACCTGCTGATCATTGTGGTGTCCGTGATCGGTTCCGCCGCAACGGCAGGAACAACGGGTGCGACGGTCATGCTCACCCTCACGCTGTCGACACTCGGATTGCCGTTGGCCGGTGTCGGTCTGTTGCTTGCGGTGGAACCGATCGTCGACATGGGACGCACCGCAGTCAACGTGACCGGTCAGGCATTGGTGCCGACCATCGTCGCCAAGCGTGAGGGAATTCTCGACCTCGAGCGCTACAACGCTCCGCGAAACGGTGACCCCTTCGTCGACGAGGAAGCGGACGTGGAACTCGCTCGCTGACAGAGCAATTCGATCTGCGATTCCCGACGACCGAGCACCTGGGTCGTCGGGAATCGGCGTCTATCGCGGTGGTGACAGAGCTTCGACCGCGGACGCGGTGTCTGTATCGGTCGCCTCGACACTGGCGAAATAGTGTCGAAAGAACTCCCGCATCGTCTTGATGATCTCGATCTGCTGCTTGATCGCGAAGCGCGCAGAGCGTTCTTCGCCGACCGCGAGACGATGAAACTTCGCTTGAAGTTGTTGAGCCGAGTCCAAGTCGCCCCAGGACTGCGGCCACGCGAGGGAAGTCGTCATTTCGAGCATTCGGTCGAGCTTCGTCAGATACTCGACGCAAACCGCATCGCAGCGTTCGGCGACTCCTGGTTCGACGTCGAGTTCGCCCGCCACCGCCTGATCTCGAAGTGCACGCCAGTGACCGAGATTGTCGTTGAGCCCGTACTGCTCCATCGTTTTCAGCGTCCCATCTATGCCGGAAAAAACGGTTCCAGATCAACTGCATGTCGATTGACCTCGGTACAGGGTTCGCCGTCCAGGTCGCGTGACCCCTTCTTTTGGAGGTCGAGCACGATCAGACCATCACCTGCATCCAGGGCGACTGCGCAACCGAGGAACTGCATATCGTCGGCATGGCGCAGTTGAATCGCGGTGCGCCCGGACACCTTCAAGTCCACCCCACGAACAAACGAGGGGCTGAGAAGCAAATCGTCGATTGACTCCAACGACGACAGAACAGCAACGTAATACCAGCTGCTCGGCCCGGCCCCATCCCAGGTGCACCCCTTCCAACCGGGATACGTTGTGATTCCCGCGAAGTCCGGTCTCTCGGTACTCACGTCCAATCCACTTGCCGTCACGGCAGATTTCGGAATGGTGCATGGATCGAATGGCTCCGGACCGGCCGCCATCGTCGTCGATTCCGTCGAGGCGTCCCCACTCGCGACCGGGCTGCCCTGCGTCGAGCCCCCACACCCCGTCAGCACCAGCGCCGAAGCACAGACCACCGCGAGCAAACGCCCACCCACCAGCCGCATTCGTTCAACCTCTCGACACAGACGTCACTGAACGGTTGGACGCGACGCGTGCTCGATCGGTTCCCTCAGACACGCTGAGAGGCTCGCAGCTCCCGAGTCGCCTTCGAGGTGAGGCTCCTTCGTTCCGCCGCCCACACCCAGAGCGCCAGCGATATCAATGCGATCACTTCGGCGACGACGAGCACCCGCTCCACGTAGCCGAGTGTGACTACGCGGTACCAAGGCCGCGAGCCGGTTGCTCCCACTGCCAGCGCGTAGACGATGGGCATCAGTGTCACGACGGAGAGCGCGCTGAGTCCCATGGTCACGCGGGCGCGCACTGCCCACACGGTGTCCCGAAGCCAGGGCCGCGAGAACGCGAACACCGCGACCGGGATGCTGACGAACGCCACGGCAGCCCCCAACCTGTGGATCGTCCCGCCGAGGCTCAGGGAGGCGTCGTTCGACCAGTCCTGCTTCGGCACAGCGACGACGGCAATGAGCCCCACGGTCCACAGCGTGAGGAAGATCGAGGCGGCTGCACCAGGCCGAGTGAGGCGATATCGGATCGCGGACGCGAGGGTGAGTGCAGAACCGAATGCGAGCAGTACGACGCCGATCGAGAACACCCACTGCTGCGCGCCGAGTCCGTATTCGCTGATCGTTCGGCGCAGATGGGAGGGCGTATGCCATGCAGTGTGGATATCGAGAACCAGCACCACGAGTGCGCCCAGCACGATCGTCAATGCGCCGATCATGGCCGGTCGAATCGGCACAACGCCTCCCCTCTCGCACGGCGTCGATCGCCGTCCCGCACTCCATGTTGCCTGAAGGTTCGGGCGTACCCCCTTGACCCGAGAGAAAGGCGGGCATAACCTACAACCAAATGGTTGTAGATGAGTTGAGTGACGATGAGGTCGATCGCCTGTTCCAGGCGTTCGCCGACAAGACCCGGCGTGACATCGTCGCGAGGGTCACTGTCGGCGAACAGTCGGTGTCGGAATTGGCGGCTCACTACGCCATGAGTTTTGCCGCTGTGCAGAAGCACGTCGCCGTTCTCGAACGCGCCGACGTGATCACGAAACACAAGCGTGGCAGGGAGCAGATCGTGCGAGTTCGATTGGACACCATCGCACGAGCCCGCGCACTGCTCGACGCATACGAAGAGATCTGGCGACGTCGAGTCGACCGGATCGACGAACTACTTTCCCACGACGAGAAAGGCTGAATCCATGCCGTTCATCAGCTCCCACAAGGATGCGGAGACGTTGACCATGACGATGGTCGCCGAGTTCGACGCGAAGGTCGAACGGGTGTGGCAGATCTGGGAGGACCCTCGACAACTCGAGCGCTGGTGGGGACCGCCGACGTGGCCCGCGACCTTCGAGAGCCACGACTTCGTTCCGGGCGGAAGGGCGTCGTACTACATGACCGGCCCTGAGGGCGAAAAAGCCGCCGGCTGGTGGCTTTTCACCGAGATCTTCGCGCCGACCACACTGTCCTTCGATGACGGTTTCGCCGACGACTCCGGCAACCCGTCGTCGACGATGCCCGTCACCCATGCCACCGCGACCCTCGAAAACGTCGACGGCAGAACGCGTATGACCATACGTTCGCGATTCGACAGCCTCAGCCAGCTCGAAGAACTCGTCGAGATGGGCATGGACGAGGGTATGGCCCTGGCACTCGGTCAGATCGACGCCATCGTCGCTGACTGATCGTTGTGCACGGAAACTCGGTCTCTGCTACGAACTTTCGTGCACGTGCGGCGAAGCCGCTCTATTCCGGAACCGAGCTGACGGTGAACGGCTCGACGGGCTCTCCCCCACGCTTGTCGAACTGACTGTTCACCACGTACAGCCGATCGTCCATCGCTGCAACGGTTGTCGGATACGCGAACGATGCGTCGGTGATCTCGCCGGTGACCGCGCCGGTTCTTCCGTCGTCGTCGAGGTCGACCTTCGCGATAACACCGTCGCGATTACGGACGACGTACAGCGTGTCGTCGTCCATCTCCATCCCGTCGCCGTTCATGAGTGTCGCTCCCCCGAGATCGACCTGTGTGACCTCCTTGGAAGTCTTGTCGATCCGATACAGGTTGCCGGTGCTCGACTGCACGACGATCAACGCAGATTCGTCGTCGTTCTCCACGATGCCGTTGGCGTTGAACCCCTCGCCGTACGCGAACGGAGTGCCGTCGAAGCTCACGAACGTTTCCAACGGTCCGTCCTGCGTTCCGGCGGTCATCTGTTCGGCGGGAATGCGGTACAACGCCGGGCTGCGCGAGTCCGTGACGTAGGCATCGCCGTTGTCGGCAATGGCGACGTCGTTGAGGAATGTCGCGTCTGCACCGAGACCGTTGGTGAACGTGGCCACCAGGTCACCGGATTCGGCGTCGTACACCCACACCTTGCCGGTGGCTCCACCGGCGATCACCAGGTAGTCGGCGCGATCGTCGTCATCGGTCACATCGATACCCGCAGCACCGGTACGTCCGTCCGCGCCGCCGGGTAGGAACACCGACACATCGGGAGATCCGACGGTTCCGCGGAACACCGCGCCGTCGGACGTCGACGTCACGTAGAACGTGTCGTCCGCGGCGGTGATGCCCTCGGGGAACACTCCGCTACCGGGCAGGTCGTAGACCGTTGCGGTGCTCGAACTCGATGACGTTGCCGCCGACGAGGAGGAACCGCTCGGGGTGCTCGGTGCCGGCTCGGCCGAATCCGAGGACCCGCAGGCACTCAGCAGGAGTGTGGCAACGGCAACAGCGGGGACTACTCGGGAGACTCGGTTCACACCGTCGAGTGTTCCATATGTCTCAATTCTCGGGCATTTGTCCTGGTGAGCAGATTTTCCTGGCGTCGGTTTCGTACAGTCGTTGCCATGAGTGCCCTTTCCTCCCTTGCCGCAGCCGACAGCGACCTCGGAGGGATTGCCGGATGGGCAGTGAGTTTGATGGAGGCCATCGGCGGCCCTGGGGCCGGAATCGCCGTCGCCGCGGAGAACTTCTTCCCGCCCCTTCCCAGCGAGATCATCCTCCCTCTCGCCGGGTTCACCGCGTCGCAGGGCGGCATGACGCTGCTGAGTGCGTTGTTCTGGACGACGGCAGGCTCGGTGATCGGCGCACTCGTCCTGTACTGGCTCGGCATCAAGCTCGGCCGCGATCGGATGTATGCCATCGTCGAGAAGATGCCGTTCGTCGGCACCGAGGATCTGACCAAGGCAGAGGACTGGTTCACCCGTCACGGTCGGTCGGCAGTGTTCTTCGGCCGCATGATCCCGGTCGTCCGTTCGGGCATATCCATCCCGGCCGGCGTGTCCCGGATGCCGATTCTCCAATTCACCCTGTACACCACTCTCGGCAGCCTGATCTGGAACTCGATCTTCGTACTCTCCGGCTACTTCCTCGGCGAGAACTGGCATTACGTGGAGAACTACGCCTCGGTGTTCCAGTACGTCGTCATCGGCATAGTCGTCGCGCTGATCGCCTGGTTCGTGGTGAAGAAGATCAAGTCCAGACGCGTCGAGGTGCAATAGCCGCTCACAGATCGTCGATGTCGATGAACCCGTCCTGCAGCGCACGCACCAGCAACGTCGCCTTGGTCGGTGCCGTTCGCCCCACCGCCGTGTATTTCGCTCTGATGCGAGTCAGATGTGTATTGACGGTTCCCATCGACAGATAGAGCGAACGGGACGCCTCCGCTTTGGAATCCGAGATGAGCCAGGCGGTGAGTACTTCGATTTCACGAGCGCTGAGCCGGGGGTCGGGTGCGTCGCCGACGCGGATATCGAGCACTGTCATGGAGGTCCTTGGTGTCGGGCACCGCCGCTGTCCCGGTGGCGCGAACACGGCCAATGACACCGCAACCGCTCCGCTGGGTCACTCCGAGGAATGACCGAGGTCGCTCTCACCTGAGAGTGAATACTGTCGCCCGCGACCTCGATCTTGGCCCCACCTGGGTAAAGTCCGGCTCTATGACCGAGCTCGACGCGACCGCCGCCCACTTTGTCGAGGCGGGTGTGTCATTGCTGATCGCACATCCGCGCAAGATCCTCGAACGCGGACTGCGCATCGAGGACGTCGTCCACGAGACCGAGTCGTCGACGGCGACGTTCTTCCGCAAGTTCAAGACCAAATCCGACTTCCTCGCCGCGGTCGTCGAACATTTGTCCCGTACTCCTCCACCGGTCGCCATCCACGACATCGTTCGCGCGCAGATGACGAACAGCGGCGCGTCGATTCGCGCATCGGTGTCGGCGCTCGTCGCGGACCACTTCCCGGCAATCGTCGACCGGAAGAGCACCACCGCGTCTCTTCTCGACCATGTTTTCCGCGGACCCGCTTCCGCGGCACTCGCCGCTGAGTACCGCCTGCGTGACGACGCCGTGCTCGACGCATTCGAGGTGCTGTTCGCTCCCGACGGTGGAGCCTTTCGCCGTCCCTTCACGGCCCGATCGTTCGCCGTGACGGTCAATGCCGTCGTGGACGGCTTTCGCATCCGCAGTCAGGTCGACGCCGCTTCCGTATCGGCCGATGTGTTGTCCGATGCGCTGCTCGCCTTCCTCGGGGCCGTCGTCGACACGTCGGGGCATCATCAGCACCTCGATGACGTCGTGGGGGAAGTCGGTGTCTCGGGCGAGGAGCGGCCGCTGCCCCGCGATCCGCGTGCTGCGATCGTCACCGCTGCGCGCGACGAGTTCGGAAAGCGTGGCTACTTCATGACGCGAATGGACGACGTCGCCGATATCGCGGGAGTGCCGAGGGCGGCGTGCAAGACACTGTTTCCGACCAAACCGTCCGTCATCGTTGCAGCACTGCAGAGTCGAGTCGATCGTCTTCGCGAGTCGGTGGCCGACGACCAGTTGCTGGGCCTCGACGAGCTCACGATTCTGCGGAATCACATGCTGCGGTGCGCGCAACTCGCCGCCGACGAACTCGAGTTCATGGACGCTCTCCTCGTCGCCGTCGCACACGACACCTACGGCGAGCCGGAGGGGCTGATCTCGATCAAGGAGAAGCTCAACCTGCCGGCGATCATTGCACCGGTCATCGCGCGAGGACAGGACACCGGCGTCTTCCGAACGAGCTCGAGCCCAGTGGATCTCGCTGCCGGAATCACCAACACTCTGCTGATGCGATGCTTCACCCGACGACAGAACAGCCCACAGGACAACGCGACGTTCGTCGGTGAACTTCTCCTCGACGGACTCGGTACGCACTGAACATCGACCGGCCGTGTGTCATCGAACCCGAAATTGGCGATGCTGCAACCACTCCCCTGATTCAGTTCTTCGATACGCGGTACCGGCCGCCTTTGACGACGAACACCACGTATCCCAGAACGGCCAGCAGGTACAGCGCCGTCGGGACGGCGAGAACCCAGACGCCGACCGAGTCGCCCGTCGTTGCACCCGCAACGCCGGTGATCCAGGCGAACAGCAATGCCGTTGCCGCACCGATCCACTCGAGGTCCTCGGCCATCTTTCGGTTCAGCTCGGGTCGGTTCTCGGCGGCAGTCCAATACTCGTGCATCGTCCGGCTCGGCAGATTCACCATGGACCCCGGAACCTTGGGGAACCACCACCCGATGCTCGCGAACAACCCGATGATCGCGAATCCGATGCCGCCCATCGTGAGCAGGAAGGACAGCTTCGACTCCATGCGATCGACCTGACCGGACCCGTCGAAGTGCGCGGGCACTTGATCCCCCGCAGTGACGGCGACCCAGATCAGAGCGACGATGAACGCCAGAGTTGACAGCAGTAGGGCCGCACGCGAGAGCTTCATCCCAGTCGACTTTAATGCCTTCGGCAGTGGTGTGGTTGAGTGCCGTAGAAGGAACTTGTTCGCACCACCGCCGGAGGCATCGATGCCCAACAACGAGTTCGGGGACTTCCAGACCCCGATCGAGTTGGCACGTGCGTTGGTGAACACCCTGCCTCGACGGCCGTGGACTCGTGTCCTGGAACCCACGTGTGGTGTCGGGAACTTCTTGTCGGTCATCGGTGAGCGTCACCCCGACACAGAACGGGTCGGAATCGAAGTGCAGCCCGAGTACGCCGCGGCAGCATCGATATTCGGCAGGGTGATCACAGCATCGATCTTCGATTTCGACCTGGCGCGCGACATCGCATGGACGTCGGAGTCGGGCCCGACCCTCGTCGTCGGCAACCCACCGTGGGTGACCAACTCACAGCTGTCGGTTCTGGGTTCCAACAACAGACCGGCTCGTGCGAACACCGGGAACGTGCGCGGCATCGATGCGATCACCGGAAGCTCGAATTTCGATGTTGCGGAGTTCATTTGGATCAAGTTGCTCACCGAGTTCGCAGATCGCCCGGTCACCGTTGCGATGATCTGCAAAACCCAGGTAGCTCGAAACGTCCTGTTGCACTGCGCTCGGCACGGCCTTCCGATCACCGGTTCGAGTCTGCGCCCCATCGACGCCAAGAAGTGGTTCGACGCCGGAGTCGATGCCTGCTGGTTCGTGGTCGAACTCGGAACCGGTGCAACCGACCACACCGCGCAGATGTATTCGAGCATGGACGCACTGCACCCCAGCAGCAGGATCGGAGTGGTCGACGGACAACTCGTCGCGGACGTCGACGCCTACGAGCGAAGCAAGCAGTTCGATGGCATCAGTCCATTGATGTGGCGTCAGGGCATCAAACACGATGCGTCTGCCGTCATGGAACTGGCCGAGAACGACGGCCCACGAACCAAACTCGGAGCTACGGTCGACGTCGAGACAGACTTCCTGTTTCCCCTGTTCAAATGCACCGACGTCTACCGCGACAAGTTGAGCGTGGTCTCGCGATGGATGATCGTGCCGCAATCCCACACCGGTGACGACACCGCACAGTTGGCGGACAGCGCACCGAAGTTGTGGAAGTACCTGACCGACAACGCGACAGCTCTCGATGGCCGGAAGTCGTCGATCTACCGAAATCGCGCCCGGTTCTGCATCTTCGGTGTCGGGCCGTACACGTTTGCGCCCTACAAGATCGCGATCTCCGGATTCCACAAGATTCCGCAGTTCAGGATGGTCGGCCCCTACGACGGAAAACCTGCGGTGTTCGACGACGCCACCTATCTACTGCCATTCGAGGACCCAGCGGCATGCGCCGTCGCCCATGCACTGTTGACCGGACCGGAAGCGACTGATCTCATCGCGGCCCTCGCATTCTGGGACAGCAAGCGACCGGTGACGAAGAAGCTGTTGCAGCGCATCGACCTACGGGCCATCGCCTGCGCGACGGACACCGTCGCGCTGAGAGAACGTGCTGCCGATGGTGCGGCCGTACACGGTCTACTGTTGGGGGCAGCATCGCTCACTCGCGCGGTGGATCTCGCGAGGGGACTGCCACAATGAGTGTCGATACTCCTCAGCGACAGCCTGTTCCGGAACTGGTGCTGCTGTTCATCGGCGGATTTATGTTCGTCGCTGCCACTGTGGTGAAGTCGGATGCGTTGTTCATCGCGTCGATCTTCCTCTGCGTGTTCGCAGGTTTCGCAGCCTTGATCTCGACGCGGTTGTCCCGTCAGAGCCGGCGAACCATCGCGCTTGCCACCGTTGTGGGAGTGGTTCTCACCGGCGTCGGCGCGGTGTACATGGTGAAGGACGCCTCGGAACCCGTCATCTTTTCACTCGGTCTTCTTCTCTACCCTGGCGGCAGTCTCGCGCTGTCCGGGTTCATCAACCTGGTGTCGAACCGAAGAAGAAAGCCCCGGTCGAACCCACCGCTTACAGACGTCACAGATCGGACTTGATCGTCTCGGCCAGTCGGTCGAGGAATTCGTCGTTGCGTTTGTAATGCACCCAGGGGCCGATCTTGGTGCTTGTCACCAGCTGCGCGCGTTGCAGCACGGCCATGTACTGCGAGGCTGTGGACTGCGAAACACCCGCCCGCGATCGAATGTGCTTGAGGCACACTCCTACGTCCTCGGCGGGCTCGAGCTGGGGCGGAAAGTCATTGGGATCCTTGAGCCACCGCATGATCGCCAATCGCGCGGGATTGCTCAGCGCACCGAACACCGCCGCGAGCTCTGCGGGGTCCAGTTCGTCAGCCACCCTCGAAGCCTACTCCAATATCGCAATATCCCGATATGTGGTCTACTAATGACATCGCAATATCGCGATATCCAGATAGGAGAAGTTCATGTCACGCGTAGCAGTGATAGTGGGAGCCAACGGAGTGATCGGCGGTAACTTGGTCGATCACCTGCAGCGAACAGGTGATTGGGACATCGTCGGGCTCTCACGCCGCGGCGGTATCGACGACGGACGCGTCCGGCACATCGCGGTGGATCTGCTCGACGCCGACGAGACGCACCGCAGACTGGCCGAGCTCACCGACGTCACGCACATCTTCTACGCCGCGTATCAGGAGAGACCGAGCTGGGCCGAACTCGTCGCCCCCAATCTCTCGATGCTCGTCAACGTGGTCACGGCCATCGAGGACAGTTCACCGGACCTCGAGCACGTGAGTCTGATGCAGGGATACAAGGTGTACGGCGCACACCTGGGGCCCTTCAAAACCCCGGCGCGAGAATCCGATCCGCCCCACATGCCGCCCGAGTTCAACGTCGATCAGCAGCAGTTTCTCGAGGCGCGGCAATTCGGCAAGCGATGGACCTGGTCGGCCATCCGGCCATCGGTGGTGTGCGGTGTCGCTCTGGGGAACCCGATGAACCTGGCCACCGTCATCGCCGTGTACGCCACCATGTGCGCGAAACTGGGCGTCCCCATGCGGTTTCCGGGAAAGCCCGGTGCCTTCGGCGCGCTGCTCGAGATGACCGACGCATCGTTGCTCGCAGAGGCGACGGTATGGGCGGCCACCACGCCGACCTGCGCCAATCAGGCGTTCAACATCACCAACGGCGACCTGTTTCGCTGGAGCGAGATGTGGCCGCGCATCGCGGGTCTGTTCGACCTCGACACCGCAACTCCGTTACCGATGTCCCTGGCGGACGTCATGGCAGACAAGGAGCCGCTGTGGGATTCCATCGTCGCCGAGCACGGACTGCAGTCGACTCCGTATTCCGACGTCTCTTCCTGGGCATTCGGTGATTTCGTGTTCTCCTGGGATTACGACGTCATCGCCGACGGTTCCAAGGCCCGTCGCATGGGATTTCACCGCTTCGTCGACACCGAGGCCATGTTCGCCGGGATCTTCGCCGAGCTACGCAGCCGGCAAATCATTCCGTGAGGAGCCACCCTGCGTGGCGTGTAGGTGAGCCGGATAGTTTGAATCGGCACCAACGCCGATCGAGACCTACGGGAGAACAATGCATCCGTTCGACACAGCAGTGGCACTCGAGACCGTTTCCGACGGCATTTACCGCGGTAGGACGTCGGCACCGTACAACAACATGGTCGGCCCGTTCGGTGGTCTCACCGCCGCAACGTTCGTCCGTGCCATCGAGCTGCATCCCGAATGTCTGGGTTCACCGGTCTCGCTGACGGTGAACTTCGCCGGCCCCGTCGCCGAGGGTGAGTTCGATATCTCGGCGCGTGCCGTGCGCACCAACCGAAGCAATCAACACTGGTATCTCGAACTGACTCAGGGTGGCGACGTCGCCACCACCGCAACAGCAGTGTTCGGTACGAGGCGCGAGACGTGGGACACCATCGAGGCAGTGGCACCGACCGTTCCCTCCCCCGCCGAGACGCCCCGAGGCACATTTCCCGATGCAATCGCCTGGGCACAGAACTACGAGATGCGCTTCGTGGCAGGCGCTCTGAGCGACCAGGAATCCGCGGACTCGACCGAAACCCTGTGGATTCGAGACACACCGCCGCGTCCGTTGGACTTCCCGGCACTGACATCGCTCAGCGATGTGTTCTATCCCAGGATCTTTCAGCGTCTCGGTCGCTACGTTCCGGCGGGCACCATCTCACTGACGACCCACTTCTTCGCGACGCCCGAGGATCTCGTCAGCCACTCCGACGGGTACATCCTCGGCACTGCCCGAGCGCGCCGCTTCCACCGAGGTTACTTCGACCAGACGGCCGAACTGTGGACCGGGGGCGGGACATTGCTGGCGACGAGTCACCAGGTGGTCTATTACAAGGCCTGACCGACCGACTGTTCCAGCACGCGCCGTACGGCTCCGCGCGCTCCGCTGTCCTGAAGCGACCGTTTGGCCCTCTGGTACGCGCCTCGCAGCCGAGGACTGGTCGAGAGACCCCCGAACACAGCAGGATTCGCCAGGAAGGCACCGGGGTTGTCGTGGTCTTCCCAGGACAGCCGCTGAAGATGTTCGGCATCCGCGTCGAGCATCGGCACGTCTCCGCGCTCGTAGACACCGCACCACGCTGCGAGTATCAACGCGCAGTGGTCGACGCATCGATCCCGGGCCAGCAGGTCGCGGATCACCGGCAGTACGAACTTCGGAATGCGGGCGGACGCGTCGACGATCTGCCGTTCGAGCGTGTCGCGAACGGCAAGGCTGGAAAAGCGTTGCAGCAGTTGGTCTATGTAGCCCTCGATGTCGATTCCCGGTACAGGGGCGAGGGTGGGTGCGGCCTCGTTCCGCATGTACGACGCGACGAATTCGTGCAGGTCTGGGCTGGCCATCACCTCGTGCACGTGGGTGTACTCGGCGAGTATGCCGAGGTAGCTCATCGCCTGATGGGAGCCGTTGAGCAGCCGCAGTTTCATGTGTTCGTACGGCGCGACGTCGGCGACGAGTTGCACTCCGACCTCGCCGAAGGGAGGTCGCCCGAACGAGAAGGTGTCTTCGACCACCCACTGCGAGAACGATTCCGACCGCACCGGCCAGCCATCGTCGATTCCGAAGTCGCTGCGCACGTCCTCGATGACGGCGGCCGTCGTAGCGGGGGTGATGCGGTCGACCATCGAGTTGGGAAACGCGACCGTGGTATCGATCCAGTCGGCGAGATCGGCGTCGTGATGGCGGGCGAACGAGGTCAATGCCGTTCGGGTCACCGACCCGTTGTGAACGATGTTGTCGCACGACATCACGGTGAAGGGCGGGATCCCGTGGCGTCTGCGGGTGGCGAGGGCAACGGTGAGGAAGCCGAATACACTCGACGGTACCGTGATATCCCGAAGGTCCTGCAGCACTCCGGGATCGGTGGGCGCGAACGCTCCGGTGGCGTCGTCGACGCCGTAACCGGACTCGGTGATGGTCAAGGACACGATCATCGTGGCGGGCGAGCTGAGCACATCGAGCACACCCTGCGGATCGTCGGGCGCGTAGACGAAGTCGGCGACCGAGCCGATCACCCGGGCGTCCCGTCGACCGTCCGGATCCACTGTGACGAGGGTGTAGAGGTGGTCCTGCGAGTCGAGGACGTCCCCGATCTTCCTGTCTCCCGACAACACTCCCACTCCGCACAGAGCCCAGTCGAGATGTCCGGCCGCGAGCAGCCGATCGAAGTACACCGCCTGATGTGCGCGATGGAACGCGCCGACGCCGAAATGCACCACACCGCAATGCAGTTCGTCCAAGTCGTAGGCCGGCTTCGTGACGGTCGCGGGCAGCTCTTCCAACGTCGCGCGGCGAAGCATGGTCATGACAGGTTCCTCGGGTCGAACGATTCGGATGGAATTGGTGAGCGGTGGCGCTCCCGGGCATGTGCTGCCACCAGGAGCACCACCGCAGTTCGAGGTGCTACAGGTCAGCAGGACGACTTGTAGACGTACTGCGCACCGTCGCCGTCGATGTTGTCGGCGGTGATGACGTGGAAGCCGGTGGAGATCTCGGACGTGACCGGCTTGTTGTCGATCGCAGCCATGGCCTGCTCGACGCCGTCGGTGCCGATCGTGTCGGGCTGCTGGGCGATCAGTGCCTGCACTGTTCCTTCACGCAGCTGCTTGACCTGTGCGGGACCGGCATCGAATCCGACGATCTTGACCTGGTCCTGCTTGCCTGCCTGTCGGACGCCCGTCGCGGTGCCCTCGGCTGCGAAGGTGTTGGCGGCGAAGATGCCGACGATGTCGGGGTCCTTGGCCAGAGCGGCCGAGACCAGACGGGCAGCTTCGGCCGGGTCGTTGTGGCTGTACTGGACTCCGAGGTAGTCGAATGCCGAATTGGCTCCTACGGCCTCTTCGAAGCCTTCGACACGCGCATCGGCGGTGGATATACCGGGGTCGGTGGAGATGACCAGAACCTTGCCGCCGGAGGGGTTGAGCTCCTGGATGGCGTTGAATGCTTCCGCTCCGCCGCCCTTGTTGTCCGAGGAGATCGACGACACCGCGATGGACGGATCTTCGAGGGTGGTGTCGACGAGGACGACCTTGATGCCCGCGTTCGCCGCAGCCGCCAACGGTGCCTGCATCGCCGCGACGTCGGTGGGCGCGATCAGGATGGCCGACGGCCGCGATGCGACGACGGAATCGACGATCGGCTTCTGCAGCGTGGGATCGAACTTGACCGGGCCCTGAGTGTCGACGGTGACGCCGGCGGCTTCGGCTGCAGCTTCGATTCCGCACTGCATGCTGATGTAGAACTCGTCGCCGCTCACGCCCTGGATGAAGGCGATCTTGCCGCTGCCGTCACCGCTTCCGGAGTCGGACGAGCAGCCCGCCAGAAACATGGCGGAGACCGAAGCGACACTCAGTGCAACGACGGCGGTGCGTGATGTGATCATGGTCGACTTTCTTGTAAGGGATTGTGCGGGAGGGAGTTGTGGGCCGGCCCGAGCTACGGACTTCGGGACCAGAGTTTCTTGAGCGAGCTGGGCGACTGACCTCGACTCGCTGCGTCACGACGACGCTGATCGAAGTACACGGCGGCGATGAGGACGGCGCCGACGGCGACCTGCTGCCAGAACGGCTGGACGCCGACGATGACGAATCCGTTCTGCAGCACTGCGGGAATGAAGAGTCCGACGACGGTGCCGAACATCGTGCCGATGCCACCGAACAGGCTCGTTCCGCCGATGACAACGGCCGCAATGACATTGAGGTTGGTCTGCGACTGACCCGCGATGGCGGTGGTGCCGTACTGCGAGAGCGACAGAATTCCTGCGAGTCCGGCGAGGGTGCCCGAGAGTGCGTAGATCTTGACCAGGTGCATGTCCACCTTGATGCCGACTCGACGAGCGGACTGTTCCTTCGAGCCGACGGCGAACGTGTAGAGACCGAACTTGGTGCGATGCAGCACGATTCCGAAGATGACCACCAGCACCAGGGCGATGCTCGAGATCAGCGGGATGGTGGTGGCCGGTAGATTTCCGTACCCGATCGTGTCGACCAGTACCGGTGGAACGTCTCGGATGTCGACGCCGCCGGTGATGACCTGCGAGAGCCCGAGTGCGCCGCCTAGGGTACCGAGCGTGACGATCAGTGGAGGCACATTGGCCTTGCCGATCAGAAATCCGTTGAGCAATCCCCAGCAGAGGCCGCATCCCAGGGCCACCACGATCCCGACGGCGGCGACTCCCCATCCGTCGCCACCGATGGCTGCCATGGTCTTGGCCGAGACGACACCGGAGAAGACGAGAACCGACCCGACGGAAAGGTCGATGCCGCTGGTGACGATCACGAACGTCATGCCGATCCCGAGGACGGCCAGGATGGAGACGTTCTGGATGATCTGCCGAATGTTGCCCCACTCGGGGAAACTCCCGGGAGCCATGATCGAGAACACGATGCAGATGGCTGCCAACACCAGGACGATCTGGAAGACCTGGACGCGAGCGAGGTTACGGAGCGATTCGACGAGGTCGAACGTGTGCTTCGACGGCTTCTCGCTCGGCGGCAACGGTTCGATGGATGGGGTGATGATCTGATTGCTCATCGTGTGGCTCCGGTGGTCGCGCCGGTCATCGCACCGACGAGTTCTTCCATGGTCGTGTTCTTGGCGTCGAGAGTGGCGACGCGTCTGCCCATCCGCAGCACTTGCACGCGGTCCGCGACCTCGATGACGTGTGGCATCGAGTGACTGATGAACACCACTGCCACTCCCCGATCTGCCACCCGACGGATGGTGTCGAGTACGTTGCGGGTCTGCACCACGCCGAGCGCAGCGGTCGGTTCGTCGAGGAACACCACGCCCTTGGCCCATGCGACGGCACGTGCGATGGCGATGGCCTGCTGCTGTCCACCGGACATCGAGCCGACCGGGACGGTCAGACTGCGAACGGTGGCTCCCAGTTCGTCGAGAGCGGCCTGCGATTGCTTGCGCATAGTGGACACGTCGAGGAAACCGAGTCGGCCGAGCGGGCCTCTCGCCGGCAGCTCCCGGCCGAGGAACATGTTCTGCTGGGCGTTGAGGTGCGGCGCGAGCGCGAGATCCTGGAACACCGTCTCGATGCCGAGTTCCGCTGCCACCGTTGGGCTGTCGAGATCGACGGCGGTGCCGTCGAACAGGATCTCTCCGGTGTCGACGGCAAGGCTTCCCGAGAGCGCCTTGACCAACGTCGACTTGCCGGCACCGTTGTCGCCGATGAGGGCGACGACCTCGCCGGGGTAGATGTCGAAATCGGCGTCGTCGAGGGCGCGCACGTTTCCGAAGCTCCTCGACAATCCCCTCGCTTCGAGGATCGGTGTCGCAACAGGTGCAACGCTGGCCATGGATACTCCTAGGTCGGATCGAAAACCTTCGGGTGCGGGATGGACACCCCCACCGGTGCCCGTGCAGCTCGGTCGGTGAACGTGATCTGCGAGGCGGGTCGAGCTCCCCGCGGGGCTCGTTGTGTAAACGAGTGTGACCCACGCAACCCGCGTTGTCACGTGTTTCGCGAAAATTCATGTCACCGGTGACATGACACAAACGATGCACATGGATGGTGGCGCACTGTCGAACCACTATCGGACCGGACGGTACCGTCTCTCAGCTGCAGAAATAACCGATCTGTTCGATTTTCGAGCCGCCGGAGGTGTCCTGAGGTACCGTCCATGACACCGATGACATTGCGCCCGCTCAGCGAGCCGATGACATCGATGACATATCCATTCGGAACAGCAGAGGTAGACCCCATGGCGAAGTTCGACGGCCGGACGATCTTGGTGACCGGTGCCAGCGGAGGCATCGGCTCGGCGACGGTGCGACGACTCGTGGCCGACGGTGCCGATGTCGTTGCCGCGGGCCAGTCGGTGGATGCATTGGACAAGCTCGCCGACGAGACCGGCGCACAACCCCTGGCCTTCGACCTGACGTCGGAAGACAGCGTGCGTGACGCCGTCTCCGGCTTGGAGCTGTACGGGGTGGTGAACTGCGCGGGCTTCGGCGGCGAGATCGCGACGCCTCAGGACACCGACATCTCGATCTTCGACAAGGTCATCGCCATCAACGCGCGCGGCGCTCTGCTCGTCATCAAGTACACCGTCCCCGCGATGATCGCCGCCGGTGTCGGATCGATCGTCAACGTCTCGAGCCAGGCCAGTCTCGTCGCGCTGACAGGACACGTCTCATACGGTTCCTCGAAAGCAGCCCTGGACAACATCACTCGCGTCTCGGCCCTCGAACTCGGCCGCCACGGAATCCGGGTCAACGGAGTCAATCCGACCGTCGTGATGACGGAGATGTCCGCGTTCTACTGGGGTCGTCCGGAGATCGAGGAGCCGTTCCTGGCACAGATGCCGTTGGGTCGCTGGGCCACCGAGGACGAGATTGCCGCGCCGATTGCCTTCTTGTTGAGCGATGATGCTTCCATGGTGACGGGAGTGTCGTTGCCGGTGGACGGCGGCTACACCAGTCGATGACGAGCGGACGACGAGCAGACGGGGGTAGATCATGACCACGATGCAGGATGTCGCGGCGCTGGCCAGAGTCAGCGCCAAGACCGTCTCACGGGTGTACAACAACGACCCGCACGTCGACCCCGACACGCGCGCTCGCGTCACCGATGCCCTGAACTCGCTCAATTACGTTCCGAACACGATGGCGACGTCGTTTCGCAACGGTCAAGCCGCGGCAATCGGTGTGGCCGTGCCCGACATCGACGATCCGTTCTTCTCCTCCATCGCACGCGCGGTGGAGGAGCGCGCCCGTGAGGACGACATGGCCGTGCTGGTCACCAGCCTGGGCCACGACGGTGATCAGGAGCAGGCGCTGGTCGAGTCACTGTTGCGGAGGCAGTTGAGCGGCTTGATCATTGCACCCACGGGTGCCGACCACGGCTATCTGGAGCGGTGGATCGACAAGACTCCCACGGTCTTCGTCGATCGCGGACCCGATGGCCTCAAGGCCGACAGCTTCGTCGACGACGATCACGGTGGGGCGGTGCTGGCCACCGATCATCTGCTACGACTCGGCCACACTCGGATCGCGGTCATCGGCGACAGTGCCAACATTCCTACCAGCCGAAATCGGCTGAAGGGGTATCGAGAGTCGTTGCAGGCCCGAGGAATCGAGTTCGACGAATCCCTCGTTGCGCTCGGCGTCATGGGCCGCGACGATGCACGCAGCGCCCTGACCGCACTGACCGCGCTCGACGATCCACCGACAGCGCTGTTTCTCTCCAACGCACGCGTGGCCATGGCATGTGTCCCCGTTCTGCAGCAGATGAACTTGCTGCATCTGGCGTTCGTCGGATTCGGCGACTTTCCCCTTGCCGATGCCGTGATGCCACCGGTGACGGTGATCGACCAGAATCCTGCTCGGCTGGGCCGGTTGGCCATCGAGCGGCTACTGGGCCGAATCGAGAATCCCGGCAAGCGCTTCAAGCGGCGCAACATACTCGGGGTCGAGCTGATCGAACGTCGATCGTGCACGCCCGGAAGCGATCACCGCTGCACGTAGCCCTCGAGAGTTCCCGCGACCAGCTCTACCTGCTGCTCGGTGGATAGTTCGGCATCGACCCGTAGATGAGGAACACGCGGCTTCTCCGCCGGAGTATCCGACGGCCGATGTGCGTCGCGCTCTGCCCCACGGGCGGCCCGTCGACGCGCCAGCAGTTCCGGCGAGCCGTCCACGTGCACGACCGACGTTGCGGCCGGCGCTAATTGCGCGATCAGCTGCTCCCATTCCGCGCCACCGGTCAGCTCACGGGTGAACGGAGCCACGAGGACCGGCCGCTGACCGATGTCCACGAGATCGGTGGCAGCGGCCAGCAATACTGCATATCGGCCGGCTCGAATCTGCTCCGAGTGCGGCCCTGGACTGTTCCAGTGCGGGCCGACCGACACCGAATCCAGCTGATCGAGAAGCGGATTCGTCAGGGTGTCGAGGTCGAGCAAGGGGATGCGGAAACGGCGCGCCAGCTCGCGTCCCAGGGTGGTCTTTCCACTCCCGGCAGCACCCGCGACGAGCAGGACCGGCAGTCGATCCCGATCGATCACGGAAACGTCTTGACAGACATGAGGCATAGCGGCAATCATACAAGACAACGTTGTCTCGCACCTTGCTACAGCGAAACGCAATCCCTCCGATCGAGAGTTCACGTGACCGAGCGCGCAAGCATCAAAGACGTCGCCGCATTGGCAGGCGTCAGCTTCAAGACCGTCTCCCGCGTCGTCAACGGCGTGGACACCGTCTTGCCCGAGTTGCGCGAACGCGTCGAGGCCGCGGTGCAGACGCTGAACTACGTCCCCAATTCGGCTGCGCGCTCGTTGAAATCGGGATCGGGCAACACCATCGGCATCGTCGTCGACTCCATCGACGACGTGTTCTTCGCTTCCCTGGTCAGTGCCGTCGAGGATCGGGCTCTCGAACACGGACTCGCCGTCATCGTCGGCAGCACCGGGTTCGACGCCCAGCGCGAACGTGACCAGCTGGCACTGCTGGCCGGTCAACACGTGCGCGGCATCATTCTCGCGCCGGTCGGCGATCACAGCGACTTCCTCGTGCCTCGGCGTCGGACATTGCCCACGGTGACCATCGACCGTTCCATCCCGGGATTCGATTCGGTCATCGTCGACGATTACGGCGCTGCCAAACGAGCCGTCGAGAAACTGGTGGAGGGCGGGCACACCCGAATTGCGTTGCTCGGCTTCGACGATCGACTGCAGACCGCGCAGTTGCGCCGTGAGGCGTATGTCGATGTTCTCGCGAACCTCGGCCAGAAGCCGGACGTGGCACTTGCTCCCCCGGTGTCGCACGCCGCCGATTCGGTACGGCCCGTGGTGAAGAAGCTACTGGCACTACGCAATCCGCCGACCGCCTTCTTCGTCGCCAACGCACGTCATGCGACGGCCGTGGTATCGGTGCTGCACGAGATGGATCGCACCGACGTGGCGATGGTCTCGTTCGGTAATTTCTCGCTCGCCGATGCCGTCAGTCCATCGGTGACGTGCATCGACCAAGACCCGTATCGCATCGGCACACTCGCGTTCGATCGGCTGGTGCAGCGTTTCGACGATCCCTACCTCGAACCGGAGCAACAGGTCGCGCCCACCACGTTGGTGGAAAGACTCTCGCATGCACTCCCCCTACCCGTACAGAAATGAGACCAACTCCGTGAACCCCAGACTTGTTGCGGGACTGGACCTCGGGAGCACCGGCGTCAAAGTACTCGTCACCGACGATGCCGGCACCGAAATGCTCATCGAGCAGAGTCCGACACCGTGGCGTCACGGCCCGGGCGGTACCACCGACCTCGCGGCCGAGGACCTGCTCGCCACCATCGCGAATCTACTCGAGGCCGTCGCGCGCCGACTGCCCGAGGTGACCGGCGATCCCGCGTCGCGCATCGATGCGATCGCAGTGTCCGGAATGGGTGAGACGGGTTTCCTTCTGGATCAAGACAACGTTGTCCGAGCGCCGGCCTTCGCGTGGTTCGATCCCCGAGGGCAACAGCAGGTCGACGCACTACCCCGGGATCTACGTGACCGGTTCGCCGGGAAGACAGGCCTTCCCGTCGGTGTCCAGGTGTCGGTGGTCAAGATCGCGCACCTGCGCGACAACGGACTGGAGCTGGCCGGACTGCGATGGTTCAACCTTCCCGAGTTCGTCGTGCTGTCCCTCGGTGGCCGCGCGGTGGCCGATTACTCGCTCGGTTCCCGAACCGGCCTGCTCGATCAGGACACCGGCGAGCCGTGGTCGGAGATGTTGACGCACTTGGGCGTCGGGGCCGAATTCATCCCGCCTCTCGTCGATGCGGGCACGGATCTGGGAACGGCAACCGGACCCGCCCTCCCCGACGCCATCGCGGGGGCACGGTTGACCGTGGCCGGCCATGACCACCTCGTCTCCGCCGTATCGGGTGAGGCAATCCCCAACGACCGCTATCACGTGTCGATGGGAACCGCCGAGGTGCTGCTGCGAGTGCTCGACGCTCCGCTGACGCCCGATGCACGAAGCCGTCTGGCCGATCATCTGATCAATTCGGTGCGGCATGTGGTTCCGGGCCAACACGTACTCGTCGCCGGAGTCAAGACCGGGCTGTTGATGCGACGGGCGTTGCAGTTGTGCGACATCACCGACCGCGCCGGGCGTGACCTGCTCGATCAGCGGGTGTGCGCATTGCCTGCCGGCGGACCGTCCACCGACGGCGGTATCGACATCGCCGGAGCCCGCAACGACGACGGGGTTCTGTCGATCACCGTGCGGACGGACGGGGTGAACGCGGCGGAGTTGTTCCGTTCGATTCTGTTGCACGGCAACGACGAGATCGCGCGGCTCATCGCCGCCCTCGACGCGGAGGTTGCCCCGGCCCGTTCCACGCTGCTCACCGGCGGCTGGGCGAGCATGGCCAGCGTTCGAGATGCCCGCGCGCAAGTGCTCCCCGATGTCTCGGTCTCCACCCGCGCCCAGGACACCGCCTACGGCGCAGCGTTGTTCGCGGCGCGACTACTGACGCTCATAGAGATCTGAGCCCACATTTCTGCAGTGAGACAACGTTGTCTCGCTCGCTCTCGACCCCAACCCAGCACCAGGAGAAAACAATGAACGAACTGACCACACTCGAACGTCGCGGAATGGCCGCCATCTCCACCGCCGACGGCAACATGCTCATCGTCGCAGGAGATCAACGCAACGGCATGAAGGCGGTCATGACGGACGCTCCCGACGGGCCCGGTTCGGTCACGTTCGAGCAGCTCGCCGACGCCAAGGCCGATCTGGTTCGCTACCTCGGCAATCACGCCCCGGCGATCCTGCTCGACCCGGAAGTCGCACTGCCCAAGATCGTCGACGAGGGTGTGCTCTCGCGGGGCACCGCGCTGGTGGTCGGCATGGACGCCTCGGGCTTCGAGGAGACCGACGGCCTGCGCTACACCCGGTACGTCGACGGCGTCACCCCGCGCGTCGTACGCGACCTGGGTGGCGATGTCGCCAAGATGCTCTTCTACATGCGTCCCGAACGGCAGGGCGTCGATTCCCGTGTCGCCGAGGAGATTCGCGACCTCGTCAAGGCCTGCTCCGCCGAAGGCCTGCTGCTCATCGTCGAAATCCTGACCTACAAGCTCGAGGGCGAATCGGACGAGGACTACAAGGCAGGCTTCGGCAAGATCATCGCCGACTCCACCCGCATCTCGGTCGAATGCGGTGCCAAGGTCCTCAAGCTCCCCTACCCCGGCTCCGCCGAGGCCTGCGCCGCCGTTACCGAAGCGGCACAGGGTGTTCCGTGGGCAGTGCTCTCGGCAGGCGTCGACCACGAGACGTTCATCGAGCAGGTACGCGTCGCTGTAGCGAACGGCGCGCGCGGCGCGATGGCCGGCCGGTCACTGTGGAAGGACAGCATGGCCGTCTCCGCCGCGACCCGCGAGGACCTGCTCACCAACCGCGCACTCCCCCGCCTGCGCGAACTGAACGAGGCCGTCGACAACTGATCCGCATTCTTCGACTGCACGTTCTTCGACCGAGTCCGGACGCACCGTCCCGGGCTCGGTCGACGCCGTTCTGGGTAGCGTGAACCCATGACCGACGTTTCGAGACACATCCATATCGTTGCCGCTCCCGGAGTCTTCGCCGATCTAGCGACGGCGGAGGAACTGGCGAACCGGGCTCTCGCTGCTCGTGGCCTGACCGGTGAAATCGGCGATGCCGCAACCAGTTCCGACGAGGCGATCGTCGTTCCAGGTGACGGAATCCCGATCGATACGTCGCCGTACAGCAGTGCAGTTCGGGTCGATCTGGGTCAGTGCACTCCGGACAGATCACCGGGCATACGCACTCATATTCGCGGCCGTGGACTCGACGGTCTGCGATTCGCGATCGACAGCGTGTATTTCCACCGCTTCCACCCCGGAACGATCCTGTCCTACGGGGATCACCCGGAACAACGCGTCGAGCTGCGGGTGCCCGAGAGCGACGGTCCGTTCCCTGTCGCCGTGCTGATCCACGGTGGGTATTGGCGTTCGCGATGGGAATTCGATCTGATGGACGCGATGGCCGTCGATCTGACGGCACGTGGCTATGCCACCTGGAACATCGAATACCGTCGACCCGACGAACACGGCTGGGATGTGATGACCGACGATGTCGCGTCCGCGCTCGCAGCATTGGAGACGGCACCCGGCGATCTGGATCTGTCTCAGGTAGTTCTGTTCGGCCATTCGGCGGGCGGTCAACTCGCACTGCGAGCCGCGGCCGATTCCTCAGGAAAGCCAGGGACACCCGCTCTCGCAGTGAGTCTGGCCGGGGTACTCGATCTGCGGGTCGGGGACGAGCGGTGGCTCGGCGAAGGGGCAGTGTCGAACGCGATCGGCGCACGATTCGCCGGTGCGCAGGAGACGTACGAGAAATCGTCGCCCATCTCGAGGCTTCCGCTCGGCGTCCCGCAGCTTGTGGTGAGTGCACTCGACGACGACCCCAATCTGCTCGAGATCAGCCGGGCGTACTACGCCGCCGCGTCGGCCGGCCCGGATTCGGTCGCCTCGATCGAAGGACCTGGGGGCCATTTCGCCGTCATCGACCCCGCGTCGGAGATCTTTCAGGACATCGTTCGCGAGGTCGACGCACGAATCCGAGGTACCCGAGACCACGCGTCCGAGTAAGTCCGTATCGTGCATGGTGTGACGCGCAGCACAACGATGTGTATGCCGAGACTTCAGGAGCGAGATCGATGAAGAGCACCATGCAGGACACCCCATTGTCCATCGGCCAGCTGGTTCGATTCGGGACGTCCATTCACTCCTCGGCCGAGATCACCACCTGGACCGACACCGGTCCGACCACGGTGACCTTCGGGGAATTGGGCAGGCGGGCAGCGCAACTGGCGCACGGTCTGCGGTCGATCGGCATCGACGACGATCAGCGCGTCGGAACGTTCATGTGGAACAACGCCCCGCACATGGAGGCCTACATGGCGATTCCAGCGATGGGCGCTGTGCTGCACACACTGAACATTCGGCTCTTTCCCGAGCAGCTCACCTACATCGTCAACCATGCCGAGGACCAGGTCATCATCGCCGACGCAAGTCTGCTCCCCCTGTTGACGCCGTTGCTGCCGACGTTCGAGACCGTGCGGCACCTCATCGTCGTCGGCGTCGATCCGGCGCAGGTCACCGCACCCGACGGTATCGAGGTGCTCGGCTACGAGGACCTGCTCGGAGGCAAGCCGGAGGAGTTCGACTGGCCGGAGCTCGACGAACGATCAGCTGCCGCAATGTGTTACACGTCGGGCACCACCGGTGATCCCAAGGGCGTGGTGTACTCGCACCGCTCCATCTACCTGCACTCGATGCAAGCGTGTATGACCGATGCGATGGCGATTGCGCAGTCCGACAGGGTATTGGCCATCGTGCCGATGTTCCACGCGATGTCGTGGGGCTTGCCGTACGCCGCCTTGATGGTCGGTGCGTCGCTGATCATGCCCGACAGGTTTCTGCAGCCGGCACCGCTGGCGGAGATGATGTTGACGCTGCGTCCGACGGCCGCAGCAGCGGTTCCGACCATCTGGCAGGCCCTGCTCGCTCATCTCGACGAGCACCCGGCGGATCTGTCGAGCCTGCGTGACGTGGTGGTCGGTGGTGCCGCGTGCCCCCCGAGCCTGATGCGGGCGTTCCACGAGAAGTACGGAGTGCACATCTCTCAGGCGTGGGGCATGACCGAAACCTCCCCACTGGGCACCTCGGGCAAGCCCGATGCGGGCCTGTCGCCGGAGGACGAATTCGACTTGCGCTGTACGCAAGGCAGATTCGTCGCCGGAGTCCGGGCGCGACTCGTCGACGATGCAGGCACGGTGTTGCCATGGGACGGTGCGACCGTCGGGGAACTCGAAGTGCGTGGCCCGTGGATCACCGGCAGCTACTACCACGCCGACGCCGACGACAAGTTCGACGACGGTTGGCTGCGCACCGGTGACGTGGGAACGATCTCCGAGGGCGGGTACCTGCGCCTGACCGATCGCTCGAAGGACATCATCAAGTCCGGTGGCGAATGGATCTCCTCGGTCGAGCTCGAGAACCAGGTGATGGGACATCCGGCCGTGCGGGAGGCCGCGGTCATCGGTGTGCCCGATCCGAAGTGGGACGAGCGCCCGTTGGTGGCCGTCGTCGTTCGCGAGGGGGCGTCGGTGACGGCCGAGGAGTTGAAGGAATTCCTCGACAGTCGTGTCGCGCATTGGCAGCTGCCGGAGCGGTGGACATTCATCGACGAGGTCCCGAAAACCAGTGTCGGCAAATACGACAAGAAGAGGCTGCGGAGTTCCCATGCCGACGGTGCATTGGAGGTCATCGAGCTGGTCTGATCCGTTCGGTGAGTTACACGTTCCTCACGCGAACTGCGAATACCAGTAATGGTCTACCCCTAGCGTCGTAACGGACAGCGACGGCGGGAAGTGGCGAACTGTGTTGATCAACCGTTGTGCATCGGCACTCGCGGTGATATCGGCCGTTCTGCATCTGAGAATGGGCGGCGGCGGCGCGTCGGGCATGTTGGTGACCGCCATGGCGGTGGTGTGCGTTGTGTGCGCCGCCGATCTGTGGCGGTCGACGAACAATCGCGCGTGGGTAGTGATGGCGGCATCGAGTGCCGTCATGCTGCTTGCACATGCCTCCAGTCCATCAGGGCACCATCAGCCTGTCGTGACCGACGCTGTCAGCGGTGCCTCCGCGGCCTCGATTCTCGCGGCGGTCGAACTCACGCTCGCCGCCGTCGTGGTTTTCGTTCGCACGCGCGGCATTCCGCCGGAACTTCTCCATCACCGACTGCAGGAGCCTCGATGACCGATACCTTTGCGCCCGTTGTAGTTCATCCCCTCGAACCGCTGAGCCCGCAGGAGATTTCGAGGACGTCGGCGATAGTCGTTCGCGAGCGGAACCTGACCTCCGCTGCACGCTTCGTCTACATCGAACTGCTGGAGCCGACGAAAACGGATCTCCAGCATTCGGATACGGACCGTCGAGCATTCGTCGTCCTGCGTGACCGTGACGCCCATGCCACTTTCGAGGCCGTTGTCTCGCTCACCCACGACGCCCTGATCAGCTACACCGAGATCGCCGACGCCCAGCCGCCCATCACGCTGGAGGAATTCCTTCGCTGCGAGGATGTCATCAAGGCCGACCCGCGCTGGCAGGCGGCAATGGTCAAGCGTGGTGTCACCGACTTCTCGCTGGCGATGGTGGACAAGTGGGCCAGCGGCCACACCATGGCGGGCGACAACCCCGGCGGTCGACGCCTCGCCCGGCCACTGACGTTCGTACGAAGCGAAGCGCAGGAGAACGGCTACGCGCGGCCCGTCGAGAACCTCGTCGTGACGGTCGATATGGACACGATGGAGGTCGTCGACGTCGCAGATACCGGCGTCGTCCCCATCCCAGACACGCCAGGCAACTACCTACCCGGATTCTACGAACGTCCCGGCAACGTCCCGGAGTTCGCGCAGCAGCGGGCATCGATGAAGAAGATCGAGATCACTCAACCCGACGGTCCGTCGTTCACGGTGGACGGCCATTACGTCGAGTGGGCGAATTGGCGCTTGCGCGTTGGCTTCACGCCGCGGGAGGGTCTCGTGCTGCACGATGTCGGATACGTCGATCGCGGAACTCTACGCCCGGTCATCCATCGGGCGTCGCTGTCGGAAATGTACGTACCGTACGGCGATCCGGGTGACAGCCAGTGGAACAAGAACGTGTTCGACGAGGGCGAGTACGGGCTCGGCGTTCTCGCCAATTCGCTTCAGCTGGGCTGTGATTGCCTCGGCGAGATCCATTATTTCGACGCGTACGTCAACGATCAGGACGGTCAGCCGATCGAACTTCCGAACGCGATCTGCATGCACGAGGAGGACTACAGCATCGGCTGGAAGCACACCGACTTTCGCGACAACGTAGGCCAGGTCCGACGCAACCGTCGTCTCGTGGTGTCGTTCTTCGCCACCGTGGGCAACTACGACTACGGCTTCTACTGGCATCTGTATCTCGACGGGTCCATCGAGTTCGAGATCAAGCTGACCGGCATCATCTCCACCGGTGCCATCGAGCCGGGCCAGGTCCCCGAGTTCGGCACTCTTGTCGCGCCCGGTCTCTATGGGCCGCATCATCAACACTTCTTCAGTGTGCGTTTGGACATGAACGTGGATGGGGCACGCAACAACCTCTACGAGCTCGAAGCCGAGGCCGTCCCCGCCGGGCCGGACAATCCCCACGGCAACGCCTGGCGTCAGACCAAGCGCCATCTCGTCACCGAATCGCAGGCGCAGCGCGTCGCCGATCCACTCCGGGCTCGTTCCTGGTTGATTGCCAACGCGGACAAGATGAACAAGCTCGGTGGGCACATCGGGTACAAGATCGAGCCGTCCGGTGCGGTCGCTCTGCCTCTGGCACAGCCCGGTTCGCAGCAGGCTCGCCGAGGCGGGTTCGCCACCAAGCACCTGTGGGCGACGCCGTACGCAGAACGGGAGCGCTATGCGGCCGGTGAGTACGTGGCCCAGAATCCGGGACCCGACGGGCTGGTGAAGTACACGAGCGGTGACCGTTCCCTCGAGAACGCCGACCTGGTCATCTGGCCCACGATCTCTGCACACCATGTGGTGCGCCCCGAGGATTGGCCGGTGATGCCGGTCAGTCATGTGAGTCTGCACCTCAAGCCCACGGGATTCTTCGACGGCAATCCGATGCTGGATCTGGCACCGGAGACGCCGAAGCCCGCCGGGCATTGCTGCAACGAGTAATTGTCCGCGTCCAGGCCCGGGGACCGCGGTCTCCGGGCCTACGCGTCTAGGTCGCAGTCTCGGTGACCGAGGCACTCACCAGCGACGAGGTGCGCACACTCAATCGCGTTCGATCGGCTCGGAACAGGTCGACGGAATATTCGACGGGTCGTTCGGACTGGTCGTATCCGATGCGTTCGAGTTTCAGGATGGGTGTTCCCTCGGGTTGGCGGAGCAGCGAGCCCGCGGGCGCACTGATCGTCGCCAGTTCGATGGATTCGTCTGCCATGCAGACCGATACGCCGAGCCGGGTACGCAGAGCCTCGTACACCGAGTCCAACCGAGTCTCCAGAACTCGGCCACAGATGCTGTCGCTGAGATACATCTGCTCGAGCGACAGCGTGTCGCCGTCAGCGAAGCGCAGGCGCAGCAGCGATACCACCGGTCCGTCTCCCAGGACCTGCGCCGCCTCCGGGCTCGGCTCGGCGATGCGCGCCGAGATGACTTTGGTCCCGTCTCGAAATCCCTGCTCGTGCAGCATCTGTGGGACGCCCTTGACGGTGTTGAGGCTTCGGAGCAGTCGCCGGCTCTGACAGAGGGACTGCGCACTTTCCGGCGAGGACGAACCCGGTGTCACCGAGGTCAGAAAGGCACCGCCTGCCCTACCCTTCGTCCGTCGGATGACACCGTCGCGTTCGAGGAGATCCAGCGCTTTGCGCAGTGTCGTCCGCGACGTGCCGAGCCGCTCGGCCAGTTCGCGTTCGGGAGGCAACCGGGCAACGGAGCGCGATTCGAGCTCCGCCGCCAGCCGAAGAAGCGCCGCGTGCGTCTGTTCCATCAACAGCACCGGACCACCTCGATTTCTCCTGGAATGACTGTGGTGTCCATTCAATCTTCAATCAGGCCCGCGCAACACCCCTCGACCTGGGCATTAACGCACGATTAACACGGCGGGTGTCCTATGACCCGCAACCAGGTCATGCGTTACACGACGTTCACGTATCGACGAGAAAACCAGAAATGGTCTACGCCCATCGTTGCACCTACCCGAGAACGCAACATCTACCGAAGGGTGCAACACCGTGGAGGATTCCAGGTCGGCACGCGCCGCTCTCGGCGTGGAGCTCGCCCGCTCGGCGGGCGAGATCGCTCGTCGCTGGTTCGACACTTCAGGCCTCACCGTCGAACAGAAACAGGACGGTTCCCCTGTTACACAGGCGGATCGCGATATCGAGACGCACATCAGAGCCGGCGTCGCCGAGCACTTCCCCACCGACGGCTTTCTCGGAGAGGAGTTCGGTGAAACCGGCGGCACCTCCGACTACCGCTGGATCGTCGACCCGATCGACGGCACCAAATCGTTCGTGCACGGAGTTCCTCTGTACGCCAACCTGATTGCGATCGAGGAAGGCGACGAGATCGTCTTCGGTGCCATCAACCTACCCAGCGTCGACATCCTCATGCACGCCGAGCGCGGCAAAGGGTGCTGGAAAAATGGTGAGCAGGTGCATGTTTCGAGCAGGACCGATCTCGACGGTGCCTACGTGATGGCAACCTGGCTCGAGGACTGGCACCCGGATACCATCGTCGACCTCCACGCCACGGGTGCCGTACTGCGCACCTGGGGCGACGCCTACGGCTACATGATGGTCGCGAGCGGACAGGCCGATGCCGTGGTCGACTACACGACGCAGATCTACGATCTTGCCCCCATGCCGGTGATCATCGAGGAAGCCGGCGGCACCTTCACCTCGCTCGACGGAGCGCGAGACTTCGACAAAGGCAACGGGATTGCGACCAACGGCGTAATTCACGACTCGGTTCTCAAAATAGTCAACCAAGGATGACGCACATGAAAGAGTACATTCGCGGCCTGAGCCGAAAGAGCATCATGACGTTCTTCGGCGGTACCTACGCTCTCGCTCTGCTCTTCGCACTGTTCCCACCGCTCTACATGTGGGGCAGCGGAATTCGCTACGAAATCCTCGGTATCCCGTTCGCCATCATGTACTGGCTGATCAACGGGGTCGTGCTCGGACTGACCCTGTGGGGCCTCTACATCGTCGAGGACATCCGAGGCGAACTCGACGAGGACCTCCTCCCCGCTACCGCACCGCTGACTGGAGAATGACATGTTGATCATGCTGGGAATGCTCGGCGTCTTCTACGCCGTCGTCATCTTCATTCTGTACACCACCCAACAGAAGACCTCCCCGACGTTCGACGAGTACTCGGTGGGCGGTCGCAGCTACGGCCCCTGGTACGTCGCAATGAGCTACGTCAACTCGTGGTGGCCGGGTTCGGTATTCATCGCGTTCTTCGGACTCGCCAGCGGCGCAGGCGTATTCGGCATGTACGGCCTCGCCTACTCCAGCCTCGGTGTCGCCATGATGTACTTCATGGCCACCCGCGCCTGGCGATGGGGAGCGAAGTACAACCTCCGCTCACAGCCCGACCTGCTCGGCCTGCGCTTCAACTCGCGCGGCACCAAGATCGTCGCCAGCGTCATCGGTATCGTCTCGCTCTTCCCCTGGGTGGTACTCGGTATGCAGGCACTCGGTGAGGTCTTCCAGATCGCCAGTGCCGGAGCATGGTCGGTCACCACGTGCCTGTTCGTCGGCCTGGCCGTCATCGTCATCCGTCAGTACTGGACCGTCAAGATGGGCATGCGCGGGTTGATCATGACCGACATGTTCCAAGGCATCGTCGCGTATGTCTTCTCCGCAGCACTCTGCCTGATCCTGCTCTCCGGTGTCGCCGGCGGCCCGATCAGCTTCTCGACTCTGGGAGACGTCGCCGACCAGTATCTCCGCGTCCCCGGCGACGGCGACTCCTACGGCCCGTTCTACCTCTTCGCCCTCATCTTCACCGGTGTCGTCGGATCCCTCTGCTGGCCGACGAGTTTTCAGCGGATCTACACCGCATCCAGTGTCCGGGCAGTCAAGTCCGGCACCATCCGCACCGTGCTGATCTCCGGCGTCTTCTACTCACTGCTCATGCTCGTCGGTATCGCAGGCACGGTCATTCCCGCCGTCGCCGATTCACCGCAGACCGGCTGGTTCACCATCGCCGAGAGCTACGGTGGGACGTGGCTTCTGGGACTCGCCGCCACCATGGTGTTCGCCGCATCCATGGGCCACATCGACGGCAGCGTGCAGGTCTGCGGACTGCAGATCGCCAACGACATCGTCAACTCCGACAAGCGCAAACTCTCCGACAGCCAACTCACCAAGGTGGCCAAGACGAGCATGCTCGCGTTCATGGCAGCGGCGGCCATCGTCGCCTACGCCACCTTCAACATGACGCGCCTACAACTCCTCGCGCAGATCTCGTACCAAGGCGTTGTGCAGCTTGCCATTCCACTGTTCCTCGGCATCTTCTGGCGAGGCGGCAACGGTAAGGGCGCAGTCGCCGGAATGATCTCCGGCTTCACCGTCGCCCTGGTGCTCACCGCGATCTTCCCCGACGACATCGTCGGACTGGGCAGCCTCACCGGTGGAGTCGTCGGCATGGCCGTCAACCTGGCCGTCTTCCTCATCGTCTCCAAGGTCACCGGAATCACGGCCGAGGAGAAGGCACGCGTCGACGAGATGTTCGCGGTCGGCAAGCGTCCTACCCGCACAGCACCGGTCGACCTGTCCTTCGAGGACCGGATCGAAGAACTGGCCGCCAACCCCGCACCGGAGAAGATCTAGTGACCTTTCTCGACGATTTCGCCGCGATGTCGCAGTTCGGTGCCACCGCCGCCGGCGGCGTGCACCGCGAGGCAGCGACCGCGAACGACGGTCGAACCAGGCGGTTCCTTGCCGACTGGTTCGACCGGCACGGCTTCACCACCACCGTCGACGCGGTGGGAAACATGTACGGCACCGTCGAGTTGGTTCCCGGCGCACCGTACGTCCTCGTCGGCTCGCATCTCGACAGTCAGCCCACGGCCGGAAAGTACGACGGGGCCTACGGGGTCCTCGCCGCGGCACACGCCGCGTACGAGGTCTCGGAATGCGTCGAACGGGGCTCGGTCGCTCCACAATTCAACCTCGCGGTGGTGAACTGGTTCAACGAGGAAGGTTCCCGTTTCTCGCCCAGCCTCATGGGAAGCGGGGTCTTCATCGGCAAGTTCGACGCCGAGAACATCCTGAAGGTCACCGATCGCAATGGCGTCAGCGTGCGGGATGCTCTGTCCAATATCGGGTTTCACGGCAACGACGATGCACCCGAGGCCGCGTCCTACGCCGAAATCCACATCGAACAGGGCCCCATTCTCGCGGACACGGGCACGACGATCGGAATCGTCACCGCCAACTGGGCCGCACGGAAGTACTCGATCACCGTGCACGGCGAGCAGTCGCACACCGGCGCAACTCATATGGCCCTGCGTCACGACGCGTTGGTCGGCGCATCGCGCATCGTGCTCGCCACCCGCGAACTCACCAAGCAGTTCCCGCAGGAGGCGCTGCTGGCCTCGGTCGGCGAGTTCGATGTCGAACCCAACTCCCCCATCGTCGTGCCGTCGAAGGTCACCATGGCCATCGACATCCGGTCCTCCGATCCCGAGGTTCTCGAGCAGGCCCACGAGAAGCTCCTTGCAGCAATCGATTCCGTCAACACCGACGGGGAGGTGCGGGTCAGCGTCGACACCTCGGCGCTACGGCCGTCCACGAGCTACCAGATCGACGGCGTCGAACTGGCGGAGGAGGCAGCCGAGGCACTCGGATTGTCGTCCCGACGGATGCTCACGATGGCCGGCCACGACTCGGTGAACCTCAAGGACGTCGTCCCGACGGTGATGCTGTTCGTCCCCAGCGTCGACGGAATCTCGCACAGCGAGAAAGAACTGACCCACGACAGCGACCTGCTCGACGGCGTGAAAATGCTCGCCGAGACGGTCGCGCGCATGGTCCGCGGCGATATCGGAGTCGGCCGATCTTCCGAACTCGCCGCCACCAGCCGCACTCGAGCATAGAAAGCAGAGCCAGATGATCGATTTGAGCGGCAAGACTGCACTGGTCACAGGCGGGTCCCGCGGCATCGGACGCGCAGTCGCGACCACTTTGGCGGCGGCCGGCGCGAACGTGGTGATCGCCGACCGCAGCGACGCACTCCGCACCGACGGCGCATCGACATCGAATCTGATCTGCGCTGCGGGAGGCACCGCCGAGTCCGTCCTGCTGGACATCTCCGATTCCCGGCAGGTCGACGCGGTCTTCGCGGACGTCGCGGGCCGATCGGGCATCGACATCCTCGTCAACAACGCCGGAGTGCTCAGTGCCGGAACGGTCCTCGACACGACCGACGATGCGTGGCGGTCACTTTTCGCAGTGAACGTGGACGGGACGTTCTTCTGCACCCGAGCGGCGATACGGCACATGGTCGACGCCGGGCGGGGCGGCAAGGTCGTCAACGTCGCGTCGATCAGCGGCCTGCGGGCCAATCCAGGATTTGCCGGGTACTGCGCGGCGAAGGGAGCGATGGTCAACTTCACTCGGCAGGTCGGCATCGACTATGCACCGATGGGAATCAACGTCAACGGCGTTGCGCCCGGCTTCGTCGAGACCGACATGACCGCGATCTACGACGCGTCCATCCGCGCTGCTCTGGAGGGGCAGACGCCCAACGGCAAGTGGGCAGATCCGCAGCACATCGCCGACACCGTGCTGTTCCTGGCCTCGTCGCTCTCGGACCACATCTGCGGAGAGATCGTGGCCGTGGACGGCGGCTGGCTCGTCGGCACTCCGGTCGTACCGGCGGTAACCGCGGTATCGGCATGAAAGGCACGCGATGAATCCCATGTTGACCAAAACCGTCGCCGAGATACGTGCGGCATTCGGCACCGGTGAGCTCACTCCCGTGCAGTTGCTCGACGCCACGCTGGAGCATCTGTCGGCGACCGACCCCGTGATCAATGCGATGGCGTACGTGGACGAGTCGGGTGCCCGTGCAGCCGCGGCGGCCGCGACCGACCGACTCGTATCCGGCCGTGCCCGAGGAGGCCTGGACGGGATTCCGGTGACGATCAAGGACAGCGTCCATGCGATCGGGATGCCGTGGCGGCACGGCGTCGCCGCGAATGCGGACCTGCCGATGTCCACGGTCGACGCGCCGCCGGCCGCCCGGCTGAAGGAAGCGGGTGCTGTCATCGTCGGCAAGACCACGATGCCGGACATGGGGATGATGGCAGCCGGCGTCAGCTCGCTGTACGGAATCACCCGCAATCCTTGGGACCCTTCGCGCAACACCGGTGGATCCAGTGCCGGTGCAGGTGCGTCGCTGGCGTCGGGCATCGGGTTCGGTTCTGTCGGTTCCGATATCGCCGGGTCGGTGCGGTTGCCTGCGGGACACTGCGGGCTCGTTGCATTGAAGCCGACGCAGGGCCGCATTCCGCACACTGCTCCGTCGACCATGCGATCGGCCGGTCCGATGGCGCGCACCGTCGACGATCTCATCGACCTCTACGGCGTTGTCTCGAGGCCCGATCCACGCGACACGTGGAGTCTGCCGTACGAGGACACCTCCGACATACACGCGGTTCTCGCTCCTGCCGGGCTTCGCATCGGCATCATGCTCGACATGGGGTACGGTCCCACCGTTTCCGACGACGTACAGGCCGTGGTGCGTTCTGCCGCAATGCAACTGAGTGCAGCGGGTGCCGTGGTCACCGACATGCCGCCGATCTTCGGCGTGGATCCGTACCCGGCGTTGGATCGCCTGTTCCAGGTTCGTGCGCGCACGGAGTGGGAGGCCATTCCCGAGAGTCGTCGATCGCAGGTACTGCCCGCGGTCGCGGAGTGGGCCTCGGCGGCGGCGGAGTATTCGGCCGCTCAGTTCACGCGAGATACCGACGCGGTGATGCGCTCGCAGGAGTCGGTTCGGGCGCAGACGTCCGAATTCGACTTCGTCATTTCTCCGGTCGTTCCCACAGTGGGCTTCGGTGCCGAGGAAGTCGGGCTCGACCCGGCACAACCGTTGGGCCACTGCAGTTTCACCGCATGGTTCAACCAGACCGCGCAACCGGCCTCGGCGCTCTGTTTCGGCTTCGCCGGACACATGCCTGTCGGGATACAGGTCGTCGGACCTCGGTTCGCCGACCAGGCGGTGCTGAGGCTGACGAAATGGCTCGAAGGTGCACGCGGATTCGAGATGAACTGGCCGACGGCTGTGGCCGCTGACAAGATCGGAGTGCTGGGATGACTGTGCGGCAGACACTGAGCGAGTTGGGTATCTGGGCAACGGGCAACCTGACGTTGGACCCAGGTACCACCATGGCGAGCCCCAGTTGGTGGGGCGCGGACTCCGAGCGGTATTCGGCGCGGGCCGAGGTTGCGGACTCCGGCGCGGGCTCGGCCGCATACGTGAAAGTGACGGAACCGCACGCTCGCGACTACATCGATGTCGCAGCGACGTTCTCGGCGGCGACCGCGGCCGGCGACGCGGGCATCGGACCGAAAGTCTTCTTCTCCGACGCAGCCTCGGGTGTGCTGGTCATGGAGGACTTCACCGGACGGTGTTCGACCGCAACGCTCGATCTGTTCGACGAGGACGCAAATGTGGAGAAGCTGGTGGCGCTGCGGACATCCGTTCACCGGGTCAGCGGAATCACCAGACGTGCGTCGGTGTTCGAGGACCTGGCGCACGTGATCGGTTTGGTCGACAAGGTCGGGGGGTTGTTCCCGGCCGACTTCGATTGGATGCTGCGGACTCTCGCGCCTGCTCGAGTCCGCATCGACGGTGCCGGGTTCGACGCGGTCCCCTGCCACGGCGACGGCAACGTCTCCAATGTCCTGATGCTCGACGACGGCGGTATGCGGCTCGTCGACTGGGACGTTGCGGCGCTGATGGATCCGTTGCAGGACATCGGTGCCTTGCTCGCGGAGATCCGTCCGTTCGACACCGACGCACGCGAGGTGTTCGAGATGATGTGGGGATCGTTCGACAGTGCGCTGTTCGATCGCGCCCGTGTATACGGCATCGCCGACTCCCTGCGGTGGGCCCTCATCGGCTCGTATGCCGACGCGATGAGGCCAGGCACGCAGGAGTATTCGAAGTTCTCCGACTGGCAGTTCCTGAGAGCGCGGGCTGGATTGCGCGACCCCCATTTCGACGACCGAGTACGGAATATCTGAGGTGGCCATGAACGAGATCGCACTGGGATCTGCCCGAACCGAGCCCGAACGGCAGGTGGAGAAGGCTCTGGCCGCCGTTGCGGAGTGGGAGGGCCTGAACATCACCTACGCTCCGGTACCCGGAGGGTTGATGAACAGCAATTGGCGCATCACCGTCGAAGGGAAACCCAAGCGCTACTTCATGAAACTCCCCGGTGCCGGGACGGATTCGTTCATCGACCGGTCACTGGCCAACGAAGCCGCTCGCCGGGCAGGCGCTTTGGACATCGGGCCGGAGGTGGTGCTGTTCGATCCGGTGACCGGGGTGGAGGTGATCGAATTCCTGGAAGGCTACCGGGCGTGCACCAACGGCGACCTCAAGCGTCCCGAGATCCCGATGGGCATGATCGATGTGTATCGCGTGCTTCATTCGGGAAGCAAGCTCAGCATCACGAAGACGATCTTCGACATGATCGACGAACACCTCGATCAGGTTGCCGAACTCGGTGTGCGGTTGCCGCGCGACGCAGAGCTGATCCTCGCCGAGTACGGGCAGGCGAAGAACGCGATGCTGGCGTCCGGCCTGGATCTGGTTGCATGTCACAACGACCCGATGCCAGGAAACATCCTCATCGGCGACGGCATGCCGATGAAACTGGTGGACTACGAGTTCGCATCCAACAACGACCGCGCCTACGAGCTCGCCGTCATGATCACCGAGATGTTCTACGGCGAGCAGCAGACGATGGAATTGATCGAGGAGTTCTACGGCAAGGCCGAGTGGTCGATGATCTCTCGCGTGCAGGTGTGCAGCGCGCTCGCGGACGTGAAGTGGGGCCTGTGGGGTTGCATGAACCACAAGCTCAGCACCGCATGGGATTTCGACTACCACAAGTACGGAACCTGGAAGCTCGCCCGCGCCAGGATGAAGATGGCGGATCCGCGTTGGGCGTTCTGGCTGCAGGGGTTGTGAGGTGACCACTCTCGATCGCGTCGGAGCCCTGAGCGTCAACGGATTCGATGCGTCCTCGACCGTGGGGCTCAGCACTCGCACGCTCGATCTGGTCGAACGCCGGAGGCGCGTCCTTGGGCCCGCCTACCACCTGATGTACGAGTCTCCGCTCGAGCTGGTACGAGGCGAGGGTGTGTACGTCTACGACGCCGACGGCACTCGGTACCTCGACATGTACAACAACGTCGCCAGCGTGGGGCATTGCCATCCCCGGGTTGTCGACGCCGTCACCCGGCAGATGTCGAGGATCAACACGCACACGCGGTACCTGCACGAGGCCGTGATCGGCTACGCAGAAGATCTGGTCGGAACTTTCCCGGAAAACCTGAGCACGACGATGTTCACGTGTACCGGGTCCGAGGCGAACGACCTCGCTCTCCGGATCGCACGGCACGCGACCGGCCGTCAGGGCATCATCGTCACCGAAAGCGCATATCACGGTGGAACCGTGGATGTGGCGGCGTGTTCGCCGTCGATGGGTCCGGCGTCCGTCCGCGACGCGGAGTGGGTGCGGACGGTTCCGGCACCGGATGCGTACCGGGTGGACGGCGATCCGGGCACGTGGTTCGCCGAGAAGGTGCAGGCACAGATCGACGACTTGGTCTGCAGCGGTGTCGGTTTCGCTGCGCTGATGGTCGATTCGATCTTCGCCTCCGACGGGATCTTGCCGGAGCCGACACCGTTCCTGAAGCCTGCAGCGGACGTCGTTCACGCCGCAGGTGGGCTGTTGATCGCCGACGAGGTGCAGCCGGGATTCGGGCGCCTTGGCGCCTCGATGTGGGGCTTCGAGCGGCACGGCTTGCTGCCCGACATCGTGACGATGGGCAAACCGATGGGCAACGGTATGCCCATTGCCGGACTGGTCATGCAGAGTTCGTTGGCCGAGTCGTTCGGACGAGACCTGCGCTACTTCAACACCTTCGGTGGCAATCCGGTGACTGTCGCTGCGGCCCAGGCGGTTCTCGACGTGATCCGCGACGAGGACTTGGTCGCCAACTCCGCCTCGATGGGTTCGCGCATGCTGACGGGCCTGCGAGGACTTGCCCCTCGTATCGATTCCATCGGTGACATCCGTGGTGCGGGGTTGTTCGTCGGAGTCGAATTCATCGGACCAGCAGGTGAACCGGATCCGGCCGAGGCACTGCGCGTGGTCAACGGCATGAAGCAACGCGGGGTCTTGATCTCCGCCACCGGCTTGTACGGAAACACGTTGAAGATCAGACCGCCGTTGACCATCGAGGCGGCGGACGTCGACCTGTTCCTCGACATGTTCACGGCGGTCGTGGACTGAAACGAATGTCTGTCAGGCGTCGGTCGGGCCCAGCGACGCCAAGGTTCTGTCGGCCACTCGTTCGAGTTGACCCCGCGTTGCGCCGTCCCGGGCGCGCTGGGACATGCCCTGAATGATCACACCGATCAATTCCGCTATATCGACGGGCTCCCATGACGGGGGCAGGATGCCGTCGGCGATGTTCTCCGAAATGCGCTCCGACAGCAGCGCGACGTTGGCATTGCGCATGTCCCGCAACCGATCTGCGATGCCTCGGTTGGCGTCGGTGACGCCGACGGCCGAGCTGATGATCAGACAGCCCCCCGGACACGAATCGTCGGTGTAGTGCACAGCCGCGTCGTACAGCAGCCGTGAGATGAGCTTGGCGGCCTGCGGCTCCTCGGCGAACGCCCGGGCCATGAAGTCACCGCGCGTAGCGAGGTAGCGGTCCACCGCTGCGAAGAACAGCCCCTCCTTGCCGCCGAATGCACTGTAGAGACTGGGCGGGTTGATGCCCATGGCACCGGTCAGCATCGACACCGAGGTGCCCTCGTACCCGTGCTCCCAGAAGGCGAACATCGCCTTGTCCAGCGCAGAGTCGACATCGAACTTGCGCCCCTGCCCTCGCACGCCGGCCATAGGCCCTCCTGTGTCACATCGCAACAGTTCTGTTCAGCTGTGATCTACTCTACTCCTGTAGCGATCACTAAGCGAATCCCTTACGCTTCTGCAAGAACTTCGGTTCGGCGCCGCACGGAAGAGAGCGAATACAGCCCGAGAGTGCATATCACCGTCCAGGGGGATCGAAATGCGTAGTGCCGCTTCATTCAAACTCGGACTCAGTCACAGCGCAGACACCGACTCGGCGTGGAAGGTCGAGGCGGTGAAGCAAGTCGAGTACCACGTCATCGCCGCACGGAACCTTTTCGAGACGGAAAACGCCCAGCTGTTGACCGGCTGCAGCGCAGCACCGCTGACCCGGGGAGACAGACGCCTCCTCGTGATCGACTCCAATGTCGATCGCATCCACGGCGACCGCATCAGGAGATACTTCGAGCACCACGGGGTGGCCGCGTCGTTCGTGCCGATGCGCGCCGACGAAACGGTGAAGGAATGGAGCTCGGTCATCCGCGTCGTCGACGCGATGAACGGATTCGGTATCGACCGACGACGCGAGCCGGTCATCGCCGTCGGCGGTGGCGTGCTGCTCGACGTCGTCGGATTCGCCGCGAGTGTCTATCGGCGCGGCACTCCGTACATCAGGATTCCCACCACCTTGATCGGTCTCGTCGACGCCGGAGTGGGCGTCAAGACGGGTGTCAACTACGGCATGGGCAAGAACCGCCTCGGAACGTACGCCCCCGCCATCGCCACCTACGTGGACCGCTCATTCCTGCGCACCCTCGACGACCGACACCTGTCCAACGGTCTCGCCGAGATCCTGAAGATGGCGTTGATCAAGTCGGTCGACCTGTTCGAGCTGCTCGAAACCTACGGTCAACGCCTGATCGCCGACAATTTTCAAGGTACGTCCAGCGAACTCGACACTGCTGCAAGGCAGGTCATTGCCGAATCGATCCACCTCATGCTCGAGGAGCTTCAACCCAACCTGTGGGAGTCCTGCCTCGAACGGTGCGTGGACTACGGCCACACGTTCTCGCCCACACTCGAGATGGAGGCTCTGCCCGCTCTTCTGCACGGCGAGGCCGTCAGCATCGACATGGCGCTCACCTCCGCGCTGGGTTTCCTGCGCGGAAGCCTCAGCAGAGAGGATCTGGACCGAATTCTCACGGTGATGAAACGGCTCGGCCTCCCCGTCTGGAACGACGTGTTGTCCACCGCAGGCGTGCTCGACGCCGCACTCGCAGACACCGTCCGCCATCGAGACGGACGTCAGCGACTGCCGCTGCCCGTCGGTATCGGCGGACACCATTTCGCCAACGATGTGACCAACGAGGAGATCGCGTCCGCGCTGACTCTTCTCGCGCGCAAGAACACCGGGCTGGCCAACGGTGAAGTCTCGGTGACGAAGGTCGCGTCATGAAGTGGGACAGCCTGTACATCGAGGGCTTCGGGTCCTATCTACCCGAAAGCCGAGTGCAGGCGGCCGATATGGTCGCGGCGGGGCGATTCGACTCGGTCGAGCACCAGAAGACCGGGCAGACGTCGGTCGCGGTCTCGAATCCCGACCTCGGCGAGTCCGCGCCGGACATGGCCGTCCTCGCGGGCCGAGCCGCGGTGCAGGACAGCGGAATCAACACTGACGAGATCGATCTTCTGGTACACGCTGTCGTTCTGCACAACGGTCTGGAGGCCTGGAACTGCGGTGCGTACATCCAGAACGAACTCGGCATCGACGACTGTCTGCCCATCGAGATCCGCACCGCATGTGCCGGCGCGATCGTGGGCATGGAGATGATCGGTCGTTGGTTCGACGGACGCGGCAAGGGATTGGTGACCGCGTCCGACGCATGGCGAATGCCGCTGTTCGACCGGTGGAAGTCCGACAGCGGACTCGTCTACGGCGACGGTGCGGCCGCCGCCGTCGTCGGCCCCGATCTCGGCCCGTTCCGCATCCTGTCGACATCCGTGGTCAGCGATGCGCACCTCGAACAGATGCACCGCGGCTTCGACAGCCTGGACATGCCGGTCTACGACACCGAAGGGCCCATCGACCTGAGAGCACGCGTCGCGGGCTTCACCGCGACACACTCCATCGACGAGTTCTGGTCCCGCAACGCAGCGGCTCTGTCCCGTTGTGCCGAAACGGCACTGGGTGACTCGGCGACCCATCACGGCGAGATCGGCAGGTGGATCGTCCCGAACTTCGGCAACGTTCTGCTGCGCAAGCAGTGTTTCGAGCCTCTCAAGATCAAGCCCGACCAGACGCTGGTCGAACTCGGGCGCGAGATCGGCCACACCGGTGCTGCCGACCCGTTGCTCGGCCTCGACCTGCTCCGGCACACCGAAACCCTGCAGCCCGGTGACCGAATCATGCTCACCGGCATCGGCGTCGGGTTCACCTGGGGATGCGCAGTCGTCGAGTACACCGGCCACGACAACACCACGAAGGGATAGACCAATGGTCACCGAGACACGTCACGAAGCGCCCGCGGTCAACGCGAACGCGGCCATCATCTGGATGCTGCTCGCAGTGTTCGGGGTGGGAACCGTCGAATACCTCGTCGCCGGAGTTCTACAGGACATCTCCTCCGATGTCGGTGTGGGTGATTCGACTGCGGGCCTGCTGATCACGATCTACGCCGTCACGGTGGTCATCGGCGGCCCCCTTCTCACCATCGCCACCACCAAAGTCCATCGCACCCCGCTCATCGCCGCTTTGATGGCCTTGTTCGTCATCGGCAACATCGGCACCGCACTGGCCCCGAACTTCGCGACCCTCGTGGTCTTCCGAATCATTACGGCGCTCCCCCACGCGACGTTCTTTGCACTGTGCCTGGTGTTGGCAACATCGTTGGTGGAACCGGAATTTCAGGGCCGCGTCATCGCACGCGTGACGCTGGGGCTCAACCTCGCCACCGTCCTCGGAGTTCCGTTGGGGACGCTGATCGGCTCGCAGCTCGGTTGGCGTTGGTCGTTCGCCATCGTCGCGCTCTTCCAATTGTTGGTCACCGCCGCCTTGATCGCCTCGACCCGACGAGCAGCACCGTCACATCAGACCGGCAGTGTCACTTCGGAACTGAGCGTGTTCACCCGCGGACCGGTGTTGTGGGCAATCGGCCTCACGGCGCTGAGCCAGGCCGCGCTGTTCGTGGTGTTCACCTACATCGCGCCCTACCTGACCGATCACGCCGGCATCTCCGCATCGACCGTCACCATCGTGCTGTTCGTCTTCGGCGTCGGCTCGGTGGTCGGCAACCAGCTCGGCGGATACTTCGCAGACAAAGCACTGGACACGACGCTGTACACGGCGCTGACTGCACTCGCGGGCGCACTCGTCGTCCTGTTCCTCTTCGGCGGCACAGCATGGTTCGCGTTCGCGTGGATGTTCGTTCTCGGTGCCGCGGGCTTCTCGATCATCCCGCCGCTGGCCTCGAAGTTGATCGGCGCGGCCAGTGAAGCGCCCCACCTCGCGGCCACCGTCAACATCGCCGGGTTCCAACTCGCCAACGCAGCGGGTGCCTGGATCGGTTCCATCGCCCTGTCGGGAGGCAGCAGCGTCTCGGTCCTGCCTGCCATCGGAGCGGTCCTCGCCGTCGGCGCGGTGGTGCTGCTGTTCGTCAGTCGTCGCGCGTCAAAGGTGGCCGCATGAGAGCCGCGGTGATCGACGCGCCCCATTCCGTTTCGATCGTCGAGCTCGACGCACCGGTCTGCGGTCCGGACGACGTCGTGGTCGCTGTCTCGTACGTCGGGCTGTGCGGTACGGATCTGGAACTGTTGCACGGCACGTCCTCGTACCTGACCGACGGGAAGACGTCCTTTCCGCACCACTTCGGCCACGAGTGGGTCGGCGTGGTCGAACGGACGGGCAGCGGCGTCCGCGATCTCGATGCCGGTGACGCGGTCACCGGAAGCACCATGCTCTTCTGTCAGTCCTGCACGGCCTGCGGATCGGGTAAACGAAACCAGTGTTCGGATCTTCGCGAGGTCGGCCTCTACGAACACGGCGGGGCTGCAGCACAATTCCTCGTCATGCCGCGGCGCGCCGTGGTCTCGCTGGGACGGGTGACAGCCGAACCCGAACATGTCCTCATCGAACCGCTGGTGACCGTACTCGAAGCTGTCGAACCGGCATCGGTGTCGCCGGGCGATCGGGTCCTCGTCGTCGGGGCGGGAACCATCGGCAGTCTCGCCGTGGCCATGCTTTCCCGCTACCCAGTCACCGTCGACATTCTCGAACCACGATGCATCGAGCACCTCGACCCAAGCGCGGTGGCTCGGACCTTCACCGAGGCCGACGCTCTGACCGGGCCCTACGACATCGTCGTGGAGGCATCGGGCGGCGTCGGCGCACTGAGCACCGCAATCGGGGTACTGCGCCCCGGTGGAAAGTGCATTCTCGTCGGCGTGGCTGCGCACTGCGAGTCCATCGACCCCGGAGCGGTTGCGCTGGCGGGTATCTCGATCATCGGGATTCGTCACGGTGTCGATCACTATCGCCGTGCTGCGGCGCTCTTCCCGCTCATTCGTCCCGCCCTGGCGGCGCTCATCGACAGCGTGGTCCCGTTGTCCGACGCCAAGGCGGCCTTCGATCGTCTCGAAAGCCACAGGACACGCCCGAAGGTGGTGATCGCAGTTGAGTAGACCCGGCTACACCGTTGTCACCGGTGCCAGTAGCGGAATCGGACGCGCGATCGCCGTGGCCCTCGCACGCGAGGGACACAACCTGATCCTCGGATACGGCAACGGCACCGACCGAGTCAGTCGACTGATCGACGATATTCGAGCGTCGTATCCCGTCGACGCGACTGCGCTCCAGCTCGATCTGCGCGACGCGCGGGCCACGGTCGCCGCAGTCGAGGGCGCGATCGGCACGTTCGGCGAGATCCGATGCCTTGTCAACAACGCCGGCGTCAACGACCGGTCCTCGGCCGACGGTCTCGATGTCCAACGGATCGAGGATGTCCTGGCGATCAACACCGTCACGCCACTTACGTTGGCATCGGCTGTCGGTCGTCGCATGATCTCGGACGGCATCGCGGGCTCGATCGTCAACATCACCTCGGTTCACGATTCGGTGCCCATCACCGGCGGCGCGATCTACTGCGCCAGCAAGGCAGCGTTGGCTGCGTCGGGGAAGGTACTCGCGCTCGAGTTCGCGCGGCACGGTGTTCGCGTCAATTCGGTGGCTCCCGGGGAGACAGCAACCGCGATGAACGGAGTTGTCGACGAATCCGCCTACGCGGAGATTTCGAGGCCGGCCATTCCCCTCGGCAGGCCCGCCGGGGTGAACGAGGTTGCCGCAGCCGCAGTCTTTCTCGCCGGACCGGCATCGAGTTACCTCACCGGTACCACCATCACCGTCGACGGCGGCCTCGTGCTGACCGCAGCGGAGGAAAACGCACGGTACGCGGGCGAGCTGGTGCCCGCAGCCGAACGAGAGGAGATCGCATGAAGGCCGTTGTCATCACCGCCAAGGGTGAACCCGAAGTACTGACTGTCGCCGACGTGGACGAACCCGTCGCCGGACCGGGAGACATCACGGTGACGGTGGCTGCGGCCGCCGTCAATCCGGTCGACCTCAAGACCCGCTCGGGATTTCTACCGATCGAACTGACGTACCCCGCGATCCTCGGTTGGGATGTGTCGGGCACCGTCGTCGCCGTCGGACAGTCGGTGACTCGATTTGCACCGGGCGACACCGTGATCGGGATGATTGCGCAGCCGGCACATCGTTTCGGTACCTATGCCGAGCGTGTGGTCGCCGACGAATCTCTGTTCGCACACGCGCCCACCGGCGTCGGCCTGGCGCATGCGGCAGCGATCCCGCTCGCATCTCTCACCGCCGTGCAGCAACTCGACAAGATCACCCTCGCAGCGCACTCGACGGTCTTGGTGACCGGGGCTGCGGGCGCGGTGGGACGCATCGCGTCGGCGATTCTGATCGGCCGCGGCCACCGAGTGGACGCCCTCGCGCGAGAGTCCGACACCGAGGATCTGCTCGCGCTCGGCGCACGCCGAGTGTTCGCGAAACCCGTCGACCTGCAGGCCGGTGAGTACGACGCCGTCGTCGACACCGCAGGCGTGGTCGAGACCATCGACTCCGTGCGCGACGGCGGCGCGTACGTCTCGATCGAGGACGGCGACCAACCACAACCACAACGCGGGATCACCCCGGGCAAGAGCTATGTGAACGAGGACGGACCGGGACTGGCGGAGATCTCCGCGCTCGTCTCGGCGGGCACGCTCACTGTCCCCGTTGCCCGCGAATTCGGATTCGACGAGGCCTCGCAGGCGCATGCGCTCCTTGCGGCCGGTGGAACCCGAGGAAAGGTACTGCTGATCCCATGACCACGACCGAAGGAATCCAAACATCGCTCACCACAATAGGTATCACCGTCCCGGACGCCCACCAGGCCGCTGACTTCGTCGCATCGCTCGTCGGCGCGACTGCCACGGACGGTGCCTCGGTGCCGGTCTCGGGCAGCGTCACCGTCGAGTTCACGTCTTCGGCTTCGGCCGAACAGACCCCGCCGCGAATAGTAGATGTGGGAACCAATCACCTGTGCTTCACCGTCGGAGACATCGACGCTGCAGCGGGTTACCTCGATGAACAGCAGGATGTTTCGTTGCTCGGCGATGTGATCACCGTCCCCGAGGGTCCGATTGCCGGCAACAAGTGGATCTACTTCAGATCGCCGTGGGGCACGTTGTTCGAGCTGCAGCAGTGGCCCGAGACCCCGGGCTACTTCGGCCACACCGACGCCCGGCTGCATCATCGACGTGACGATATCCCCTCGGCGCTGCTGCCGACCTGCCGAGGGCTCGACCATTCCGGGTACAGCGTGGCGGATCTCGATGCGACCATCGCGCAGCTGGTGGGCTCGCACTCCGCAACCGAGGTACTGCGCACCGAGATCGAAGCAGACCGCGGATTCATGCGAGCGCAATTCGATCTCGATGTGGAAGGTACGTCCAGGATGGCAATGGTGTCGGTCGGTGAGCTCAATGTGGAACTGTTCGAGCATCACATCGGACGCAAGCACGGTGCCCGGCCGCTGACGGCCAACGGTGGCAATTTCCTCACCCTGCCCACCAGTGATCGGAACACCGGCGCACGTCGACTGTTTCCGGGTGCGCCGTGAAGTACGGGCTCAATCTGCCGAACTTCGGGCCACAGATCGATCCGGACGGGCTCCTCGGATGGGCACGCACTGCCGAGTCGGCCGGATTCGACAACATCCTGCTCTCGGATCACGTGGTACTGACCGACGATGCGAATCGCCGCTCCCCCGCGCCGTTCTACGAATGCCTGACGACGCTGTCGTGGCTTGCCGGGCAGACCGACTCGATCCGTCTCGGTAGCGGAGTGCTGATCGGGAGCCATCGCCATCCGGCATACCTCGCGCATGCCACCGCAACGATCGACCGGCTCAGCGCCGGACGACTCATCGTCGGAGTCGGCGTGGGTTGGACGGCGCAGGCGTTCGACGTTCTGGGTGTTCCGTTCCACCGCCGGGGCAGGCTGACCGACACCACACTCGACACCCTGGCAGCCGCCTGGGCGTCGGAGACCTACGAATCCCCCGGTGCCAGCGGCACATCCCGCCGTATCCACGGTGGGCCGATGCCGGTGCAGTCGCCACATCCGCCGCTGTGGATCGGTGGCAACGGCCCGGCGGCGATCGACCGGACCAATACCCGCGGCACCGGTTGGCATCCACTGCACCCGTCGAGACAACTGTGCATCGCAGGATCGCGAGCCCTGCACGAGGACAAGGAGTTCGTCCCGAGAATCTACTTTCTCCCCACCGACACTCCGGTGCAGTCGCCCAATCGTCCCCTCGGGTACGGGACCGTGGACCAGATCCGTACCGACATCGAATTCCTCAGCGAATTGGGTGCCGGCACCGTGGTTCTCGATACCGACCCGGGCGACCAACGACTACGCCGCTCCACCGCAGACGATCTCGAGCTCGTCCGCTACGCCGGCGACGCCTTGGGGATGCGAGCGGAGGCTACGGTATGAGTCTGCAGCCCGGCCCGCTTCGCGGATCCATCACGGCAGCTGCATTCCTGTTCGACATGGACGGCACACTCGTCGATTCCCACGAGTCGATCGAGGCGGTGTGGTTCGAGTTCGCCGAACGCCACGGCGTCGACAAGGCCGTGATGGCCAAGGCCCTGCCGGGGCGACTGGCCGCCGACATCGTTCTGCGTGTACTCGGCCCCACTGCAGACCTCCGTGCCGCGCTCCGATGGATTCGAGAACGCGAACACCAGAACCTGGTGCCGGTTCGGCCCATCGCCGGTGCGCAGAAGTTTCTCGACGCGGTGCCACCGGACCGATGGGCGGTGGTGACGTCGGCGTCGCGTTCGATGATGGTGCGACGCCTCACCGCGGCCGGACTTCCGACGCCGCGTGTTGCCGTGTGCGCCGAGGACGTCGCCGTCGGCAAGCCTGATCCCGAGGGATTTCATTATGCCGCAGAGCAATTGGGTGTGCCGATCGAGTCGTGCATCGTTTTCGAGGACGCCGACGCCGGGATTGCCGCAGCTCATGCCGCCGGCGCGCGGTGCATCGCGATCGGCAACGAGTCCGGTCCACAGGTTGCCCGCGTCGACGACTTCGAGTCGATGCGGGTGGCGGTAAGCGACGGCGGTCTGGTGATCGATGTGGATGGGGTGACGTGAACACCACCGTCTCGGTCGATCTCGGCGGGACGTGGTTGCGCATCCGACACGGCGGTGCCACCGAGCGGCTACCGTCTCCCAGCTCGATCAGGCAGCCCGGCACACCGTCCGACGAGCTGTTGGAGCAACTGGTGGATACCCTGGATCTCCATGTTCCACAGGGTGCCGCGGCCAACATTTCGTGTGGCGCTGCGCTCGACGAGCAGAACGGTGTTGCCCTCGGTTCCGGGCCCCTGTGGGGAGGCGCGCCGACCGGTGAGATTCCTCTGCTCGACGTCCTGACCTCTCGACGCCCCGATGTGCGATGGCGGCTCGTCAACGACGTGACGGCTGGGCTGGCGTCGTTCGCACTCGGATTTGCTCGACCTACCGACCGTCACATCGCCTACCTCACGATCAGCAGCGGAATCGCTGCGCGCACTGCAGTTCTCACCGACAGAACCATCCCGGTCGACCACCGAGGTCTACAGGGTGAGATCGGCCATCTGCGGGCAACGAGTTCAGCCCCCGAGGCAGTGCGGACGTTGCCCTGCGCATGCGGCGGCATCGGGCACGTGTCGTCCATCTCGTCCGGCCCCGGAGTAGAGGCGGTGGCGGAGGTACTCGGCATTGGTTACGACGTCGATACCTTCGCGGCGTCGCTTACGGCCGGACACGCAGACGCGGCCAGGTTGCTACGGATTATGGTGGAACCGATCGCCGAACTGATCAGGACCATGATCACCCTCGACCCGCGCTTGGACCGAATCGGCATCGGCGGTGGCGTCGCGGAGGGACTGTGCGAGTTCTACGGACGTGAGCTCGAGGAACAACTCGCGGAGACACGCTCGTACGCCGACTCCCTCACCTCGGAGCGTGTCGCCGAGATCATCCACCTCTGCAAGCCCGGCGACATCGACACTCTGGCCGGAGCCGATGCCATCGCCGACGGCTATCTGCGCGCCACCAAGATCTGAAAGAGACTCCATGACAACACAATCGACTCATCGCGCCATCGTTCGACAGGGCAGCCACTCGACCGTCGAAGAGCGACGGACGCCGACGCCCGGGCCGGGAGAGCTGCTGATTGCCCCGGAGTCGGTGTCGTTGTGCGGGACGGACATTCAGATCGTGCGCGGTGATCGAGACGATCCGTCCCCGATCGTCGGGCACGAGGGAGCGGCTTGTGTTGTGGAGGTCGGTACCGGGGTGTCGGGGTTCGCCGTCGGCGATCGTGTTGTCGTCAATCCCACGCACCCACACGACTCGTCGTTCCTCCTCGGCCACAACGTCGAGGGGTTGTTCCAGCAGCGCGTCGTCATCGGCGCGTCCGCTGTCGGCGGCGGATTGGTGTCGCTACTTCCGACCGGTTTGTCCAGTGCCCGGGCGACTCTCGTCGAACCGTACGCCGTCGTGCGCTACGCGCTCTCGTGCCTGGTGAGGGAGACCCCGGAGACACTGCTGATCTTCGGGGACGGCTTGATCGGCAATCTCGCAGCCACACTCGCTCGGTCCGTCCTGTTCCCCACCGTGGACGTCGCGATGGTGCACCGTACCGAACTGGGTACGAAGTGGACTGCGAACCATCTCCCGTACGTGAAGAACTTCGCCGTCGATGACGAGTGGGAGCGATACCTCACCGGATCGGTCGCAGTACTCGTGGCCACCCATCGCGCCGGGACGGTGGCGTCCATCGACGCGGCTCTGCGACGTCTCGGCGATCGAGTGGTGGCGGTACACCCGATCGGCGGGGTGCCTGCCAAGGCCACCTCCGATCTGCTCCCCGGCGTGGATATTGCCGGCGTGCGGCAGGCCAATACCGGCGGCCCGACTCCGCCTGCGGTGACCACGTTCACGCGCGGCTCTCAGCGCGTGGCGCTGACGGGCAATCGGGGCGTCACGAACGGTCAACTCACCGCAGCAGCAACGGCACTGACATTCGCCGAGGACTCGATCGATGGACTTCTCACCCACCGACGCGGAATAGACGAGGGCACGGCATTGATGAACACCATCTGCGAGCGACGAACGCGAATCGTCGACGGCGAACTCGTGATCCGATTGGTCGTGGACCTCAACAGCCACGACTGACCGCCGCTCGCTTCGGACTACTCGTCGACCTCCGCCCCTCAACGCGCGGCTGCTGCTTGCAGGCCCAAGTCCGTACCGCGTCCCTTGCTCATCCGTAAGATCATGCTTACGCATGAGAAAGCATGCATAAGCTCGGTAAAACGTGTCAGCAAGCTCGTCCAGCTGTTATATGCCTATGTTGACAAGCATAAAGACTGTTCACCGCGTGGTTCGCGATGTAAGCTCCGATATGCATGCTTTCGCAAGCACAAGGAGAGATGATGGCCGAACCACGACGACGAGTCAGGAAGCATCCCAGCGAGCTGGCCGAAGCCTTCGTCGCGCGTCGGCATCAGTTGAGCATGACTCAGGCCGAGTTGGCGTTGCTCGCCGGCGTGGGGCGCTCGACAGTCCAGGCACTCGAAGCTGGAAAAGACACGGTGCAGCTCGACGGCGCGGTTGCTGTCGCGCAAGCGCTGGGCTGTGAGATCACGTTGCTCACGCGCGCCGGATCGCCTGTGCCGCCAATGGACGCGACATGATCCCAGTATCCGAGCTGCGGGATGTCGATGCCGCCGATGTCTACAAGGGCGATCTTCTCGCCGGCTCACTGACGCGTGTGGGGAACGACGTCGTGTTTCGGTACGACAGCAATTACCTCGACAGCGCTCCTGCGCCGGATCTCGCGTGGTCGATCCCGAAGTCGTCCGCAGAGACGCGGGCATCGGGCGGTAGCGTCCCTGCCTTTTTCGCGGGCCTACTGCCCGAAGGCGTCCGTCTCACCGGAGTGGTAACGGCTACCAAGACATCCGAGGACGATCACTTCACTCTGCTGCTGGCGGTCGGATCGGACACCATCGGAGACGTTCGTGTGCTGCCACGCGGTCAAGAGATGTCGTTGGTGGGCACTGCATTCGATTCGAGACATCGTGTTCCCGATCTTCGTCGCCTGTTCGATTCCTTGGCCACGGGTGAGTCGGTGAGTCAGGATCCGTCCGCTCTGCCGGGCGTTCAGGGCAAAGTGTCCGCGCAGATGTACTCGACCCCGGTGTCGACTACGGCCGGGCCCGCCATCTTGAAACTCGCCCCGCCCGCGCGACTCCCGCGACTGGTGGATAACGAGAGCTTCTTCATGAATCTGGCACGTGGATGCGGGCTTTCGGTGCCAGATCACCGGGTGATCGAGGACGACAAGGGAGTCAGCGGTCTGCTGGTGGCGCGATTCGATCGGATCGGTGAACAACGGCTACCGCAAGAGGATGCGTGCCAAGTAGCCGGGCTCTATCCCGCGTCCAAGTACCGAATGAAGACCGAAGCGGTGATTGCGCTGCTCGCCGACACTGTCGAGCGCGGCGGCGGTTCCGCGCGCCAGGCCACTGCCGAACTTCTTCGCTTGACGGCCTATTCGTATGCGATCGGAAACGGCGATCTGCACGGAAAGAATTATTCGATACACAACAACACTCGCGGAATTTGGTCGATCACACCTGCCTACGACCTCCTGTGCACGCAGCCCTACGCGTCGTGGAGCGATCCGATGGCGTTGAGCTTCTACGGGCGCGCGAACCGTTGGACACGTGGGCATTTCGTCGAGTCCGCCGGCCGGTTGGGCATGCCCGAGCGAGCGACTCGACGAATCCTCGACGACGTCTGCGCAGGTGTTCGAAGCGGAATCGATGAAGTCGACACGATCGGATTCGATGACAAGCAAACGCGGCAGTTGAAACGACTGCTCGATGAACGCTGCACCGAGCTGTCCTGAACTGAAGCCCCTTGGCAATCTGTTCGACACCTGATCGGCCGTTGACGCGCACAATGTTCACAGACACCCAGGAGGAACCGTGACCGATCCCGCCCGCACTGATGAGTACTTTCTCGGACTCGCAATAGAGCAAGCACAGATCGGCTGGGAAGAAGGCGGCGTTCCGATCGGCGCGGCACTCGTCCACGACGGTGAAGTTCTTGCTGTAGGTCGAAACCGCCGCGTACAGATGGACAGCGCAATTCGGCACGGAGAAACCGACTGCATCGAGCGAGCGGGTCGACTGCCGGCTTCGGTGTACCGCAAGTCCGTTCTGTACACCACGTTGTCGCCATGCTTCATGTGTGCGGGTACCGCATTGCTCTACGAAATTCCGCGAATCGTCATCGGCGAGAACCGATCCTTCGAGAAATCGGAAAGTCTGTTGCGTGAGCACGGGGTACAGATCGACGTCGTCGACGACGCCCGCTGTGTACGCCTGATGGAACGTATGTTGACCGAGCGCCCGGAGTTGTGGCTCGAAGACATCGGTGAGGAGGCGTGAGCAACCGAGCCGACCGCGAGCCCGCCACACAGAAGGTCGACGAACCGGTCGACCTGGACTACCCCGTCACGCCGGTACCCCGCAGTGCCCGCAAGCCGTTCTTCTCATTGGCCATTGTGCTGCTGGGGTTCACGATCTTCACTCCGACCATGCTGGCCGGCGCGGCACTCGGCACCGCATTCAGTTTCTGGACATTGATCCTGGTCATCGCGGCCGGCTCGGCGATTCTGGGCACGTACGTCGCCATGATGGGCTATGCCGGAGCGCGAACGGGTTTGACGACTGTCCTCATGGCTCGTTACAGCTTCGGCACGCGCGGCTCGAAGCTCGCGTCGCTGCTACTCGGTGGCACCCAGGTGGGCTGGTACGGCGTCATCGTCGGCACCATCGGTGAGCTCACTTCGCAGGCGTTCGGCTGGGAGTCCTATGCCGCCCGCGCGGCGGTGATGATCGTGGCGAGCATCCTGATGTGCATCACAGCGTGCTACGGATACCGCGGGATGTATTGGGTCTCGGTCGTGTCGACGCCGTTGATAATCGCCCTCGCGTGTTGGGTGGTAGCACGATCCCTCGACGAGGTCGGCGGATTCTCCGGCCTGACGTCGATTGCACCCACGACGACCATGACGGTCACGCTCGCCATCACCACGGTCGTCGGCACCTTCGTCTCCGCGGGGACGCAGGCGCCCAATTGGACGCGGTTCGCGCGATCCGGGTCGCAAGCCGCATGGGCGTGCATCATCGGGTTCCTCGTCGGCAACGGGATGATGATTCTTTTCGGGGCCATCGGTGCGATCACCTTCGGTGAGGGCGACTTCGTTCTGGTTCTGTACAACCTGGGACTCGTCGGCTGGGGCCTGATCCTGCTGTTCGGCAACCTCTGGAAGAGCAACGCCGACACCGCATATGCCTTCGGTGTCGCTGGCGCAGAAATGTTCCGGCATCCCCGCAAGGCACCGTTCATCATCGGCGGGTGTGTAATCGGGACCCTGCTCGCGCTCGTCGGTGTACACAACCATCTGGTCGACTACCTGAGCTTGCTCGGCACCTTCATTCCCCCGTTGGGCGGTGTTCTCATCGGAGACTTCCTGAGCCGCTGGCGTCAGGGCATTCCCGAGGATCACACTCCACCGCTGGTGCACTGGCGACATCTGGCGGTCTACGTTTTTGCGGCATTTCTCGCGTGGTTGTCGGGAGAACTGGCAATCGGAATCCCGCCTCTTATCGGCATCGTTGTCGCCATCGCACTGACCATCGTTCTGCAACGGCGCGACGCGACGTCAACAAACGGATCCCTGGCCGCTTAGGGTTGTCGACACGCCTGTCGACCCCGAAGCCAGTGCCGATCGAAAGAGGTAGCCGACGCCGATGATCATCACCGGATTGTTCTTCGCCGAGTACGCACGAGTCAGCGAAGACATGCTCGACATTCTCGGCGGGGTCTGGGACACCTGCACCGTTCCCCGCGACACCCGTCTACTCGAATGCCGTCTGGTCGCACTGTTACAGACCGGACCCGACGACATCGGGAAGGACTTCCCCGCGACGCTCGAAGTGCTCGACGCCGAGGGCGAACACATCGTCAATCAGCGGGGTCTCCAGATCCCCGGTGCCGGCTTCACCGGGGAGAATCGATTCTGGTTCCTGCCGATGCAGATGGTGTTCCGCGACGAAGGACGGCACAACTTCATCCTCAGCGCAGGTGGAGCCACGGCAAGCGTGGGGCTTCGTATCGCCTTCGGGTGACGTCGAGCGGTACGAGGCTTCGAGCCAATTACAGAGGCCTACCCGGGCCGACTCCACGCCTGACTGCGATCAATTCACTCACCGGGACAACGCGTGCACTGTCGCCTCTCCGGCTCGATACCCCGCCTCGAACAGCCACGGCCACTCGGAGAAATCCTCGGGATCGACCACTACGGTCTCCACACCACCGTTCCCCCGCCGCTTGGGCATGTTCTCGGGATGCGCAGGAAACCGATCTTTCAAATAGGCGGACTCGAGACTCTGCCGAAAGATCAGCCACGTCCGCGGTGTGAAGCCCACTGCCTCAGCACGTTTCGCAACGTCGATCCACGCCCTACTGTTCGCGTATCCACCCGCGAGCACGAGCCTTCGGGTCTCGAGCATCGGGAACACCCCGAACCATATCGGCGGATAGCTCAGCAGCGTCTGGCACCAGGAACGACGACGCTCCGGCGGAATGGGTTCCCACTTGGCTTGTGCTGCTGCGAGTCCGTCATCTGCAGACATTTGTTCACCTCGTCCCGGAGGTGCGACCCTCCATCGACTTGCGCACCCGCGGTCGCGAGATGCGCCGGTTCTTCCCCTGGGGCACCCTGTCGATGGAGACGGGGTTGCCGGACAGCCGGCCAGGTACCTACGGCTATCGCTCTTGAACCTTCCTCGACAATAGCCGAGGGGTACGACTCGGGCATGAAAGGTCACCTGCCCAGACGCTCGCCGATCTCTGCGATGGACGTCAATGTTCGCCGATCGGCGTACTCGGCTTCATCGAAATAGCGCTTGAACACCGACCGCATCAGTTCGATGACCTCGATGTGTTGTGTCAACACGACGCGCAGCGAGCGATTACCGCTGTAGGCAATCCTCTCGAACTTTTCGCCGAGCTGGCGCGCCGAATCCAAGGTGCCGAATGCTTTGACGTCGACCAAATACTCCGTCTTACGCGCAATATCTTGTAAGTGTCTGATGTAGGCCGCGCAGACCTCATCGCACTGGAACGCAACACCTTCGGGAATCTCGAGCTGACCGGATGCTGCCTGCGCCGATAGTGACTTCCACTGCTGGATCGATGCCGCAAGCTCGTTCGTTTCTGAACCCATCGACTCTTCCTCAACTAGTTCGATGAAGGCATAAAAGGCCGGAGCGAGCGCGCCACACGCTCGACCTCGACACACGGATCTCCGATCGGCTCGGTCGCCAACAAGCCGTCGAGGATGAGGTAAAACACGCCGTTCGTGCGCCCGAAAGCGATACCGCAATTTACCTCGTACTGAGCAGTCCGGCGGAACTGTAAACCGTCGAAGCCTTCGATCGGCTCGAACTGCCCGAAACGTCCTTCGTCGCGCAGAATGTCCAGGCTTTCGGTGGAGGAAAAGATTCCGAGGTGATACCAGGGCGTTGGCAAGGGATTGGTCCAGATACAGGTCATCCAGTCATCCGAAATCGGCAGATCTCCTACCAAGTTCGAGGACTTCGTCTCTACCGCCAAGCCTGCGTCCTCGATGGCCGATTCCGGGATGGTGCACGGATCCCAGGCACCGTTCGCCGGTGCGGTAGTCGGCACCGATGTCGTCGACGGGGACGCAACCGGCCTGCCTTCGGTGGCCCGTCCGCATCCGGTTACCACCAGCATCAGACCGACCACACCCGCGGTCAGCAAGCGCATTTTGCTCACAGCACTCCGTCCATGAAAGCCATCCTTGATGTTGGACGCAGCTACCGATGCATCGGTTCCATTGGATCGGACGCGAGTACGCCTCGCTTTTGCCGAACGGTGCGACGTCGCGGCGGAGACCGAATGATTCCTGTGATGACCGGGCAACACTCCGGCCTAGGTTCTCGACGTAGATCGGACATCCGTCATCATTGACCCGTGATCAAACAGGGAAGTTGTTTTGCTTTGCTCGGCGCTGTGATTGCGGTGCTGGGTCACGCAGTGACGGGAACTTCGGGGTACTCGGCGTACGTCTCCGGCGAGTCGTTCTATGGACCGGACACCACGCTGGGGCCGTGGGTGCGACCCGTCGTCGCCGCGTCGACCGGCGCAGTGATCGGCATGTTCGCAGGCCTGGTGCTGCACCTGTGCGGCTATCGATTCACCGTCGAACCCTCTCGGCGCGTGGGTCTCGTCGTCGTTGCCGGTCTGGTCGGCGTGACGCTGGGAATGATGCCCGTGCTGATCCTCGTCGGCACGAGCTTCTCCGGTTCAAGTTCGGGCGTATCGCCCGACTACTTGCTCCCGATCTATGCAGGCACCGCAGTTTTGGCTTACGTGCTCGGAATTGCCTCGGTCCGGTTGCTACTCAGGGCAACTGATGATCCGTTGCCGTCTCGGACGACCAAGGTTGTGGCTGCCTTTCTCCCGATCGGAGGTGTCCTCGCCACCCTCGTCGGAATGGGGACTGCCTGGATTCTCGGATTCTCCATGAAGGCATCCACTTTCGTCGCCGTCATCGTGGCGGTGCTGTGCGTTCTCGTGGCAACCTTTGCGCTCGCTCGGGCGTGGGCGTTGCGTACGACGGCATCAAGCTCGAAGATTGACGATCCTTACCGGTAAGGATCGTCTAGCGATCTGTAAATGACTGCAACCGAGTCGGTTTCCTGGCTACTGTCCACACAGCTGAACAAAACCTCGCCCGCAGGGTTGATAGTGCAGTACCACTTGCCGTACTCCATATAGTCCAGCGGCTTGTCATACAAGGTGGGATAGGTGGCGTTCATTGCGGCCATAATGTCGGCGCAGGAGGCACTTCCGCTCGACACGACTACGTCGCGTGCAATCCCGTCGGCGGCCGTCACTACACCACACTTGTTGCCAACCGAGCTTGCGGATCCGGGCACGTCATACGGCCGTTCTTGGCAGGGATTGGTGGAGAGATTTCTAACGGAATCGAACGTCTCACCGCTGTTAGGGAAGTACCAGACCAAGGATCGATACATCAACGTGCCATCGCAGTCGCCCAGGTCGAAGCCGACGATCACAACCGGTTCGAGGGGAGCGTCAGCGACTCCTGACGGCGACTTGCCGACATTGCGGGATATCCCGCTACCTTCGGCCTGAGGACTGCCCCAATCCTGCCACACGATATTCTCCACGAGCCCGGAAAGACTGCCCCCGTTGTATATCGCGGAGGGCCTCACTTCGCCGTACCCTTGCTGATCCGGTCCCCAAACGCGACCCAGAACAGGTTCTTGCCCACTGACTGCCGGTTCATCAGCCGCGACGTCGAGTGCCTCGACGTACTCGAACGTGTAGCCATCAGTGGAGAACCGGAACCCTTTCCCAGAACTGTCGGATCGACACGAGACGCCGAATTGCTGGACGTTGCAGGAGAATCCGTTGACCATCAGTGTTTGACCGTAGGCCAGAACGGGGGTTGTTCCGTCCTCCCGCCAGAATAATGCCTGACTCAGACTTGCGAACCGAGCATTGTCAGTCGGCCCGACCAGGATGGCGTTGGGTGCTACTGGGCGGCCTGTCGCGTGATCCGGAACCTGAGGTGCACCTGCGACGTCCATCACCATGCTCGCCTTCGGTTGGCACCCCGCCATCTGATCGTAAGCTCCACTGTCACCCGCATTCGACAAGATCGCACACCGCCACAGTCCGCTTGGGGTGGTGAAGTAATGCCCGCCGAGTCCGCCCGAGTATGCGAAGGTGACTGCATCGACCAGATTGACGGTCGGTGAAGGCACGGTAGGCACCGCTGGGTCGGGAGCTGGTTCCGTTTCCTGTTCTTCGACAGCAGGAATCGAGTCGGGAACATCCGGGGGTCCGTCTGCCGAACACGACACCACCGCGAACAACACGAGGACGATGAGGCCGACTAGTCCGCGAACACGTTTGGCCATGTCTCGGACAGTAGATGCGGTACTAGGCAAGCACAGTCCGTTGATCGAATGACCGGCAATTCATTCAACCCGCCGGCTCGACCAGACGACTTCCCCCGGGCCAGTCCAGGTCAACAGTGCGATCTTTCGTATCTCGTACCGCCTCGCACCCGTGCTCGACTTCTTGCGGCCGCGAACCGCGACACGTCTTCACGATCATTCGCTTGACATAGTTCCGGTTCCCGACGTGATCTCGACGGCGCTGAGCCTGTTGACCGACCCGCAGTTCTTCGGCGATCGACGTTGGGTCGATCGCCGAGCGTCATCGTCCTCGCCATCGTGCTCAGCTCTGTATGCGTTGGCACCGCCGCTTATGTTCAGTGGCGATAGAAGGTGTTGGACCCAGCATGTTGGCCGTACCTCAACGTGCGATAGGCCGTTCCGGCGGTCGCGCCCAACCCCAACATGGTGGTGTTGTTCGGTGCCGGCGTGGTTCCGATTGCAATTCTGTCCACCATCTTCGCCTTCGATGTGGTTGCGTCGAACGCACGCACCGGCTTCAACGCGATCTCGCCGATCGTTACCAAACTCGGCAGCAGACTGCTGCTCGTGCGGTGGTAGTACTTCCGATTGGCACTGCTTCCGTACGCGCTGCCTAGCATCGTGACCGGACCCGAGCTCGGACTTTCCTATGTCAGCCCAGGTTGATCCGTCAGATCGTCATTCCCGCGGTGCTCCCGGCGCTGGCGACGGGTATGCAGATGACCTTCGGCTTGGCGTTCCTGGGTCTGCTTCTCGCCGAGATGTTCTCGTCGTCCAGCGGTATCGGATACGAACTCCTGCGCAACGTCAGCCTGGTGCGCATGGAGAACATCATGGGCACGGTTGTGCTGATCCTGGTGATGGCACTGCCACCCACGATTGCGCTGCAGTGGTTGGAGAGTCGCATCACCTCGAAGTACGGCGGTCGGTGATCGCAGTAGATCGGCGCACGCCGAAAAGCCTGCGGTCCGTCACTCGAACGCAGCACCGACGGCCGACCGGACCAATGCCGATACCGCTGGCGATCGGACTCCTGTCGGCCACGCAATGACCGTCGTGATCATCGGCGCATCGGACACAGGTACGGCCATGTGCTCGGGCCACTGCCACGCCCGACTCGACGCTGGGATCACCAGCAGCGCCTGACCCAGCGCGACCAGTTGGGCGATCTGCGATTGAGCACGCACCTCAGGCCCGGGCCCCTTCGGATAAGTTCCGTCGAGCTGTGGCCACCGAGCCATCGGCAGATCCGGGACGTCACGGATATCGTCCATACTCAGTTCGTCTTTCGACGCCAAGGGGTGAGCACGCGGAACGATAGCGACCTGCCCCTCGGTGAGGAGGTCCTCGGAGTCGAACCCGATGAGGTCATCGACGGGGCGATGCATCAACGCCACGTCCGCGTCACCGCGGCGCAGATATTCTGCCTGCTCACCGACTTCACACAACATGACATCCACGTCAGCGGGGTGCGCTTCGAGAACGCGCCGTAAAAGCTCGTGGGACGCACCGGCTTTGGTCACCAGCTTGACTCTGGCACCTGCGGCTCGAGCTCGCTGCGCTGCCGCTGCGACCGCGTCGAGCGCCGTTAAAGCGTCCCTCAGAAGCACGGCACCGGCAGCAGTGAGTGCGACTCCGCGACGATTCCGATCCAGGAGGACGACGCCGAGTCGGCGCTCCATCCTGCTGATCGCTCGCGAGAGTGGTGGCTGGGCGATCCCCAAGCGTTGCGCTGCGCGTCCGAAGTGCAGCTCCTCGGCAACGGCGATGAAGTACCGGAGTTCGCGTGTTTCGAGATCGTCCACTCCGACAGCGTAGTTGTGATACCCAGTGAGTATCACAGGTTGGTCGATCGGTATTGGACGCACCTGCGCTCGACGCCGACCATGGATCGCATGACGACAAAGACCGCGCTGATCACCGGCGCCAACAAAGGGATCGGCTTCGCTATCGCACACGGACTCGGAATGCAGGGAATCAGAGTAGGAGTCGGGGCCCGCAACGATGCACGACGACAGGACGCGGTCGACAAGCTCCGTGCTGCGGGCATCGATGCCTTCCGAGTCCCCCTCGATGTCACCTCCGGCGACAGCGTTGCCGCCGCCGCCAACTCGATCGACGACCTCGACATACTGGTGAACAACGCAGGCATCTCCGGCGGCGACCAACAGAATCCGACGACGCTGGATATCGACGTACTGCGAACTACGTTGGACACCAACATATTCGGGGTCATCAGAGTGACGAACGCACTACTTCCGACGCTTCTTCGGTCTGCCTCGCCACGCATTGTCAATGTCTCGAGCAACATGGGTTCGCTCGCACTGCAGACAGGACCGATCATGGCGGCATACGCTCCATCCAAGACCATGCTGAACGCGATGACCGTGCAGTACGCACGACAGCTCGCGGACACGGCAGTGATCGTGAATGCATGCTGCCCAGGCTACTTAGCAACGGATTTCACCGGATTCGCATCCACACGCACGCCGGAGGAGGGTGCGCGCATCGCACTCAGGCTCGCCACCCTGCCCGACGACGGCCCGCGGGGCGGATTCTTCGACGACGCCGGACCAGTGGCCTGGTGAGACTCTCGGTGCCGATCCGACCACCGCCGGCGGTGTCGAGGAGGAATGTAGTAGACCGCCCCCTCCTACACACCCCGCGCTCGTCTCCGATCTTCCGAGGTGAATGCCGAAACCGAACAAGCATCAACACCCGCCGAGCGCTTCCGTTGCTGGTAGTCCGCCACCGAATCGGAGACTGATGGCGGACGGTGCAGTTCCCTGCGAGGTTGCCCCATTGAGTCCGTAGGTCCAGATTCAACGTAGAGCAAAAGTCGGCGAACAATTTTTGGTCGCTCGACCTTTTCGCTCCGGAACGGCACGAACGAGGGCTACGTATTGCTGGTAGGCGCTGAGTGCCATTTTGACAACTCAGTCTTACGGTAAAAGCAACCTTGTTGACGACGATGGACATGAAGCGGTCAATACCGTAGGCGGTCAAAACATCTAAAATCTCGGTGTAAAAACTCCAATGCAGCAATTCGGTTCGACCGAAAGGCAGTTCAGCCCAGGCGGAACACGAGTACTCAGTAACGACAGCGTAGGGGTGCACAACACGTGCCCGAATTTGCTTCCTTTTCGCACTACGTTTCCGTGTGAAAGAGCTCAATTACCGTCGAATCTACACGCCCCAAATATTGTTTATAGCACCTAGTGCAAGCGAGGGTGGAGTTGGGTGCTTCCAAATTTTGTCTTGTGTCGGGATCCGTGAGGATCGGCTAGGACGTTTCCGTTCCAACATGGTTGTCGGTTACAACCCCGCAAGGTCCACAAACTGCTATACATATACCTGTGAACAAACTGGACGAGCTCATCAGCACTTCGCTACACCACCTGGGACGGACGGCCTTCCACGTCCGAGACAACCCATACCTGAGGCAGCAAGCTGCAGAAACTATTCCGTTTGAACAAGAACTTTCGCTGCGAGCGCTCCTACGCGGCGAGACGACGATAGACGACTGGCTATTGTCAACCGACGGCGCGCACCTACTCGAAGAGATCAAAGTCGGCTGCTTACCGAGAGACCTGCAGTTAGTCTTACGAAACGGAGTTCCAGAAGTGGGGGTAGAGAGCGTGCACGCCTTCGCCGATGTCCCTAAAATTTGATGGCTCATTTCCTTTATGTGGTGCCAAGAGGTCGGTCGTCGACTAGATCCTCTTCTGACACCTGAGATAATGGGATATCGCTTGCACCGATCCTACATAGACAGCCCACATACAAGCTCTCAGATATTCGGAAACGATAGAAGCGCCTTTTTGGCGTGGCAAGAAACTCCAAATAGAGTAAGCCAGTTACTACCAAATGAGACTATCGCCGCGGCAACAGTAGACTTGAAGTCGTTCTTCTATTCAGTAAATTTACCCCCATCTGAGATTATGGACCGATTTATGAAAGAGAACAAGAATAATCAAAGACTATCCATTGCCGGCCGGGTCTTGACTAATTTACTGGATGCTCTACATTTGCAATACTCATCGAAAATGAAGCACCTGAATCCGCGCAAAGAATCCTCCCCCGGTGAAGTCCCGTTACCCATTGGGTTGCCTTCCTCTAAAGTTTTGGCCAACCTTACGATGGGTATTGCAATCCAGGAACTGAAGAATCGTGCTGAGATAATTGAGGTCGCCGTGTACGCTGACGACATTTTAATTCTCACAAAATCACTTCCGAATCTACTTGAGGGTGCGGCGAAATTCTTACAACGTATAGGCGTAATACAGAAAAATACAGAAAACGATTTCGGTCTACAGACATCGCCGCAGGGAGCAAGTCTGGCTAGATTTGATGTCGGACTGAGCAAGACTTCAATTTCCTACGGACGTTGGTCCGTACTGGATGAACCGAATGCCGATTTCCGGTTCGAGTTCTCTGACAGAATTCGCGATTCATCGCCCGACGCAGACTGGGGTGGCCGACTACGCACTATTTTAACCTCCCCCTTCAAACGAGATCGCGTGCCACGCGACCTGGAACAGGAACTCCATACTTTGACAGAGGAAGTACGGGTGGGGCTGGATGCACCCGAAACAAAGTCGAGCTTGGAAACACTTCTGACAGAGTTGGATCGCGGATCACTCCTCGCACTACGCAGCACCTGGACGGAACTAGTCGCGTGTGCTTTACACACTCGCTCTCACGCGCTTTTGAGTGCCATTTCAGAGCGGCTAGTGGAGAGTATTGGCGGGATAGTCGGACTGTCAGAGAGGGATACGCAGTTCATAGAGGAGGTTAAACGCGGACTCCGCGCATCCTGGGAGCAAGCGCTTATTGAAGCCCTTGCTGTAACAGACATCGAGAGCTTGATTGGCGATTACCAATTCAATCCACTTCTAAGTCCTTTTCATGAATCGGCTGAATCGATCGTTAGCCGCGCTCGATTGTCGCGTGCTGCAAACTTCGTACTTCCATCGCTGGTTTCCATGCCACTGTCGGAATTCTCCTCCTACGAAGGGGCGCTATTCGGAGAGGAAGCACTTCGGAACTTTTCCGACTGGTTGGATGAGGCGGCCACTGACCGAATTTCGCTACCAATCAATCGAGTAGACCTATCAAGATCAATGCGATTCATTACCCTGCAAGAAACATGCCTTGCCGTTCATCTGTGGATTGGCGGTACGGGAAGAAATTGGCTAAATTCCGTATTCCGAGCACTCGCATCTCAACCTCTAGTAAACAAGGGCATGATAGCTGACCTAAGAAGACGTTGCAATCGGATAATGGGGTCGTTCGATACAGCCAGCGATTCTCCTGCAATGCTCTCTGCTTATAAAATCCGATTTTCGATACCCAGCCTCCAAGTGTGCGGTAATCAATTAAGTTGGATTATTGATGGAAATTCCTCTGCGTTAAGCTCTAGTGCAAGAGACGCGCGAAAAGCAGTCAGGGCAGTAGTGCAGCAATCCATTGACCGTCGTGCGAACTTTACGGTCCTACCTGAGTGGGCTGTGCTACAGAGCCAACTTTCGTGGGTTTTCTCAAAGGCAGCAAAAGGACAGATGGTTCTAGTCGCTGGCGAGGCACCTATGATTCAGAGAAACGAATATAAAAACCGACTATGGACAGGAATCCCTGTCGTCGACAGGGCCGGACATCGGGCCTGCTTAGTTCCACCTCCGCGAGACAAAGCTTACTTGAGCCCGGTCGAGAGAGCGGCTGTTCAGAAAGCTCGTGTTATATACAATCCCAGCAATACCAATGTTCGACCGTACTACTGGCGAGGCGTGAAATTCTCTTCACTCATTTGCTACGAATTTGCCGATATCTCCGTTCGAAATTCTTTCCGACGAGACACAGACATTCTTACGGTTTCGTCATGGAACACCGATTGGCGGTATTTTGATTCGATCCAGTCTTCCACGACACGCGATAACTACTGCATTACGGTATGTGTAAATACTGGGCAGTTCCCAGGCACGCAGATTATGCGGCCAACAGCAAGCGCACGGGCTGTCGCATCCTCAATTCACGGTTCGGGCGACCCTACCGTGGTAACTCGAGTCATCGATTTGCTGCCCGTTGTAGTGGCCCGAGCAAGCGGGCGCCGGCCATCACTTGATAGCGGATTTATCGAAGCAACCGACGATGTCAAGCTTGAGGATTACTCCGCTTTGCCTCCAGATCTGAGCTGACCGGTATGCCTGAACCCCTTGCATTGGCGTCTTAGCCATTACACAATCGTTGACCAATCATATAATTGGTCAGCCAACTTTCACCGCATGAAATTATCCCGCTGCCGACTAGGGTGAGGCGCACTGCAGACCACCATAATGCCATCGGGCGCGAGTCTTCTGTTACACAGCGCTGCTCCACATTCGACATTCGATTCTCAGTTGATGTGGCCTGGCTGCCGCCCGCTGACCGGCCCCGGACAACGCTTCCTAGACGCGCAGCAGTCCGCGATCATCCTCGGCCCCGTCGGAGTCGACAAGACGCATATGGCAACAGCATTGGGATACATGGCCATCCGGAGACGACACGGTGTCCTGTTCGCGCGATCGGACAAACTGTTCACCCGGCGCCGCGCGGCCGACTCGAGAACACCGTCGACGCCGAAAACCGGCGCTTGACCGCCATCGACGTACTGATCATCGACGACTTCGCGCTGCGCCCACTCGCCGCCGCCGAAACCAGCGACTTCTACGAACGCATCGTCGAACGCCACCGCAAGAAAACCACCATCGTCACCTCCACCCGGGAGCCGTCGCAGTGGCTGACCATGACCGCCGACACCCTCCTCGCCCAATCATCCATCGACCGACTGACCTCGACCGCGCACACCCTCGCCATCGGAGGACCGTCCTACCGGCAACGCACCCGACCCGGACCAGTTGACGCCACCACCGACAACGAGCATCCTCAATAACGCGCCACGGTGGTCCCTACCCTCTGGCAATCAGGTGGTCCCATCACCCTGGCAAGCGACAACTTGGCACTGAGGCCCAATTCCGGTCCGGGTGCTACATGCTCTTTATATTTCACAAAGGACGAATCGGCATCAAACCTGCGACGGTTCGTGATGCGATTCAGTTGGTGCCAATACGTCCCGAGTCTGTTGGTCGGTGTCGCCAAGTTCACGGACGAACGGCCATCGAACATTCTGCATCGACCTTCCAGCACCGAGGGCGCTCCGGTACGCCAGCAGGCGCGAGCAGGCTGCATGAGTACCGGTGATCTTGGCCGACCCCGGGGTGTGATGCCTTGGTTCGGACCCCTTGACATAGGATTCGAAGGATTTCTACGGGACCCGGCAGTGTCGAGGGGCTCAACATTGTCGCTGTCTCGAACTTCGAGAGGTTCCCCCGACGAAACCGGCCGTGAGCGGACCCGGCTCGACGGTGATTGCCCGTCGCCGGAAAGTCGGGCGGCTCGTTCGATTGCCCGTCGCATGCTGAATACTTGGCGGCTCCAACGACCACCATACGTTCGAGCACCCAGGCCGGAGGAGCAGAGACCACCGGTTGACGCCGATCGCCGCGTGGCAACAAGCAAATGTCGGACCTCTGCCGTACGGTCCTTCAGAAGGCATAGGTGGAGGTCGCGTGGACACAGTAGGACTTTTTGCGGGCATCGGCGGGTTGGAGATCGGTCTCAATCAGGCTGGATTCACGACGACCCTCATGTGTGAGATTGATCCTGCGGCCAGGCAAGTGCTGAACTCGCAGTTCGACGGAGTCGATACGGTGGCCGACGTTCGGAAGTTGCGTGCGCTCCCCACGGGCACCGAGCTGGTCGCAGCGGGCTTCCCCTGCCAGGACCTCTCACAAGCCGGTAGGACCGCCGGCATTACCGGTTCGCGCTCTGGTTTGGTTGGCGAGGTGTTTCGCCTTATCAAACGGAAGCAGGGGCCGAAATGGCTGCTGCTCGAAAACGTACCGTTTATGCTGCAACTCGACCGCGGCGCAGCGATGCACCACTTAACACAAACGTTGACCGAACTCGGTTACCGTTGGGCGTATCGCGTAGTCGACGCTCGGTCCTTTGGGCTACCCCAACGGCGGCATCGCGTCGTAATGCTCGCTTCCCGTAGCGAAGATCCCCGGGCGGTTCTGTTCAGCGGAAACGCGCAGCCGCCGACAGAACTCCTTAACGCCGATGACCCTTGCGGCTTCTATTGGACCGAAGGCAGAACCGGTTTAGGCTGGGCCGTTAACGGAGTGCCCACCATCAAGTCGGGATCGACCGTCGGCATTGCTAGCCCTCCCGCTGTCTGGCTGCCGGGCCGCGGCATCGTGACGCTCGGAATCAACGGTGCCGAGAGGCTTCAGGGCTTTCCGGTCGGTTGGACTCTCCCCGCGATCGACGCTGGCGCTCGTGCAGGTAGCCGATGGAGGTTGGTCGGCAACGCAGTCAGCACGAGGATGTCGAAGTGGGTAGGCGAGCAACTCATCGAGTCCCACCAACCATATGACGGACAAGCCGATATTGAAGTCACTAGCCGTTGGCCCACAGCAGCATGGGGTGACAAAACCGGCTCGTTCATCGCTGGTGGCGTGACATCACTGTGGCCGGAAGCTCAACCACTAGACCCCATTGAGAAATTTCTGGAAGATTCTGCACCACTGTCCCCACGTGCAACGGCAGGTTTTCTCAAGCGGGCGAAAGCTGGCTCACTGCGGTTTGCACCGAACTTCCTCGCCGAGGTCGAAAACCACCTCGACGCCATGACGACGACGGGCATGACAGCGTGACATTCGGTCCAGACATCCTCGCGCGCACGTTGTCTGGTCCCAATGTCGAGGATAAGCAGGGCCAATGGTGGCAGTACAACTCACGAAGCGACCATCACTCAAAGGTTGCTTGTTGGGCCGTTCTCTTCGATCTCCTGACCTCATCGTCTCTGATGCGAGCACACGCCGCGGAGGGGAAAGTTGCGTTCGGAATCAATCGGAAACTGAACGATTGGACCTCGAACAGGACTAAGAATCTCGATCTGGTCGTCGCGCGAACCAGCGAGGAGGAAGGAGCGAAAACCGTCGACCTGGGGACCATGGCGGACAAGTTCGGAATAAGGCTGACAGCAGCCGAGCAGACTAAGCTCGACGGACTCCCCACCAGCCCTATCGGTGTCGCCGGGTCTGTTGTCCTCGTTGCACTAGAGGCCAAGGCGACCATGACCGCCCACATTCGCGCTCTGCCACGGCTGCACGACGAACTTACGTCCAGTTTTCAGACAATTCACGGCGACAGCAATAATGCACTTGCCGTTGGTCTCTCTATCATCAATCATGCGAACACTTTCGTGAGTAGCGACCTGAACAAGATCCCTGGTCACCGTGTCGTAAGCACCCATAATCAGCCCAAAGACACCGAACGAACGATCTCCAAGATCGAGGAGATCCACCGGCGGTCCGGTTCGCACGATGGTCAACGAGGCTTCGACGCGCTCGGCATCATCGTCCTGGACTGTAAGAACGATGGTAGTCCGGTCACGCTGGTAACCGAACCTCCTGCACCGCAACCGGGCAACCAGTTTCATTACGCCAATATGATCAACCGAGCCGCGCAGGCGTACGACTCAAGCTTTAGGCACGTCTAACGCTACTAGTACAGAATAGTCGGTACCAACCCCTCGGTCGGGAACCAGTCTTACTCGTGAACATAGCTGGAAGGGTCTTCTACGCGAACTCGCAGTGCAGCAACTTCGTGAAGCAGGATTTGTGCTCAGGGCAGAGAAAATTCATAGAATCTCCGACACGTCCGCATCCTGGCAATCTATGCGAGTGCTCGTCTCACCACTCCTCAGTCGTTCCGCCACCGGTCCACACCTCCTACCACCACAATGAGAGCCAACCGCCGGCGATTGCTGCACAGACTTACTGCTGTGGGGCGAAGGCTTTTAATGCAGCGTTCAATATGCACCGCAACAACACATATAGTGGGCTCAAGACAATGTCTCATTCGAAACCAAACCATCGGGACTCGGAACGAAAGGCAAATCTATGGCCCGTGTCAGATCCATCGAGCCCGGTAAGCAGCGGATTCAGCCTCACACGACGAAGGTTGACTGCCACTTTGCTGTGGTCGATGACAGCGAAGGCCACCGACTACTCCATCTAAGTACTTTTGGATCTGACCAGCGAAGGTCTGCTCCTAAGAGCAGCCAATCGATTCAACTCAGTCTTGAGATGGCTAAGAAGCTCGTTGGGGTCATTTACGATGTATTCCCCGAGGCACGACCCTAGGCTGCGAGATACGCGATCCTTGACCGATGCCACCTCTTTGCCAATCCTCCGACACCCACCACCAGCCTTCGCGCTAACAGCAACGAACCAAATATTCGCTTGAGTATGCGAGGAACAGCTGACGATGCCCTCCCGCAGCGGCCGGATCTATTAATCCAAAGCTCCTGCGGTATTAGCTAGATCAACCAGTTCCAACTTTAGAATCGCTGCACTCGCCGTCCAACCTTTTTCTTAATTTCGTACCATACGCAATATCTGTTACGGAAACCATCTGCCGAGCCGGCCCGGACCTCAACTTTTCCGAGCCGACGTCAGCAACTATCTTATGCACGCAGACCCCAACTAGTCAGCTTCATGAAATTTTGACTATCGAATTTGCAAGACGTTTTTCTTTTCCCACCATAGTAGTATAGAAACGCTGCTCGATTCCGTACACTAAGATCTTCAGCTCCTCATCATTGGAAACGTTAAAGGTACCCGACTTGGGATCCAAACTGAGCTTCCCTTCACTGTATTCGGATATATAAGAAAGTACAGACTTTTGCTCTGCCGATGACATTAAACCTAACGAATCTATCGCAAGCGCAATCCTTTTACGGTTAGGCTTCGAGACATCGGCAGGTCGAATATTAGAATTTATAAAATCAGAGTTGAGGAAAGCCTGAACTTGCTCATCTGTAGCTAGCCTGTATAGAGCATCAATTCCCGGAAAAATGGGCGAAACTGCAGCCAAGTCACGGAACAGCAGAATGTCTGATTCTGGGGCAAAAATTGCGTCCGGCAATGGATTAACAATTATCCTGTTCGACGGCTCTTCCAGGAAGGCCACATCACCGAAAACTATTGACTTTCTACGCAGAAGCACACTCGGACGAACCCTTTGAAAAAAGTAGTTTTCGTCCTGAACTGACATCAGAAATGAAATATTGCCGAATTGATTTTTCGCAAGTTCCGCCATGTCGGCCGAGACTAAATCATTGTCGTCAAGAATGTTTAGGAAAAATTCCCTCTCGCGGAAGTCGGAAATCTTAAACCACTCGTCGTCGTCGAGTAGCGTTGACGGGTCGTACTCGACGCAAAAACCTGATTCCGGCACGTCAACATCGAAGAGCTTCGTCCCCGATATGACCCTCCGAAAGGGGGCCCTTCTCAGCCGCTTGAGTCGTGCATACACCTGATCCATGCTTACCCCTTCTCCAAGAGCGTGTAGCCGTTGATGCGGCACGCCTCTCCGATCGCGATTTCGGTCGGTATCCTATAATTTTTCTTGCTGATGAGGAATATAACAGTACCCTTGGCCGTGGTTGCGTTGTAGAACTTGAAACCATAGAAAAGAAAGAAGGGATTAAAGTACAGCGCTTGGGAAAGGAAAGTGAAGACAAAGAGTATTCCGTATACAAAGACAAGAGTCTCAAGATTTGGAACACTTAGCGCGACAAAGAAATATCCAAGGTAACTCGGTAGAAACGAGTTGTTTGCATGCCCGATTGATTGGATCTGCCCTTCAGAAAAGGAGTCTTTACCGAGCCGGTGGACAACCAAGATGCTGAGTCCAGTCAGTAGCACCGGTACGGATAGCAGACCGACGTTCAACAGATATCGACGGATCCCGAAAACGTCGGAAAGCAAGAAGGGTGCTTTAATCTGATATACGATGATCAGTAGTGATGTAGCGTTGAAAGTCAGTAGCACTCTCAGCAAACTCGTCAGCACGGCACCTTCCCTTGGACTATCACGCTCAAGACAGCTCTTAACGCCTACGAAAATCCGCAGCCCAAACTGCGCTAGCCGCATCCAGCGCTGAGACGAGTTTCCAAACGTCCGTAAGTACGCCCTGGCTACGTTCCATAGTTCATTCCCTCTGTGGTCAACCGCACCCCGTACGGCTGAGGCCTGGCACCGTTCAGCATACGTGCGACCACTGACAACAATCGGCACCCCGGTTGATCTGGCTAATCGTCTATAGGTGAACACCGCGTTTCTGAACGCAGCTGCGCTTTGAACATGGCTTCGCCTGGCGATGGGACCGCACGTGGCTCAACGGTGCGGAGCCGTCGGCGGCCGTACTGCGAAGACACCCCCGGTGTTAGTGCTTGGATAGGCGGACATAAGCACAGGTGCATTCCAAGCCCGTCTAGCCGAAAGGGGCGGTTTGGAGGCCGACACCCGCGCCAAGCATCTTTTTCTCGACGGGTAAATAGTGACTAACCTGCGCGATGGAGGCGCTGAGTGGGGACAGCACCGTCCCCAACGAGGACACTTATGTCGACGAGTGGCCTGTCGACAGCATTGTCGGCAACGGGCACCGGCACTCCCCTGTTCGTTCTGATGGCTAACCAGACCCCACAGTTCCATATGGGACTGACAGTTCGCAGGGACATCGAAAACGCCACCGAATGTGTCGGTACCCGATGCTTCGATGGCGGTATGTCACGACTCGACGAGGGGTTCCCGCCGCCCACGGCCTGTGTGCAGTGGTGTCAGCACCGCAGCTACGACCTGCACGTCCTCGACGACGGTGTGGAGGTGGACCTGGATTGGTGGAACGGCCACCTCGACCGGGCAGGTCATGATCTACGGCTGCGCGGGCGCAACCTCGACGGAGAAATCGTCGAGTACGGCGGTGCCACTGTTCAGCGCAACGATCTTCGAATCTGCACCGATCTGGCTGAAGGCGAACATGATTCGCTCGGCTTGCTGTTCCTCTGCGCGGCGTGGCAAGGCAGCCACCGACACCGCAGAGCGATGCGGCGATTCCCGGATGTCATCAACCCGCACCTCAGCCGTCCCGACGAGAATCCCGTCGCGAAGACTCTCGCTGTCCTCGACAGCTGTGTCCGCAACCGCGCAGTGCCCGACCATCCGAGCTCGACCTGGTCGGGCTGGCCCGATGCGCCCGGCGTCGGAATGTCCCTGATGGCCACGTTCCTGTGGGCGGTGAAGGCGTCGGTCTACGGCGGCCCGGCGCAGCTGATCGACCAATACGGAGTGTCGACCCTCATTCACGAAGGGTGGCTCGAAGACCCGTCCGTCACCGGATTCACTCGTCGCCGCTACGACCGCTACGTCGAACTCATCACCGCATGGGCCACCGACATCGGCACCAACCCCGAGCTCGTCGAAATGTGGCTCGTGCAGCGCTGGAGCGCCCGATTGAACGAAGCACGACACGGTCGCTACACCGCGCCTACGTTGTTCTGAGCAGCCAGTTCACGAGCAAATCCTGTTCAGCTCTTGCGGCGTCGGACTCTCGGTTCTATGGTTATTCCGGAATTACGGAATAACAGATCGGAGACTTCGATGCGACGCTCGACCTGGATCTCGACAGCTTGTGCAGCTGCGCTGTTGGTGGGCGGATGCGCCACCGACACCGACGCAACTGCAGCGACCACCACTACCCCGACGCCGGAGAACTGCGCTCCTGTCACGTCCACCGACCTCGCGACCGAGGACGGGTGGATCGGGCTGATCGATCAAGCGCCCGACACCGTCAGCCTCGTCATCGACGACGGTCGCGGCAGAACCGTCGAACATCGGGCCGACCAGCAGCAGGTACTCGCCTCCGCAATCAAGGTGGTGCATCTCGCCGCGTACGCGCAGGCAGTCGCGAACGGCACCATCGACCCCAACGAGCAAGTTGCCCTCTCGGATTGGGAGCGGTGGTACGTGCCCGGCACCGACGCCAACGCACATCCGAAGGCCCTGACCCGGTTGGGTATTGCGAACGCCGGCACGAACGCAACCGACCCCAACGCGACGGTCCGTATCGACGACATGGTCTCGGCCATGATCCAGGAGAGCGACAACTCGGTTCCCGACTACCTCCGCTACCGACTCGGCGATCAAGCACTCGTCGACGCCGCAGCCGCAGGAGGTTGGGAGAACTTCGAGGCACCGAGCATGGTGGCAGACATGCTCTCGATCTTCGATCCTGAACTCGCCGATGCAGATACCTGGGAGACCGCTCAGAAGTGGGCATTCGACCCGCAGTTCCGGGCCCAGGCCGAGGCGTCCGTGCAACTGCCGACCTACGAGGACCAGGTATCCAGGGTCGAGAGCAGTTTCCGCGGCGGTTCGGCCGAAGAACTGAACGGAATGTATCGCGCCTTCACGGACGGGACCTACGGCGCGGCATCCGACACCATTCTGCGCCAACTGGAATGGCAACCTGCCGGCGACAGCGTCCGCGGTATCGGGTTCAAAGGTGGCAGCCTCCCCGGTGTGCTGACCCAGGGATTCGAACTACGCCGCAACGATGGAACGGTGGCGACGGCCGTGTGGCTCACCGACGGGCTTCCGGCCGACAGGTTCGAGCAGGCCATGACCCTATTCGGCGTACAGCAACAACTCATCGTCGAGGCGATGCTCTCGCCCGAGGTTCTCGACCGGATAGCCTGCGTGGTGTGAGCACAGAGTTCGAGTCGAGACTCGCAGAGCTGGAAGCCCGCGTCGCCGAACTGGAACGACGCGACGCTCCCGAACAGCCAGAGGCCAGGGAGACAACAGGAGGCATGATCGCCTACCAAGGCGACGTGCATCTGCACGGCACGGTCCGCTGGGACATCGGCTACTCCCCCGACGCCATCGTGGAACTGCCGGTTCCCTCCGCATCGGAAGTACTTGCTGCTCTGGGACATCCGGTGCGGTTGCAGATCGTGCGAACACTGCTGCGCGGCCCGGCGAATGCTGCAGAACTCCTCGCAGCAGTGGGACTCGGCTCGTCCGGTCAGATCTATCACCACCTCAAGACGCTCAGTTCGGCGAACATCGTCGAGCAGCAGGGTCGCGGCGACTATCGAATCGCCGCCAAACGAGTTGTGCCGCTGCTGGTTTCGATGCTCGCGGCCGCGGATATCGCGGGCGACCTGGGTACCTGACCGCCTACAGCCCCGCGCGTCAGGGTACGAACAACACTCCCAATCCGGGGATGAGTGCGTTCGACGCATCGGGATTCTCGCGGTCGTGGGTGACGGTCACGAAGACCGGACCTGCACCCGTCCGAGCGGTCACCTCGGTCGGCAGGCGGTAGGCCTGCGGACCACCCTGATTGGCCGGCTGCGTCCGATCGATCTCGTCGTTCCAGTGCCGCAGACCTGCGGAACCCGCCTCACCGGTGGACAGGTTGCGCCAATTGACCGTCAGGTGCCGGTAGTTGAACTGGTAGTAGTACGGCCGGATGTCGGCGGCCGAGAAACGCACCTCACCCGGCTTCTCGCCGACCACCGCGCGAATCGGAATTGTTTGGATCAGCCCGCCGGGGACGCCCGCAGGGACGAATTCCGGCCCGGTGACGACAGGTACTTGAAGTACCGACTCCTGCGGAGCAGCGGTTGCGGTTCCGGCGGCCGTGCCGAAGACCAGGGGGACGCACAGCGCCAGGGCGGCGACTCCGCATCGGATCGATGTCCTCATCGAGTTTCCTTTCGGGTGGACAATCAGGGCACGTAGATCAGGCCTTTGCCCGGGATCAGCGTGTCGGCGTAGGGCTCGCCGTAGTAGTAATCGCGGTAGTGGGTCACCGTGATCTCGACCCACCCCCGGCCTGTAGGCAGCGCGACTTCGAGTGGTAGCTGCTCACCTTGCAGCGGTGGCAGGTCATTGGGCGGGCCCGGGTTGGGGTCTTCCTGCCAATGCCGCAGTCCCACGTTTCCGCGGAATCCGATGTCCCAGTTTCGCCAGCTCACACCGAGGCTCCGGTACGGGTACTGGTCCGCGTACGGCGCGATGTTCGCCGCCGACAGCAGCAGAACTCCAGGCTCGGTACCGACCGTGGCCTTCATCGGAATGGTCTGGAACAACCCGCCGGGCACGGCACCGGGTGCGATCTGGAAGCCGGTGACCACCGGAATCTGGAGCAGCGTGGTCTGCGGAGCTGCCACGGCCGTTCCCGTACCGATGCCGAGCATCAGGGGAACTACGAGTGCGATCGATACGACCGCTCGCCGCAATGTCTTTCGCATACAGCACGCCTTTCGATCATGTCGCACAACGACATACCGGACCGTTTGTGGCCTCGCACCACGAACTCCAGGTTGAACCTGAAACATCAAGTGGTTCTTGAGTCTTTACCGAACCCACCCTCGCAGTCACAGCGACAAAAGGACCACCCGTATACCGATTCGTGATGGGGTCGTGACACGACTGACGTTAACAGACCACTTGGCCCGTTCGATTCACTGATCAGAGGTGACGCACTCCGCAGCCACCGGTGAGGACCATCGAATGAGGCAAGTCCGAAATATCGTGGCCATGAGCGCGTTGATCGCCGCTACTGCTCTCGCATCCACGGCCTGCGGCTCCGACGAGCCAGCGAGCAACCCACCCACGCCTGCCACCAGCGCAGCGGCTGCTCCGTCGGCAAACGGGTCCACCGAATCCGACGGTGGTAGCGACGCAGGCGGAATCGCACAGGCTCCCGACATAGTCACCCCGGTACAAGCCGTACCCACCGCTGCGGACACACCAGCAGTACCGCCCGCCCCGAACCGCGACGACGTCAACGTCGATGCGCGCGACTACGAGCAGCCCGGCGGCCAGTACTTCTTCCAATCCCCCAGCGGAAATGTATTCTGCGCATTCAATTCGTTCAACGCTCCCGGGACCATCGTGGGCTGCCAGGTCCGCTACTCGGTACCGGGCAACACCGGCCGAGAATGCGCGAACACGGCGAACAACACCTACGGGGTGCAGATCAACCAAGACGGCACAGTCGAACAGATCTGCACCAATCAGGGCATCTTCGTCGGCGATCCGAACAACGGCGACACCCAGGTTCTCCAATACGGTCAGGTCATCGGAGTCACCGGCAATTTCTGTCGCTCCACCGAAGCGGGCATCACCTGCTACGACGGCGACCGAGGCTTCATGATCTCCCGCGACGTCAACATCGCGTTCTGATGAAGGAGCTCCGAGTGTTCCGCAGAACCGCCCTCCTCGCTGCCGCCGCATCACTGACCGCTTTCGCGCTGACGGCCTGTGGCGGCGAGGACACCCCGGCTGCCGCGCCGACCCAGAGCACCAGCGTCACCGCACAGATGCCCACGCCACCACAGGTGACCATCGCAGCGCCGTCGAGCACCGATGGTGCCGACGAATCGACGGACACGCCCTCGGCGACCGGTACGGAACCGACGGCAGGCAATCCCGCGAACAACACCGCGCCCATCACACCGGTGGACCCGGCTAGCTACTCGGTGCCCGACAATCAAGTTGCGTGGAAGTCCCCGTCCGGCAACGTGTATTGCAAGATCGGATCGGGCCCGTTCTCCTCCGGCTGCCAGGCATCCGATGCGCCGGTACCCGATGGCGCAGGCAACGATTGCGCACCGAACACCACCTTCAGCGTCGACATGCTGTCGAAGGGCTTCTACCTCGACCCGGGACACGTCACCCCCACGTGTTTCAACCAGGGGGTGTTCGGAGCCGAGGGTCAGAAAGCGTTGGAGTACAACACATCCATCACGTTCAACGGCTTCACGTGCTTCTCCCGCGTCGAAGCGATGATCTGCGACGCGGGCGACGGCCACGGATTCGTACTCTCGATGCAGCAGGCGACGTCCAACTGATCAGCGAGCCTCATCCCGTCGAGGCTCCGTGACGAAGTCGTTCAGATCGGCCCGCCGCGTCATCTCCCAGTAGTCGACGATGCGCCACGGCAACGTCGAGACCACGCGTCCGGCGTCGTTGCGGTACCAGTTGTCCATGCCGCCGTGCGACCAGATCATCTTGGCGTGCGCCTCGTCGTGCTTCCGGACGTACTCCGCTTCCACGTCGGCCTTGCACTCGATGGCTCCGATTCGCTTGTCCACCATGTCGATCAACACATCGACGATGTAGCGCACCTGGCATTCGGCGATGGTGATGTAGCTGCCCCCGTGGCCAAGTACGGTTCCGGGGCCGCAGGTGAGGAAGAAGTTCGGGAAGTCGGGAACAGTGATGCCGAGGTACGCGTGCGCATCCTCGGGGCCCCAGATATCGCGAATGGACTCACCCGATCGCCCACGCACGTCGATCGGCGTCAACAGCTTGTGGGTCTCGAAGCCCGTCGCGAGGATCACTACGTCCACCTCGGTCTCCGAACCATCGCGTGCCACAACCGAGTTGGTGGTGATGGACGAGACGGCGTCGGCGATGAGGGTGACATTGTCGCGCTTGAGCGCGGCGTACCAACCGTTGTCGAGCAACATCCGCTTGCCGAAGGGCGGGTAATCGGGCAGCGATTTCTCGATCAGATCTGGTCTGCCCTCGAGCTCGGCTTCGATGTAGCGGGTGAACACGCGTCGATGCGCGTCGTTCACCGGGTTGATCGAGCGCGCCGGATGCTCCCACTCGGGATCGACCTGCAGCGAGCTGTGCACGCGATCGTTGAAATTCCAGGCCAACCGCGTTCGGTACCACAGGCGATACAACGGAACGACATCCATCAGGTAGTTGGCGTCGTCGCTCATCTCGGTGAAATAAACGTCGCTCGACGCAACCCACTGAGGCGAACGCTGGAAGACCGTCGCATGCCCCACCGTCGACGCGATGGCCGGCAGCACCTGCATGGCGCTGGCCCCGGTACCGACGATGGCGACGCGCTTACCGGTCAGATCCAGATCGGCCGGCCAGTTCGCCGTGTGGAAGATCGGGCCGTCGAACGACTCCAGGCCGGGGATATTCGGCATCTTCGGCCGATTGAGCTGACCGGTAGCGGTGATCACCACGTCTGCGGTCAGAGTGTCGCCGTCGACCGTCGTGACGGTCCAGCCCTGCCTCTGCGCGTCGTACTCGGCAGTCGACACCTCGGTGTCGAACCGAATGCGTTGCCGCAGATCGTGTTCGGACGCCACGTCGCTGAGGTACTCCCACACCTCGTCGCGCTTGCCGAAGTGCGTGCTCCAGGCCCGCGGCGCGAAGGAGTAGGAGTACAGGTGACTCGGGGTGTCGACGCCCGCACCGGGGTAGGTGTTCTCGAACCATCCACCGCCGACGTCGGAGTTCTTCTCCAGCACTGTGTGACTGATGCCCGCCTCGTGCAGCTTGATGGCAGCGAGCATCCCGGAGACACCGGCACCGATCACGATGACCGACAGATCGTTCGGCGCGGCCACCGGAGTGTCCGCGGCTACGAAGCCCATGTCCTCGGCAACCATGACCCCGAACTCGGGAGGCACCTGTTCGCCGACGGCCAGGCTGATCATCTCGACGAGGTGCTCCGAGTCGGGCGAGGGCACCGCCATGGGCGCACCCTCGTGGAAGGCGCAGATTGCGTCGAGGGCCGCGGCACGGATGCGGTCGGCTACTGCGTCGTCGAATCCGCCCCTGTCGTTGTCGTCCATGCCCCGACTGCGCGTGGGGCGATACGGATCGGCGAGCCACGTGCGATCGCCGGTCAACTGATAGAGCACCGCCACCAGCGTGGGCAGGTTGGCCGCAGTGAGAGCCCGCGAGAGCCGGTCCCGATCAACCCCACCCACGGTTTCCGCTGCCGTTGCTGCGTCTGTGGACACCGGTACCTCCTGCTGCGCGCTGCTCCATCCGACTCCGACAGCTCAACTAACCACGGTTAGGTAAATCTGCGCAAGGGTTTCGCAATCTTGGTATTCACAGGATCTTGACCCTTGACAATGTGGCACACGCCACACAATGCTTCAAGGCACTACCTAACAGCGGACAGGCGAAGGGAAACACCCATGGAACTCACCGAGGCGATGCGCACCACCGGCACCTGCAGGCGGTACCTCAGCGATCCTGTTCCCGACGAGGTCTTCAAGGCCGCGTTCGACGTCGCCCGCTTCGGCCCGCAGGGCGGCAACCGTCAGCCCGTGCGGTGGATCGTCGTGCGCGACGCCGCCCGCAAGCAGGCCCTCGCCGACCTCTACCTCCCGATGTGGGACGCCTACTTCGCCGGCATCACCGGCGGAACCGTCGCCGTCGGCGCATTGCCCAAGACCGTGCAGGACGCCGATTACTTCGCCCGCCACCTCGCCGAGGTGCCCGCCATCGTGGTGGTCTGCGCCGCTCTGGACGGACTGCACCCCACCGACCACGAACTCGGCCGACTCTCCGTCGTCGGCGGCGCATCCATCTACCCCACCGTGCAGAACCTGTGCCTGAGCCTGCGCGATCAGGGCGTCGCGACCGCGGTGACGACGTTGCTGTGCCACGAAGAACCGGCCATCCGCGAACTGCTCGGCATCCCGGACGACTACATCACCGCCGCGCACATCGCCGTCGGGTATCCGGAGAAGTCGTTCCCGCGCAAACTCACTCGCGATCCGGTGGAGCAGATCGTTGCGGCAGAGACGTTCTCGCAGCCGATGTTCGACACCGCTGCCCTCTCGCCTGCTCTCTGAAACCCCTCCACCTGAAGGATTCCGCCGTGCCCGGTACCGCCATCCACCACCGCTCCCCCATCGGCCGCGCCACCATCGGCGATCAGCTGCGTCGCCATGCGCGGACTCAGCCGAACAAGGTCGCATTCATCAGCTACGCGGCGGACGGCACCCGCGAGGTCACCACCTACGGCGAACTCGATTCTCGTGCAAACCGGTTCGCCAACCTGCTGGTCGATCTCGGAGTGACCACGGGCGACCGCGTCGCTTCTATGGCTCGCAACAGCGTCGACGTGGTGGTCGCGTACTACGGCACGCTCAAAGTCGGAGCAGCCTTCACCGGCATCAACGTGATGTACCGCGCGGCAGAGGTGAAGCACCAGCTCGAACATGCGGAACCGACTGTGGTGGTGGCCGATCCGGCCTATGCCGAGATCATCTCCTCGGTGAAGCCCGACGCCACCACCCTGGTGACATTCGGGTCCGAATACGAGACACTGACGGCGAACACCCCGTCCACCGAGCCGGACGTCGAGATGGACGAGAACGACGTTGCGATGGTCATCTACACCTCGGGAACCGAGGCAGCCCCCAAGGGCGTGATGATCCCGCACCGCAATTTCCTCATCTCTACCGCGCCCGCATGGAGCTGGGGCCTGCGTACCGGGCCGGAGGACACCTGGCTGTTCGTCATGCCGTTCCACACCATCGCCGGACTTGGCTCGATGACAACCCTCACGCTGATGGGTGCCACGCTCGTTCTGCCTGCGACAGTCGACCCGGCGCAATCCCTGCGCATCATCGCCGCCGAGAAGATCTCCGTCATCGCCCAGACGCCGACGTTCTACCTGGCCCTGGCCCGAGATGCGCAGTTCGGCCCCGAGACCGTGAGCCAGGTCAGACGCTGCCTCACCTACGGTGGCCAGGTGTCGCCACACACGATCAGCGCCTGGGCCGCCGCCGCCCCCGAGGCCATCTGGGGTACCTACTGGGGACAGTCGGAACTCTCGCAGCTCGGCTCGGTCGGCTGGTTCTCCACCCTCGACGACATCCCCGACGGCGACGCGTCGTGGATCGGCAAGCCCGTCACCCACCTCGAGATCAAGGTGGTCGACCCTGCGGGCACCGAGAGCGAGATCGGTGAATTGCTCTGCCGCACTCCGTCGGTGATGCTCGGCTACTTCAAGGACCCCGAACGCACCGCCGAGGTGTTCCGGGACGGGTGGGTACACACCGGCGACATGGTGCGCATCGACGCCGACGGCAACCTGTTCTTCTACGATCGGATGAAGGACATGATCAAGTCGGGAGGGATGAACGTGTCGTCGCAGGAAGTGGAACGCACCATCCACACGCACCCGGACGTGCTGCGCGCCGCCGTCGTCGGAGTACCCGACCCGTACTGGTCCGAGGCCGTCACCGCCTTCGTCATCGCACGCGACGGAGTGACCGCCGACCCGGCCGCGATCATCGAGTACTGCCGCACCGAGTTGGCGTCGTACAAGGCCCCGAAGTCGGTACACATCGTTGCCGAACTGCCCGTCGACCCGCAGGGCAAGATCCTCAAGCGTGAACTGCGACTGTTGGCGGCGGTCGAGGAGACCGTATGACTCAGCCCGATTCGACGCAACCGGCCGAGGTCACCGCTCTCCCCCGACAGCAACGCACTCGCCAACGACGAGACGACATCGTAGCCAACGCCGCCAATATCTTTGCGCGTGAGGGCTACTCGAACGTGGGGATGCGCGATATCGCCGACGCCGTCGGCATCAAGGGTGCCAGCCTCTACCACCACTTCCCGTCCAAGGAAGACATCCTCTTCGCGATCTGTCTGACGGTCACGCAGGAACCGGCCGAGGAGAACCTGCCGCTGCTCGACGCGGCCGGAACCCCTACCGAACGCCTGTCGTCTCTGGTGCGTGCGCACCTGGTGCATCTGAACCGGCGACGGGTGGAGTACATCGTCGGCCTGCACGAGTTGGCCTCACTCACCCCTGAGCACCGCACCGTCATCGAGGACTACCGCCGCCAGTACCAACGACGCGTCCGCGACGTGATCACCGCCGGAATGCGCAGTGGCGAATTCACCGTCCCGGACGCGCGATTGGCATCGTTCGCCCTGACCGACATGCTCAACGGCATCAGCAACTGGTTCCACGACGGCGGCGAGCTGAGCATCGAGGACGTCGCCGACGGGTACGTCGAACTGGCGGTCCACCGCGTTCTCGGTGCACGACATGAGGATTGACGGTCACTGCGACGCAGGCTTCACGGCGGTACGTGACGCGTTGAGCGCCAACGTCGACAGCGGCGCCGAACTGGGCGCATCGATCGTGGTCGACATCGACGGCCACACCGCCGTCGACCTGTGGGGCGGCTACCGCGACACCGAACGTCGCCTGCCGTGGGAGTCGGACACCATCACCAACGTGTGGTCGACCAGCAAGATGGTGACGTGCCTGGCGGCATTGATGCTGATCGACCGTGGGTTGGTCGATCCCGATGCGCCGGTATCGTCGTACTGGCCCGAGTTCGCGGCCGCAGGTAAGGACGACATCGCGATCCGGAACCTGTTGTCGCACACCTCCGGGGTCTCGGGCTGGGACCGACCGTTCAGCGAAGAGGACCTCTACGACTGGGAACTCTCCACCTCGCGGCTGGCGGCGCAGGCGCCGTGGTGGGATTCGCGGACCACCTCGGGTTATCACGCGGCCAGCCAGGGCCACCTGATCGGAGAAGTCGTCCGCCGCGTCACCGGAACATCGTTGCGGCAGTTCGTGGCCGACGAGATCGCCGGCCCTCTCGGTGCCGATTTCCAGATCGGTGCCGCCGAGTCCGACTGGGATCGGATCGCCGATGTCGTACCGCCACCACCGCCGACCGATGATGGCGTGCCCGACCCGACGTTGGTGCGTCGCAGGACCTTTCTCGGTCCGTTGGTGCAGGCCTCGTCGGCGAACACCGCGGCGTGGCGCGCCGCGGACATGGGCGCACTGAACGGGCACGGCAATGCCCGATCGGTCGCGAGAATCCTGTCCGTCATCTCCCGAGGCGGGACCGTGGACGGCGTACGACTGCTGAGCTCGGAGACGATCGACACGATCTTCGAGGAGCAATCCAACGGGGTCGATCTGGCCCTGGGCATTCCGTTGCGCTTCGGCCTGGGTTTCGCTCTGCCACAGCCCGAATCGATGCGCTACATCCCCGACGGCAAGGTCTGCTTCTGGGGCGGCTGGGGAGGATCGCTGACCGTTCTGCACCCGGACTCGAAGCTGACCATCTCCTACGTGATGAACCGCATGGGTCCGGGCATCATCGGCTCCGACCGAGCCGAGCAGTACGTGCGCGCGGTCTACGCCGCCCTCGACTGACGGTCAGGATTCGGCGGGCTTCAGGAATTCGAGCACTGCGGCCATGTCCTTCGCCCCGATTCCGGAATCCAGCGCCCGGTCGAGAACGTTTCCGACGGTCGTGGCCTGGGGCAGATCGAGGGCATGATCGCGGGCCAATGCAAGTCCGAGGCCCACGTCTTTGTGCAAGAGCGACAACGGAAATGCCACACCCGCGGCGTCCGGATCGAGAAAGTGCTCCTTCTTGTAGCCGACGTACGGCGCAGCCACCGCACTCGAGCCCAGCACCTCGTACAGGGCGGACGGGGCCAAACCTGCCGACTCACCGAGAATCAACGCCTCGGCGACAGCCTGATTCAGTGCTGCCAGAACCGAATTGACCGCAAGCTTGGCCACTGAGGCGGTACCGGCCGGACCGGTGTGGAACTGAGCGCGCGTCACCGCCTCGAGGATCGGCTTCAGGTAGGTGAACTGTTCGTCGTCGCACCCGACCATGGTGGTGATCTGCCCGGTCTCGGCCAGGCTCACGCTGCCCGAGACCGGGGCGTCGACCACCGCGGTGCCCGAACCTGCTGCGCGCTCGGCGAATTCGCGCACGGCCGTCGGGCCGACCGTTCCCATGACCACATGGAGGTGTTGCGACGCGCCGGCCGTGGCGATTCCGTGCTCACCGAACAGCACCTCCTCGGTCGCTGCCGCATCGGGCAACATGCTGAAGGAGATCTCGGCGCGGGCCAGGTCGGCGGGGGTCGTGGTGATCGTCATTCCCCGATCGACCAGTTCGGCCGGCGCGGTTTCCGGCGTCAGGTAGATGTCGTAGGCGGTGACCGTGTGGCCCGCCTCGAGGAGGCGGCGCACCATGTGGGTGCCCATGCGGCCGACTCCGGCGAATCCGATGTGCATTGTTTCTCCTAGCGTGGGGCGGAAGGTCGCTGCAAGTACTGTCGTGTCGATCAGGACGTCGGTGCGTCGCCGACCCGAACCAGAAGCTTCTGGGCGTCACCGTTCGGGTCGAGCAGCCGCTCGAATCCGTCGGCGACGATGTTCTCGACGTCGATGATCTCGCTGACGACCTTCTCCACCGGGTAGCGTCCGGATGCGACCAGGGCGATGATGCGCGGCCAGTCGTACACCGGGTAGCACCAGGTACCCACCAGGGTCAGGTCCTTGTTGGACATGGCCATCGGATCGATCGTGGCCGGCTTGACGTGCAGACCGACCTGGGCGACGGTTCCGCCGGAGCGAACGCTGCCGAGTGCGGCCGTCAGTCCGTGCTGGTGACCCGAGCATTCCGCTGCGGCATCGACTCCGATACCGCCGGTCAGTGCGTGGACCGCGGCGGGCACGTCCTGCACGGTGGGGTCCAGTACCTCGGCGATGCCGAAGGCCTCGATCAGCGCGCGGCGCTTGGCATTCGGCTCGGACACGATGATCTTCGCCGCACCCGATGCGTGTGCGTACAGAGCGGACAGGGCACCGATCGGTCCCGCACCGGTGATGAGGATGGTGTCGCCTGCTCTCAGGCCGGTGCAGTCGACACCGTAGGCGGCCACCGCTGCCGGCTCGATGAGAGCGCCCTGGACGTCACTGACGCTGTCCGGAAGCACCGATACCTGTTGTTCCTGCACCGCAACCAGTTCGGAGATTCCTCCGCCGCCCCAGCTCAACCCGGTGCAGGCCATGATCACACACAGGTGGTTGAGCCCGCGTAGGCAGTAGTAGCACTTGCCGCAGGTGACGAGCGGCATGACCGACACGCGATCGCCCACCGCGACCGACGTCACGTCGGAGCCGATCTCGACCACGCGCGCCGAGAATTCGTGGCCGAACACCTGCGGGGCTTTCGCGCCGGTGAGTGCGTGGGGTTCGGTCGGAATGACGATCGGACCGAAGGCGTACTCGTGCAGGTCCGTTCCGCAGATGCCGCAGAAGAACGGACGAAGCAGAACCTCGCCGGGGCCGACCTTCGGGGCCGGAACGTCTTCTACCCGTACATCGTGTCGGTCGTGAAATACCGCGGCGCGCATAGCTTTCTCCTGTAGTCGATGTTCTGTGTGCAGGGGGTGTCCGCGTCAGACCGCGGTGATGCCACCGTCGATGGTGACCGCGGAACCGGTCTGATAGCCGACGTCCTCACGGAGGAGGAAGACCACCAGCTCGGCGATCTCCTCGGGTGATCCGTAGCGCCGAAGTGGTGTGCCTTCGATGAATCGGTCGCGCTCGAAGTTCGGATCGTCGGGGTTGACCAGACTTTCGGACCTCGACATCAACGGGGTGTCGACCGGCCCGGGGCAGATGCAGTTCACTCGAATGCCGTGAGCGGCGGATTCGGCTGCAGCACTGCGGGTCAGACCCAGAACGGCATGCTTGGTCACCACGTAGTCGGAGCGATCGGGAGCGCCCTTGAGGCTGAGAATCGAACCGGTGTTGACCACCGCTCCGCCTCCGGACCGACGCAGCAGTGGGAGTACGTGCTTGAGCCCGAAGAACATTCCGTTGAGGTTGACGTCGACCACGGATCGCCATTCGCTCTCGGTGGTGTCGACGATCGACTTGTGCACTCCCTCGACCCCGGCGTTGTTGAAGAACAGTCGTGGTTCACCGATCAGCGAGGTCGCGGCATCCGCATAGGCCTTCACCTGATCGTGGACGGACACGTCGGCGGCGAACGGATGGATCTCGCCGTCCGACTCAGAGGCGGTGCGCTCCGCGGCCGCCATGTTCATGTCGACGGCGAGCACCCGCGCACCCAGGGATCCCAGCCGATGCGCCACCGCTCGACCGATACCGCTGCCGGCACCGGTGACGATGGCACCCTTGTTCGTGAACTGCGACTGTTCGTTCATCGCTGACTCCTCGGGAGTATCCCGGCCGCGCGGTAGCTCTCGGTCTTGTCCATGAAACTCTCGAACGTGGAACGGAACCCGAGGAAGCCGGCCTTGCGGCTCTTGGTCATATCGGTCAGGCATTCGATGTCGCGGCCCAGGTCGCCGTCGGTATGCCACCAGGACGCCAGGCGGTCGACATCGCCTTCGACCAGATCGTGCTTCGCGGCGATCTCCGCCCATACCTTCGGGGCGTCTTCCATGCGGTCGTCGAGCGGCTTGGGGGCGTCGGAGAATCCGACGGGTTCGACGCCGAACGCCTCCGCGATCTGCGGCCACATCCAGCGCCAGCGGAACACGTCACCGTTGGCGATGTTGAACGCTTCGTTCTCGCCCTCGACATGTGTTGCCGCCCAAATCATCTGCTCGGCGAGAAGGTCTGCGTCGGTGATGTCGGTCAGCCCGTTCCACTGGGTGTCCGAGCCGGGGAACACGAACGGAGCTCCGGTCTCGCGGCAGATCTCGGCGTAGACCCCGAGGGTGAGTGCCATGTTCATCGCGTTGCCCACCGCGTAGCCGAAGACGGTGTGCGCTCGGTGCACGCTCCAGGTGAACCCCTGCTTCTCCGACGCCGCGAACAGCTCGTCCTCTTGGGTGTAGTAGAAGTTCGGGTTCGGCAGCCGGGGTTCGCTCTCGTGGAACGGGGTTTCGGCCATGACACCGGTCGCGTAGTCGTCGAACGGGCCGAGATAGTGCTTCAGGCCGGTCATCAGCGCGACGTGACGCAGCGCGGACTTGCCCTTCATCGCACCGAGGACGTTGCGGACGATGCTCCCGTTGACCTCGATGTTCTCGGCCTCCGAGTCCTGCTTCATCCAGGCCGTGACGAACACGATCTCCGGGTCGACGCCGTCGAGTGCTGCAGTCAACGACTCCGCATCGAGCAGATTCGCCGAGACCGGCACCACGCCCTCGACCGGATTGGTCGCGCCGCGGGCCAGACCGTAGGTGGTCCATCCGGCGTCGACGAGCTGACGCGAGATCGTCTGTCCGGCAATGCCGGTGGCACCGATGACGAGTGCCGCTCTGCTGGGCGCGCTCATCGGATCGCCGGATCGACCAGGACTTTGCCTTCGACCTTGCCGGTCGAGAGTCTGTCCAACTCCGCGGGCAGAGCAGCCAGTCCGACGGGCGTCTCGGCCAGCTCTGCGCCGAGCGGTCCGGTGTTCAGGATGTCCAGTGCGGCAGGCAGATCGGTGTCGCACACGTGGGCCAAGGTGGTTTCGAGAGTGATCTCTCGAAAGACGAGCGAATGCACATCCAACTCCGGTTTCTCTTTGGGAATTCCTACTGCGAGCACGCGGCCACCGTCGGCCACCATGGTCAACGCCGAGACCAGCTGGCCGGGCGCTCCGCTCGCTTCGATGACGACATCGGGTTTCTTTCCGCCCAGAGCCTCGACGATGTCCGCGCCGAGGTCGTCGGACGGGGTGATCGTGCGGTGTGCTCCGAGGCGCGAGGCGCGATCCAGTCTCTTCCCCGGAAAGTCGACGACGGTGACCTCGACGTCGGCCAGGTGCTGCAGTCCGGCAAGAACGAAGGAGCCGATGGCACCGGCACCGATGACGACGACGTTGTCCCCGTCACGGGCACCCGAGCGCCGGGCAGCGTGAATCCCGACGGCCAAGGGCTGAGCGAGTCCGGCGTGGTCGATGGACAGCCCTTCGGGCAGCGCGCGCAATGTCTTCGACGGGACGCTCGCGTACTCCGCCATGCCGCCGTCGACGTTGAGTCCCAGGGTCTTGTAGGTCGCGCACTGGTTGGTGCGGCCTTCCCGGCAGCGTCGGCATGTGCCACACCAGATTCCGGCTCCGGTGGCCACCAGATCTCCGATCTTCGTCTCGGAGTCGGGGTCTGCTTCCACCACCTCGCCGACGAATTCGTGGCCGAGGATCAACGGGCCCTGATGCCCGCTGTTCGGATGCCGGCGCAGCACCGGGAAGGTCTTGGGTCCGGCCACCCATTCCGAGGCGTCGGTGCCGCAGATACCCGAGCGTAGAACGCGTACGAGCGCCTCACCCGACCCGCGTCGGGGAACGGGAACCTCCTCGACGCGGATGTCGCGCGCGCCGTGGTACACGGCGGCCTGCATGGTGTCGGGCACGATTCCTCCTGGACGAACATTGAATGTGATGCACGCTACTTCTTGAGTGTAGAGTAACACTGCACATGTTCAGTGCCAAGCGTCACACCGTGAAAACCTTTGTACGAACGCGGAACAGCGGAATGACCGAGCAATGAGACAATCGATGCACTACCGTCCGTCCAGTGGGTGCGTACACCCGGCAGCAGGGGGAGACGGTGAAGGCAGAGGTGGGAGGCGGCGAAAGAATGACCGAAGAAACTGTCCAGGTCGAATCGACCGAGACGGCCGTTCAGATGAACGCGCAGATGGGCCTGCGTCTACGCGGAGCGCGTGAGAAGGCGAACATGTCGCTGCGCGAGATGGCCCGTCGAGTTCACCTGTCCCCCAGCTTCATCTCCCAGGTCGAGCTCGGCCGAACGGCACCCTCGGTAGGGACGCTGTATGCCATGGTCACCGAGCTGGGTCTGTCCCTCGACTCCTTGATGGCCGAAGACGTGGCACCGCACGACCTCGAGACCCCACAGCCCACGCCCTCGGCACGGCCGACGCTCACGGACCGCACCGAGGTGGCGCATGCGAACGGCAGCTCGCGAACATCCTCGGTTCAGCCGCTCCCCGAAGTGGGAGCGCTCCCGGGTCTCCAGCGTGCCGACGAACGGCCCGAGTTGTACCTCGGCGGAGTCCGGTGGGAACGCCTGACCCCGGACGACGATCCGGAGGTCGAGTTCCTCCGAGTCACCTACCCTGCCGGGACCGAATCCTGCCCCGCGGACAACCTGATGAACCACGGCGGCAAGGAATACATCCATATCCTGTCCGGACGCTTGGAGATTCAGGTCGCCTTCGCTCGCCAGGTGCTCGGACCGGGCGACAGTCTCCACTTCGACTCGTCCATTCCGCACCGGTTGAGCAACCCACACGACGAGACCTGCGTCGCAATCTGGTTCGTGGTCGGCCGACAGAAGTGATGCGGTCTCACACCGCCGTGTAACCGCCGTCGACCACCAGTGCCGCGCCGTGCACGAAACGCGCCTCGTCACTGGCCAGGAACAGCACAGCGTTGGCGACGTCCTCCGGCTCACCGACGTGACCGATCGGATGCTTGGGCTCCATGATGTCGAGATAGCCGCGCAATCCACCCTCGCTACGTTCGGCCAGCTCACGCACGAACGGAGTCAGAATGGTGCCGGGGTGCACCGAGTTGACCCTGATGCCGTCGCGTCCGTACGTCACCGCATCCTTCTTCGTCATGATCGTGACCGCGCCCTTGGCCGCGTGGTACGGGGCCATCTCGTGCGAGCCGACGAGCCCGTAGATCGACGAGATGTTGACGATGCTGCCACCGCCGTTGGCCCGCAGGTGTCCGATGGCGTGCTTGGTGCAGAAGAAGACGCCCTTCACATCGACCGCGAACACTGCGTCCCACTCGGCCTCGGTGACCTCGTGGGTGGGCTTGTCGACACCGGAGATGCCGGCGTTGTTGACGAGGATGTCGAGCTTTCCGAACGTCGCGGTCACCTGCTCGAACACCGAGGACACCTCGGCTTCGTCACTGACATCCAATCGCCAGAACGCCGCCCGGCCACCCTGCTCCTCGATCAGCCGGACGGTCTCGAGTCCGTCGCTCTCGGAGACGTCGGTGACCGCGACGGCGGCTCCTTGGGCAGCGAACAGCGTTGCCATAGCGCGACCCATTCCCTTGCCGGATCCGGTGACGATGGCGACTTTGTCGGTCAGACGAGACATGAAGGGTCCTCGGTGTCGTATGGGTTCGGAAATCAGAGACTTGCGTCGAAAGTGATGTGCACCTTGATGTTCTCGGCCGGCTTCTGTGCCTCGTCGAGAGCGGTCACGGCATCGTCGGCCGCTATTTCCCGCGTCACGAGTCCACCGAGATCGAGCCCACTCCTGGCGATGAAGCGCAGGGTCGCAGGCCACACGCCCGGCGAGCCGATCGCACCGCGGATGTCGAGCTCCTTGGATTGGATGAGCCCCAGTTTCGCCGGTGCCGATCGTCCGACGTCGATGCCGATGTACACCACCCGTGCGCGGTGCCCGGCGAGTTCGAGTGCACTGGCCATCACCTCGGGTCGGCCGGTTGCCTCGACGACGACGTCGGCACCTCGGCCGCCACTGACTCGGTCGAGTAGTTCGTCGACCTCCTCCGGGGTGACCGCATGGGCGGCACCGAGTTTCAGCGCGGCCTGCCGACGTCCCTCGGATGGTTCGACCACGATGGTCGTCGCCCCCAGTGCTGCGCCGCCGGCCACTACCCCGAGGCCGATCGGCCCGGCTCCGAGTACGACGAGTACGTCGCTCGCGTTGACGTTTCCGGCGCGCATCAGTCCGTAGTAGCCGCAGCTGAACGGTTCGACGAGCGCGCCGCTGGTAAACGAGACCTCGTCGGGAAGCTTGTGCAGCCATGCGGGTTTGACGACGAAGAACTCTGCCGCGGCTCCGCTGATGGAGAACCCGAAGTGGTCATCGCCGATGACGCATTCTCCGACGACACGGTCGCCCACCTGGAAGCCGTCGACGTCGGCACCGACCTTCGCGACCTCACCGGACCATTCGTGTCCGGGAATGATCGGGTACTCGAACGGGATGATGTAGCGGCCCTCGAGCAGTTCGATGTCGGAATGGCAGACGCCGACCGATCGTGCGGCGATCAGAACCTCGTCCGCCGCTATGGTCGGGATGTCGAGGTCGGCGACCTCGGCCCGATTCTCTCCGACGAACCTGAGTGCTTTCACTGTTGTCTCCTCTGTATGACGTTGGTGTGCGGGCGATCAGTGCTTGCGGGCCGAATTACGTTGCTGCAAAGCGACATACAGTACGGCGGCCACGATGACGATCGCGCCCTGCAACCAGTACTGCCATGCCGTACCCAGGCGCAGGAAGTTGGCGAGGGCCAGGATCACCTGCAGCAGAAGCGCGCCGAGCAGTACCGCCACCGGCGAACCGCTACCGCCGCGCAACAGTGTTCCGGCCACGACGACCGCGGTGATGGCCGACAGGGTGAAACCGATCCCCTGGTTGGGGTCACCGACGCCGACCTGACCGACCAACATGATCCCGCCGAGCATCGTCATCAACGAGCAGCCGATGTAGGCCGCGGTCACGGTGAGACCGTTGCGCACGCCCATCTTCTCCGCGATGCTGCTGTCGGATCCCGACGCGCGCAGGGCCATTCCGGGTCGCGTGTATCGCAGAACCGCGCCGAGCGCGACGGCGGCGAGTACCGCGATCAGGAACGCCACCGGAATCGGACCGATGCTGTAGTTGATCGCATCGAGAATCGCGAAGTCGACGTACCCATCGATCTCCGGCCGAAGCAGCAGCGATATTCCTTGAATACCGATGTATGTCACCAGAGTTGCTGCGACGGCGGTGAACCCCAGGCCTCGAATCAGTCCGCCGTTGATTGCACCCACGACGATCGCTGCCGCCACCGCGACGGCGACACCGGCAACCAGACTCAGCACCGAGGCCCCGTCGAACCAGAAGAACGACATGATGACCAGCACCAATCCGGTGAGCGGTCCCACCGACAGATCGATACCGCCGGTCATCACCACCAGCATCTGGCCGAGTGCGATGAAGCCGAGCGCCGTGGTGGTGAGCAGTACCGACACGATGTTGGCTTCACCGAGGAACCGCACGTTCTGCGTCGTGGCGATCAGTGACAGCAGGACGATGGCTCCGAGCAGGATGTACGCGGGCAACGATCGAACGAGCTTGTTGGGCGGCGTGTCCACCGCGCCGGCACCGGATGTCGCGGCACTGTTTCGGTGACCGGTCGCCGACACCATCGCCTGCATCATGTTGTGTTCGGTCACCGCATCACCACTGAGCGATTCGACCACGGTGCCGCGTGAGAGAACCAGAACCCTGTCGCACAGTCCTTCGAGTTCGACGGCGTCGGAGGAGAGTACGACGATCGCCATGCCCGCGTCGGCGGCGTCGCGCAGCTCGCGGTAGATCTCGGCGCGCGCACCGGCGTCGACGCCCTGAGTCGGCTCCTCGGCCAGGATCAGCGCGGGCTTCGACAGCAGCGCTCGGGCCAACACCACTTTCTGCTGATTTCCGCCCGACAGATTTCCCACCGCCGTGTCGACGCTCGGTGCCTTCACCGTCAGCGAGTCGGCCATCGCCGACGTCAGTTTTCGCTCGCGGCTCTTGTCGATGATCCCGTGGCGGACGAAGCGACCGAACGCACCGAGCGCGGAGTTCTCCCGGATCGAGAAGTCCGGCAGCACCCCTTCTCCCGCGCGGTCGGCGGGCATGAAGGCGATGCCGGCCTTGTGGGCGTCCGCCGAGGACTTCAGCGTCAACCGGTCACCACCCAACCGCACGGTCCCGGTGGAATCGCTCAGGCCGGCGAGGGCTCGAAGCAGTGCCACCTGGCCGTTGCCCGCAACGCCTGCGAGTCCGACGATCTCACCTGCGCCGACCGTGAAGGAGACGTCGTCGAAATCCGGGCTCGACAGGTTCTCGACCACGAGACCGTCTGCGCTCGGCCCGATTCCCTTGGGCGGGAACACGGCGTCGACGTCGCGGCCTGCGATGAGCGTGATGATCTCGTCGTCGGTGAGCGACTGCGGATCGTAGGAGCCGCGCACCCGGCCGTCGCGAAGAATGGTCATCGTGTCCGCCAGTTCCCTGACCTCGGGGATGCGGTGGGTGATGTAGACGACCGCCACCCCGGCTGCGGCGAACCGGCGCACCTGCTCGAACAGCAGATCCACCTTGTCCTGCACCAGCGGCGCGGTCGGCTCGTCGAGAATGAGCACCTTGGTGTCGGTCGCGAGCGCCTTGGCGATCTCGATCAGCTGACGCTCCGCGATGGGAAGGTCGCCGCACTTGGTGTCGGGATGGACGGTGCAGCCCACCACCGCCAACTTCTCGGTGACCCACGGGCCCATCTCGAACACCGAGGGACGCATGGTCCGAGGAATGGCCAGCACGAGGTTCTCGGCAACCGTCAGGTCCGGCAACAGGGCCGGAGTCTGGTGAACGATGGAGATGCCGAGAGCCAAGGCGTCGGCCGGGGTGAGAGCGGTCCGCTCGACGCCGTCGACGACGACGGATCCCGATGTGGGCGTCTGGGTTCCCGAGATGATCGACATCAGCGTCGACTTGCCTGCGCCGTTCTCGCCGAGAAGAGCGTGCACCTGTCCCGGTCTGATGTCGATGTCGACACCGGACAGTGCGGTGACGGGGCCGAAGGTCATGCCGATGCCGCGAACCTGAAGGTACGGCTCGGCGAGAACTGTTGTGGACGTGAATGTCTCGTTCATCGAAGCTCCTGACAGCACTGGCTGCGGTGTGATCGGACGTGTCATTGCAGAACCTCTCCGATGCGTTGCGGATCGAGGGTGCTGGACAGGAGGGCATCCTCGGGTAGAGCCGGGTTGCAGATCGGCGCGCTCGGTTCGGCGCTGATCGAATCCTCGAACGCCACCGGCACATCGACCTTGGACTCGGGTGCGATGCCCCCGGTTGCTTCGGCCACGACGTGCTGGACGGCGAGGCGCACCATGTAGGTCTGCGAGGTGACCGTGAACAACTCGAACCCGGGATTGGCGTCCTTGAGCTGCGCGTACTGGCAGGACAGTCCGTTGGAGTCGGCCGACGCGATCAGCGGCAGCGGACGTCCGGCCTGCTGGAATGCCGTCATGATGCTGGTCGCGGCGAAGTCCGTCATGACCGCGTCGATCTGGGGGAAACGCGAGAGCATGGTCGAGGTGGCCTGCTGGGTTTCCGCGGGCGTCCAGTTGGTGACGGTGAACGGTTGGTCGCCGATCAACTTGATGCCCGGATGATCGACCAGGACTTCCTGCATGCCTTCGTACTCCGCGAGATCCTGGGAGTTCGCGGGCGGTCCGCCGAGGAACAGGACGTTGCCCTCCCCGTTCGGCAGCGATTTCACCAGCCACTCGGCGTACAACCGGCCGATCGCGCCGAAGTCGGCGGCCACGAACGTGGTGTACTCCGAGCCCTCGGACCCACCGGGAGATATCCGGTAGGGAACGACGGCGACACCGGCCTTGTACTCGTAACGCAGCGCCGGAAGAATCGCTTGTCCTGCGTCGGGGAACACCAGCATGCCGTCGACGCCCTGAGCGCCGAGGCTCTTGATGTCGGCGATCGCCTTCTGAGTGTCCCCCTGGGCATCGGTGGTGATGAAGTCCGTGACGGACGAACACTTGGCGAGCTCGTCCTGCAACTCGGCGAAATTGGTTCGCTTCCAACTGTTTCCGCCGCTACCGTCGGCGAACCCGATGACGGCCTCGTTGGGGCCACACCAGTCCGGCCGTGGCTCACTGCTGGACACGGTCTCGAAGCCGCCCACCGAACAGCCCGCGATCAGGGCGGCAACGGGCAGCAGCGTCAGCATCCGCAGGGTGTAGGTCGTGAGCTTCATCGATGATGTCCTCGAGTCAAGGGGGAAGTACGAATGTCGTAACGGGCCAGGTGCCGTGTGCCGGCGGTCATGCCACCTCGACCGGCTTTCTGGGTTCCTCGACGGCCGGGGCGCGACGCTTGCCGCCGGGCCGGAAACCGCTGTGGAAGGCGACACCGAGACCGAGCGCGAGAGCCTGAATGAGGATCTGCCAGCCGTAAGCGAGTCCCAGAGTCGAGGCCAACCGGTCGACCTGAGTGAAGAAGACTGCAGCGATCAACGAGGCGAGCACACTGCCCTTACCGCCGAGCAGCGATGTGCCACCGAGTACGACGGCAGCCACCGACGGCAGCAGGTAGGTGTTGCCCTCACTGATTCCAGGGGTGTTCACGATGCCGGTCAGCAGCACACCGGCAACGGCGTAGAGCACTGCCGCAACGGAGTACGCGCCCAGTGTGTAACGCAACGGTGCAATACCTGCCGCGACGGCGACCCGCGGATTGGCACCGACGGCCTCGAAGATGCGTCCGGTCGGCGTGAGTCGAACGACGACCCCGACGACGACGGTCAGGACGATCGCGACGACGACGGTCACCGGAACTCCGAGCAGCGTCGATCCGATGACATCGGACAGTCCGGTCGGAGTACGGCGGGCGGCACCCTCGGAAACCGCCCAGGTCGCACCGATGAGGAGCGCATTCATACCGAGGGTCGCGACGATCGGTGCCACGTTCAACCGCGCGACGACGAAGCCCGAGACGGCTCCGGCCACCGCAGCGATGAGAAGGGCCGCGGCTACTGCCAGGAAGATCGCGCCGGGTGTGCCGCTGCTCGCGAGTTTGGTGACCACGACGACGGACAGGGAGAACACGCCCGGTACCGACAGATCGATACCGCCTTGCTGCACGACCAGGGTTTGCCCGATCGCGACGACCGCCAGGATTGCGGCGAACGGCAGCATCGCGGAGATCGCCCCACCGCTGACACTCTGTGGCGCGAGTACTGCGCTGATCAGGAACAGGACGACGGTGGCGATTCCGATGGCGACGGCACCTCTGGCTCGTCCGCTCAGGGCCGTGCGCAGTCCGCCTGCCGTCGATCGTTCGTTGCCGGGAGTGGGCCCGATTCCCGTCGAGGGCGCGGGTCCCCCAGCCGATTGACCATGTGATGTCACGAGAGTTCTCCGTTGATCGGGCGATGAGGGTTGTGAATCCAGCGGGATGTTTCGCTGCGTGAAACTCGGCTGTGCACAAGCAGGCGAACATAGAGCTTCAGAATGTCCACCAGTGCTGCATGAATGTCCTGTCCTGATTGAACTGTGCAGTGGGTCACTTTGTCAAGCACGCAATGCTGTGGGCCACTTCTGCCGGGAATACAGATGCCTCTAGCTGGACTTACTCGGCGAAAAATATGGCGTTCTCGCACCGACTGAAGTACAGGAAGACCGTTTCGTCACGGTCGAGAGTGTTCTGTGACAGTTGACACTCACCGTCCGGCTGCCTACCGTCATCACCACCGGCACACCTGCGGCCGCTCGACTTCTCAGGAGAACCCATGACACAGGCACAGGAACTCGACATCGACGCCATCAAGGCCACGATCTCCGAGCTCGAGAACAAGCGCTACACGGCGATCGTCGACGGCGACCTCGATGCCTTCACCAGCTGCTGCCACCCGAACCTCGTCTACACCCACTCCGACGGCAGCCGCGATACCGTCGAGTCGTACCTGAAGAAGGTCACCTCGGGCTTCTACGTCTACCACCGCATCGACCACCCCACCGACGACATTCTGGTCTCGGGCGACACCGCAGTGGTGGTCGGTGAGATGAACGCGAGTATCACCGCCAACGGCACCGAGAAGGAACTGGTGAACAACTCGATCGCCGTGTGGGTCAAGGAGAACGACCAGTGGCTGCTCCTCGCCTACCAGCCGACTCCGCGCCCCTCGCACTGACACTCACTCGGCTCACTGACACACCGGAGGCACGGATGCTCGAATTCGAGCACGATTCACTCGCACAACGCGTTCTGTTCGGAGCAGGCAAAGCAGCATCGAATCTCGCTGCCGAGGTCGCTCGACTCGGTGCCACCTCCGTCATGGTGATCGCCGGCCCCGCCGAGACCGATCTGGCCAACTCGGTGTGCGGCGAGATCGAGCCGCGACTGATGTATTCCGAAGTGGTCCAGCATGTTCCGATAGAGACGGCGGAGAAGGCGCGAGCCGCAGCTCACGAGCACGACATCGATCTGCTGGTCAGCATCGGAGGCGGGTCGACCACCGGCCTGGCGAAAGCCGTCGCCCTCACCAGCGGTATCCCCATCGTCGCCGTTCCCACCACGTACGCGGGCTCGGAGGCCACGAACGTGTGGGGACTGACCGAGTCCTCGCGCAAGACCACCGGCGTCGACGCGCGGGTGCTCCCCACCACCGTGATCTACGACGTGCTCTCGCTGTTGACCCTTCCGGTGGAGTTGAGCGTGGCGTCGGGACTCAACGCTCTGGCGCATTCCGTCGACTCGATGTGGGCTCCGCGCGCGGATCCGATCAACTCGACGCTCGCGGTGGAGGCCATCACTGCACTGTCCAGCGGACTTCGAGACATCAAACGAGATTCCGCCAGCCAATCCGGCCATGAGCAAACCCTGTACGGCGCTTACCTTTCCGCGGTCGCCTTCGCGTCCGCAGGGTCCGGACTGCACCATAAGATCTGTCATGTGCTCGGCGGCACGTACAACATGCCGCATGCCCAAACCCATGCGATCGTGCTGCCACACGTACTCGAATACAACGCTCCGTATGCACCGACGGCCGAGCAGCGCATCGCGAGTGCCTTCGGGAGCAGCACTGCAGTCGAGGGACTGTGGTCGCTCCGAACCGAACTCGAAGCACCTACCGCGCTGCGCGACTACGGGATGAACGAGTCCGATCTGGATGAGGCCGTCGCACTCGTTCTCGACGCGGCTCCCGCCTCCAATCCGCGGCCGGTCACTGCTGAATCGCTCATGGTACTGCTCCGTAACGCCTGGGCCGGAACGACTTCCGAGAACGAGGGCCGCTGACATGGGTATCGACAGTCGCACCGACATCTCCGCCGAGCAGAGCAGCCGGGAGCGGGCACTGACCGACAAGGTCGTCGCCAGTTTCGCCGACACCCCCGATCCACGACTGCGAGAACTGCTCACGGGATTGACAGAGCATCTCCACGCGTTCATCCGAGAGGTCCGGCTGACGCAGGACGAATGGAACACGGCCATCGAGTTCCTCACCGAGGTCGGTCACATCACCGATGACCGACGTCAGGAATTCATCCTGCTCTCCGACGTTTTCGGGGCCTCGATGCAGACCGTGACCGTCAACAACGAAGCGATCGCAGGCGAGACGGAGGCGACGGTGTTCGGTCCGTTCTTCGTCGACGACGCCCCCGCCATCGAGTCGGGCGGGGACATCTCCCACGGCGCACCGGGCCAGGCCTGCTGGGTCGAGGGAACCGTCACCGATATCGCAGGCGACCCAGTTGCGAATGCTCGGATCGAAGTATGGGAGGCCGACGACGACGGCTTCTACGACGTCCAGTACTCCGACGGACGGGTCGCCGCCCGCGGTCACCTGCTCTCCGACGAGAACGGAAAGTTTGCGTTCTGGGGCCTCACCCCGACTCCGTACCCCATCCCGTTCGACGGACCCGTCGGGCGGATGCTCGACGCCGCAGGACGCTCGCCGATGCGGGCATCGCACCTGCATTTCATGGTCACCGCCGAGGGTCAACGGACACTGATCACCCACATCTTCGTACGCGGCGACGAACTGCTCGATCGCGACTCGGTGTTCGGCGTCAAGGACTCGCTCATCAAGGACTTCGTGGAACAGCCTGCCGGAACCCGCACCCCCGACGGTCGCGATCTCGGGGAAAACAACTGGTCGAGAGTGCAATTCGACATCGTTCTCGCGCCGACGGCCGTGTGAGCGACGCCTGCGCCGCCGAGATCACCTGGCCGGAACGGTGACTCCTCTGGCGTCGAGGATCGGTCGAACACCCTCGGCGAAGTGATACGCCTCTTCCAGGTGCGGGTAGCCCGAGAGGATGAACTCGTCGAAGCCGGCGTCGTGGTATTCGCCGATCAGGTCCGCGACCTCCTCGTGCGAACCGACCAGGGCCGTCCCGGCTCCGCCGCGAACGAGTCCGACACCCGCCCACAAGTTCGGGTAGATCTCGAGCGAATCCTTGCTGCCGCCGTGCAAAGCGGCCATCCGGCGCTGCCCCTCGGACTGCGAGGACGAGTGCAGTACGTGAGCCTGGGACACCTGATCCTCGGGAAGCTCGTCGAGAAGCTTCTGTGCGACGGCCCAGGCTTCCTCGGACGTGTCACGGCTGATGGTGTGCAGGCGAATGCCGTAAGTGAGCTTGCGGCCCTCGGCATCCGCGAGCGCCTGCACCTTCTCGATCTTGGCGCGAGCGTCGACCGGCGGCTCGCCCCACGTCAGGTACGTCTGCACTCGCTTGGCCGCAACCTCGAGAGCCGGCTCGGACGAACCACCGAACCAGAACTCCGGCAACGGATCCGGTGCCTCGGACACCCGTGCATCGGCCACCTCGAAGAACTCGCCCTTATGATCGACCGACGGCTCGGTCCAGATGCGTTGAACGAGTTCGAGAAACTCGTCGGTGCGAGCGTAGCGACGATCGTGGTCTATCCAGTCCCCGAACCGACGCTGCTCGACGTCGTCGCCGCCGGTGACGATGTTGAACAACACCCGTCCCTCCGAGAAGCGCTGCAACGTCGCCGCCTGCTGCGCCGCCAACGTGGGCGGTGTGAGGCCGGGACGGAAGGCGACGAGGAACTTCAGCCGTCGGGTGCTCTGCAGTAGAGCAGCCGTGGTCAGCCACGCGTCCTCGCACCAGGTTCCCGTCGGAGTCAGCACGCCCTCGAAGTCGAGTCGGTCCGCAGCCTGCGCCACCTCGGTGAGGTAACGCAGCGACGGGCGACGAAACCCGGCGGGTTCGCGGAGGTTCCCGGATGCGTGGGAGGCGCCGACGATGGAACGGCCGTCGCCCGCGGTGGGAAGGAACCAGAAGATGCGTGCGGTCACGAGTGAACTCCTACGACGTGGTGGGTGATCAGTTGGTGGAGGCGGTGGCGTCGGCGTACCGCGTGTCGACGAAGTCCGCGAACGTGTTGCCACCGGGAATGCTTCCGCTCTCGACGAAGGCATCGAAGAGTGCCTGCTCGGACTCGATCACCGTGTTGTCGAGCGCAATTGCGGGTCGCTGGCTTCGTCCCTGAGCCAATTCACCGGCGGCAGGGTCGATGCCGACGGCCGTGGAGTACGCCGCCGCCCACTCGGCCGGGTTGGCATTCGCCCAGGCGGACGCCTTGGCCAGACGAACCACGAAGTCCTGCAGGGCAGTGTTCTTCGCGGGATCGTCGAGCGCCTGCTGCGAGGCGATGCCGAAGCCGTAGCCGTTGGCGACGCCCTCTGCGGTGGTGAGCGTTTTCGAGCCGTTCTGGACCTGCGCGATCGCGGTGAAGGGATCCCAGATCGCCCAGGCGTCGACCTCACCCGAGGTGAACGCCGTCAGCGCATCGGCTGGCTGAAGAAAGACCAGCTGAACGTCATCGGTGGTCAACCCTGCCTTCTGCAACTGCAGCAGGACATGGCCGTGCGCGGAACTTCCCTTGCCGACGGCGATCTTCTTGCCGCGCAGGTCGGCGAACGTGGCGAGAGTCGAATCCGGCGGCACGAGAATCTGATCCCCGCTCGCGTCGTTGCTGTAGGCGGAGACGACCTTGATGCGCGCGTTGGCTGCGACTCCGAACACCGGGGGTGTGTTGCCGGTGACCGCGAAGTCGATCTGACCGGCCGTTGCGGCCTCCACCTGCGGCGGGCCGGAGGTGAAGGTGGAGAACGCGACATCGTACGGCGCAGAGTCCAACTCACCGGACGCACGAAGCAGGGCTTCGGTGCCACCCTTCTGGTCGCCGACGTCGAGGGTGACGGTGGCGAGCTGATCGTTCGAGACGAGTTCGGGCGCTTCGGTGGAAGTGGTGTCGCTACCGCGGGAGACGCAGCCGGTGAGTCCGACAACCGTCAGGGACAGGGCAGCGAGTATCCCGACGGCGCGCAGCGATCGGGAACGAGCGTATGACGACATGCGTGAACGATCCTTCGTATCAGTGAAATCGATGAGTTCGGTGAAATCGATCGGTTCAGTGGACGCCGAGCGCCCCGAGCAGATGAGTGCGGATGCGAGAGAATCCGGCTGTTCCTCGGTCGCGTGGACGAGGCAGGTCGATGGTGACGGTCTCGGCCACGCCACCCCCGTCGAGCACCAACACCCGGTCTCCCAACACAATTGCCTCGTCGACGTCGTGCGTGACCAGGAGGATGCCGAATCGGTGCCGACCCCACAGGTCGAGCAGCAGCGACTGCATGGACAGCCGGGTGAGCGCGTCGAGAGCGCCGAACGGTTCGTCGAGCAGCAGCAGCTCCGGCTCGCCCACCAATGCTCTGGCGAGTGCGGCGCGCTGAGCTTGGCCGCCGGACAACGTCATCGGCCATGCGTCGCGCTTGTCGGCGAGGCCGACTTCGTCGAGGGTCGCATCCGCAGCAGTCAACGCCTCGTTACCCGTCACACCGGCTGTGTTGAGCCCGTAGGACACGTTCTGCCGGACCGAGCGCCACGGAAACAGCCGCGGTTCCTGGAACGCCACCGCGGGATGCCCAGTGACGTGCCGCTCCCCCGTGTGGTCCGTCGACAGCCCCGCCAAGACCCGGAGAATGGTCGACTTGCCGGAGCCGGATCGTCCGACCAGCGAGACGATTTCGCCGCGTTCGATCGACAGGTCGACGCCCTTCAACACGTGACTGGCACCGTAGAACTTGTCGATTCCGCGCAGGGTGGCGACGGAGGTCGTCGTCGTAGTCATGAATCAAGCATCCAATCGGTAACGGAGGGCTCGTTTTTCGAGGATTCGGACGATGCCGTCGGTGGCGATTCCCATCAGGGCGTAGACGACGAGCCCGAAGATGATGGTGTCCACACGCAGGAAATCGCGCGCGTTGTTGATGATGTAGCCGAGCCCGGATTCGGCGTTGATCTGCTCGGCCACGATCAGCGACAACCAGGCGATGGCCAACGACTGACGAAGTCCCACCAGCAGTTGCGGGGCGATGCTCGGCGCAATGATCGTGGTGAACCGCTGACGCCACGAGAAACCGAGTACGACGGCCGTGTCGAGGAAATTGCGATCGATCTGGCGGATCGCCGAGAATGTGTTCAGGTACAACGGAAATGCGACTCCCAGAGCAACGAGCAGGATCTTGGGAGTCTCCCCGATTCCGAACCACAGGATGAACAGCGGGATGAGACCGAGGTGCGGTAGCGCGCGCAGCATCTGCAGCGGCGGGTCGACGGTTGCCTCGGCAAGTTTGGACAGTCCGACGAGCGCTCCGAGCGCCACCCCGATCACCCCACCCAGCACGAGTCCCTGGACTACGCGAGTTCCGGAAATGGCCAGAGCGTCGGCCAATTCACCGTTGCGCAGCAACTCCAGACCTGCATCGAAGATCAGTGACGGTGCAGGCAGCACTCGTTCGGAGAGAACTCCGGCAGCGCTGGCGATCTGCCACAGAACAAGGAGGACGACCGGCGACAAAGCCCGCACGACGGTCCAGCGGTACCGCTGCCACGCAGACCCTTTCGGCGAGACGGGTGTGGAGCCGATGTCGGAGGCATCGCTGTCGCTCACGTCCACGGGTCCCGCGGGAGCGGCATACGACGTCATGACCATGGGTACAGGCCTTCCGGTTGAGTGCGGGCAGGTTCGACTCACCACCATCCATCACACGTCGGGTCCTGGACCAGGGTTCGAATCAGCGTGAATACAAGTCGGGCAGAATCGGACATATGACCGTCGAGCCCATCCACACCGAGCGCCTGACCCTTCGTCTGTACGAACCCGCCGATGCGGACAGGATCCTCACTTACTACAGCGACCCGGAAGTCTGCCGCTATCTGCTCCACGAAGCGTGGACACACACCGATGCGGTTGCTGCGGTGGGCAAACGGATGAAGCGAATCGGACTGCACACCCAAGCACTCGCGATGGTCGCCGAGCACGAGGGAATGGTGGTGGGAAATGTCGAGGCGTGGTTGGTCGACGGTTCCCCGGCTCTCGTCGAACTCGGCTGGACGTTCTCCCCCGACGTTGCGGGCCGCGGGTACGCCACCGAGGCGGTCACCGCCTTGATCGAGCACGTGTTCTCGTTACCCCAGATCCACCGCGTCAGCGCACAGCTGGACGGCCGGAACGACGCCTCTGCCCGACTGGCCGCGCGGGTCGGGATGCGACGGGAAGCTCACTTCCGGCAGAACTGGTGGTGCAAGGGCGAATGGACCGACACGCTCGTGTACGCGATGTTGCGCGAGGATCGCTGACCGGCGCGCTGCGTTCACCTCTCGAACACCTCCGGTTCGGCTCTGCGACATCGACCGGTGACCCACGGGCTGCACTCTCGGAGAACTTCACTCGAACTCAGAGGAGTTTCACCGAATGGTCACGCGTCGTAGAGCAGCCCTGCTGGGCACGCTCGCATTGATCTCTGTCGTATCCGCGTCGATGACCAGCGTTGCCACGGCCGCGCCGGCACGGGCAGCGTCGCCGCTGTGTCAGGTCGCTGACCTGCTTCCCTCCGGATCGTCGGCAGGCCTCGGCTACCGATGCGCCGAAGCGGGTGAGCTTCTCGACCTGCCGATCGGCGAAGTGCGTGCGACACAACCCTCGCTCGGATACGACGAGGTGTACTACAAGCTCGGGCGATACACACTCGGCAAAGACGAGATCAACAAGAAGTTCGACGACTGGTGCGAGGCCAACGGCCAGGAAGAGGCCGCGTCGGCGTTGCCCGATGCACGACTGGACAATCCGTCGTCGTTCACCTGCACCGTCCCCGTCGGTCGGGAAACGCCGGACACCATCGCGCCCATGAAGACTGTCGTCATCGGTCCGGGCGGCGTGCCGTACCTGACCGACGGTCACCACACGCTGACTTCCTTCTACGAAACGGCCGACGGTGGACCGAATCTGCACCTTCGCCTGCGGGTGGTCGCGAACCTCAGTGACCTGAGCACAGCCGATTTCTGGGCACGGATGAAGGCCGAGAAGTGGGTGTGGAACTACGACGTCGACGGCAACGAGGTTCCGGTGGAACAACTCCCGTCGGGAGTCGGCCTCGCCAAGTTCCAGAACGACAGATACCGCAGCCTGACGTACTTCGCCCGCGACATCGGCTTCACCCCCGGAACCATCCCCTTCCAGGAATTCTATTGGGGTGCATGGGTTCGCGACTCGGGTGCCGTCGACATCAGCGGCTGGGACAGCAACAACCTGACGAGCTACCTCAGCACCGTCGAGGCGGTGTCGCGTGCACAGGTCGCGGCTCCCAAAGACGCGGTGATCGACAGTGGCCGAACTGCAGCGGAACTCGGCGCGCTGAACGCGTGGAACGACGGTAAGGCAGCCGGCAAGGGAGAATTCGGAAAGCTCTCGGCACCGTACTCGGACGACAAACCAGGCAAGCTGGCCTACGCCCTGCAGTACAGGATGGGGCTGCCCAGGTAGTTGCCATTCGACGCTACCGGGATTGGGACGGGCTGCCCGTAGATCACCAGCGGTCAACGTGCAGCACCGTTTCGATCGGATCCCGCGGAGCGACCTTGAACGTCTCACCCGTGTAGTACGCCGTGGGAATCAGCGCACCCTGATGGAAGTCCTCGGGGATGCCGAGCAGCTCAGAGATCTCTCTTTCCTTGGCGAGATGGATTGTCGTCCAGGCCGTTCCGAGACCACGCGCCCGCGCAGCCAGGGCATAGTTCCACACAGCGGGCAGGAGTGAGCCCCACAGACCGGCTTGATTTCCGGCCGGGAGGGTCTTACCGGCCTGGATGCACGGAATCAGCAGCACCGGCACCTCACCCATGTGCTCGCCGAGCCAGCTCGCACTGTCTCCGACGCGCTTCTGCACCGAGGCGCGTTCCGGGTCGTCTGCGAACAGCGCCGACGCGGAATGCTTGGACGCCTGATACGCGGTGAACAGTTCGCCGTAGATCGCACCGATGCGAGCCCGAAGATCAGGATCGGTGACGACGATCCACTGCCAACCCTGCTTGTTCGAGCCGGACGGTGCCTGCAGAGCGATCTCGAGACATTCCTTGATCAGCTCCATCGGCACCGGCCGCGTCAGGTCCAGGCGCTTGCGAACGGTGCGAGTCGTGGTCAGCAACTCGTCGGGAGTCAGGTCGATGATCGGGAAGGAAGTCACCTCTCGATCATGCACCATTCGGCTCCTGCAGGGCCCGGTTGGTCAATGCATCGTTCGCAGCGTCCCAGCGCGCCGCCATGGACCTGCCCCCATGCCCGTCCCCCTCATCGACGACGAGTGTCGACCCGGGCCAACGTCGATGCAGACGCCACGGCGTGACAGCGGGTCCCGAGATGTCCTTTCGGCCGTGGATCAGGACACCCGGGACATCACGCAAACCGTCGGCGCGATCGAGCAGAGGCGGATCGCAGAACCCGTCGTGCGACCAGTAGTGCGCGGCCAGTCGCACGAAAGCCAGACGAAACCGGTCATCCTCCCACCTGGGATCGCGTCTCATACCGCCGGTGCCGATCGATATGTGGACGTCTTCCCACAATGCCCATTCTCGGGATGCATTGTCGCGCAACGAGAGATCGGGCGAATTCAACAGTTGGGCGTACGCGTCGACGATTCGGCCCTGGCTCCGTCGATAGCCGACGCCCGACTGCTCGGCGAAGGTTGCGAACCGATCCCAGGCTTCGGGGAAGATCGCGCCGACGCCCTCGGTGATCCAGTCGACCTCCTCACGGCCGGTCGTGGTGACCGCGACGAGAACGACGCCGAGGACACGCGCCGGATGTGCGAGGGCGTAGGCAATGGCGAGGGTGGATCCCCAGGACGCGCCGTTGACGATCCAGGCCTCGACACCGAGGTGCTCACGCAGGGCTTCGATATCGGCGATCAGGTGCGCAGTGGTGTTGTTGGCCAACGACGTCGAAAGATCGGACGCGTGCGGGGTGGACCGGCCACACCCGCGCTGCTCGAACCCGACTGCGCGAACACGGGTCAGGTCGAAGTGGCGACGAAACTGACTGGCATTCAGGGTCCCGCCTGGTCCACCGTGCAGGTAGACCGCCGGCACGCCATCGGACGGACCCCATTGCTCCCAGTAGATGCGTTGACCGTCCCCGACATCCAACATCCCGTGCTGCGTCGGCTCGTCTTCCAGTGCCATACCGCCATCACATCATTCGAGAGGCAGCATCGGTCGGATCGACGCCCACGCGGACGCGTCGAGCCAGGACGGATTCGATTGCTGCGGCGAGCGAAACACCTCGAGATTCGACAACGATGCGACGGACCGAATATCCGACGCGAGGATCGGCTCGTCGAACAAGGCGATGTTCGTCGAGATCTTCCACTGCGGGCCGGGGACCGGGGTGCCGGTCAACCGACCGGCACCCCAGATTCCGCGTCTCGGATGACTACTGACCCAGAACAGCACCGGATGACCAGGTGCCATCAGACGCGTTCGGTAGTTGTCAGCGACGCACCAGTGCTCGTGCGCACGTCCAGCTTGGACCATCGGTGCGAGATCGGTCTTGTGCGGATTGCACTTGATCACCCATGCACCGAGAGTCCGATCGGTAATCGCCCGCGCAGTCACGTGGAAAGTGTAGAAGCTCAGGCCACCGCGTCGTTGCCCTGAGCCGCGGAGACCACCAGATTGTTTGCGGTGAGCTCGTTTCCGTTCTTGACGGCGTCGATCCACTGATCCGTCGTCGCTACCGCCGCGAAGTTCGACTGCAGGAGCACCATCAAAGCCTTGTGCAGTTGTTCGGCGGACACAGTGCCCGCCTCGTTCGACAGATTGATCGCGCCGGTGGCGTCGGCCAGGATCTCGACGGTCAAATCAAGGACCTCGGCGTCGGCGCTGGAGGCGAGGTCGCAGTTGTTGGTCATGTATCCGACGATGGTGACGGTGTCGATGTCGTTGCCCTGCAGCCACTTCGCGATGCCGGTTCCGGCGAACACGCTGCTGTACTTCTTCTCGACCCGCTCGAAGGACGGCTGCACGAGCGCCTGAATATCGGGGTGCAGCTCGTACGTCGGGGTGCCCTTGACGAATGCGGGCGCGCCCTCGGGCATTTCGTGCTGGACGATCGCGACGGGAAGATCCTGCGCCGCAGCCGCTTCGATCGCGCGAACGATGTTGGCCAACGACTCGTCGCGGGGCGGGTACTGAATCTGCAACACACCCTCGAAGTACTCCTGCTGAACGTCGATGACGATCAAGGCTCTGCGCGGTGCGGTCATGGTGTTCTCCTTCGACTGGCGATCTCGGTCGCTTCTCATCCTGCGGTGGCGGCCTTGCGAGCACGAGTGGCACGGATGCATACTTTCGATGGATTTGCGCCAACGTTCGAGATCGGAGTCAGCCATGCGCATCGCGCTCTACGCGTTCGATGGCATCACGATGTTCCACCTCGCTGCGCCGCTGATGGTGTTCGGCGAGGTGACCCGACTCGGGCTCGCACCGGACTGGGAGACGCGGGTGTGGTCCGACGAAGCCGGGTCGATCCGCACCGAGGAGGGGTTTCCGGTCGGCGGGATCGCTGGGCCCGATACCGTCGACTGGGCCGACATCGTCATCGTGACGTCCTGGCCGGAGTCGTTGCCGCACATAGGTACCGACTTCTCGAACGCACTTCGCGGAGCGCATACGCGAGGCGCGGAAATCGCGGGTCTGTGTCTCGGTTCGTTTGCCGTCGCAGACACCGGATTGCTCGCCGGCCGCCCCGCCGTCACACACTGGACGAAAATGCCCGAGCTGCGGGAACGAAACGCGCACGCCGGCGTCGACGAGTCCGTGCTCTACATCGACCACGGTGACGTGATGACCTCTGCGGGCACTGCGTCGTCGATCGATTCCTGCCTCCACATCGTCCGCAAGCACCTCGGTTCGGCTGCGGCGACGCGGGTGGCTCGCAGCCTGGTGGTCGCACCCCATCGCGACGGCGGGCAAGCGCAGTACATCGAACGTCCGGTCGTCGAAGCAGCCGGAGACACCACGATCGCCGACGTACAGAGCTGGGCACTCGAACGACTGGACGAGCCGTTGCCCATCGAGCGACTGGCCGAACGCGCGCGCATGAGCCGACGCAGCTTCATCCGCCAGTTTCAGCTCGAGACGGGGTCCACCCCCGCTCGCTGGGTGCTGGACAAACGACTCGAGGAAGCTCGGAGCCTGCTCGAAACCACCGATCGCAGTATCGAGAACATCGCGACGCTGTGCGGATTCGGTAGCCCCGTCACATTGCGTCAGAACTTCCGCTCGGCATTCGCGGTGACCCCGACGGCGTATCGACGGCACTTCGCGGTCGGTTGCGCACCCACGGATGCGGCCGACAGGCAAGGATGAGCGACGTGATCCTGTGGATAGTTGCCGGAGTCGAACTCGCCGCCATCATCGCTCTCGGCGTGGTCTTGATCGTCTCGCGTCGAAAGCTCGGCAGCACACGCCGTGCCCTGGACCGTGCGCTTGCCGAATCGCAACAACGGCGTAAGCGACGAGGCCTGGTCCCCTTCGCGATCAGAACCGCCTTTCACACGACGGACTTACTCATCAACAAGGGTTTCGGCGCAACGGTCCGCAACTCCGTCGAAGACCTCGCCGGCTGGGCCAAGGTCGAACGCCCTGACTTGGCGCGCATGACGGCCGACGGCGACATCGTCGTGATGTTCTCCGACATCGAAGGATCCACCGCACGCAACGAGGAACTCGGCGACCGCGGCTGGGTGAAGCTGCTCGAGAAGCACAACAAGCTGATCCGCAAACACGTCGACGACCACGGAGGTCACGTGGTCAAGAGCCAAGGCGACGGCTACATGATCGCCTTCTCCGACCCTGCCCAAGCGGTGCGCTGCGGGGTGAAAGTCCAAGAGGCGTTGCTGAAGAACCCCGACCGCTGGGACCGCATCCGCGTACGCATGGGCGTACACGTGGGCAGTTCCGTGCGACGCGGCGACGACCTCTTCGGACTCAACGTCGCTATGGCCGCACGCGTCGCCGGACAGGCCGACGGCGGTGAAATTCTGGTCAGCGAACCGGTGCGCAATGCAATCGGCGCGGCGCATGATCTGACTCTCGGAACGCCCCGCGACGTCGAACTCAAGGGAATGAGCGGAAGTTTCCAGTTGTATCCGGTTGCGCTGCCGGTGTTGCCCGACGCCGAGGTCGAGCAACTCGGCTAGATCTGCTCGCCCACAGCCATACTCAGCAGGTGGTAGCTCAGACACTTTCCGTGACCGTCGAGCACCGGGCTACCCGTCACTCCCCCACCGAGCACGCCGGGTAGCTCGAACACCAACCCGGAGACCAGAGGCATTGCAGTGCGGCGCACGTCTCCGGTGACCAGCGGTGCGAAATGCGTGGCGACGGCATCTACAGTCAGTTCGCGGGCCAGTAGCTCGTAGTGTTGGTCTGTCCGCGGGAAGACAGCGAGGATCAGGGTGTCGCCCTTGTCCCCGGTTCGCACGTCGGCGAGATCGTCGACAGTCGTCATACCGTCACCTCCGTGGTGTGTACAGCGGTCGTTACCTGTGCACGTGGAATGAGACACGATCTGATGGCAAGAACCTCGGCGCTGCTGCTCCGTGCGCCACCTCCCCCGGCCGGGCCGTTGGTGTACAGACTTTCGACTTCCCACCCCACCAACGAGGCTGTCTCCGCGTTGGGCACCTTTGCCGTGACGCGCAATCGCACTTCGGGGACATCGGTTGGGGCAGCAAGTCCGCGGAATGCCGCACCCGCCCCGATGTACTCGATGCCGACATTCTCTGCCGGAATGCCGTGCACCTCCCACAGTCGTTGCTGCACAATCTCTCCGGCGAGCTCGGCGCGTTGCAGCGCGTGCGGCCCGGCGTAGCTGAGTTGCCCCTCACCGAGCCAACCGCCGCGGAATCCGAGGGTCACTTTCAGCTCCTCGGGCCGGGTACTGCCCGTCGCCCCCGACACCGCCACCCGATCGGGTCCGACGGTCTCGAAGGAGACTCCGGTGAAATCGGCGGTCACGTCCGGCGTCAAATACCTGGCGGGATTGCCCACCTCGTAGAGCAGCTGCTCGGCGCACGTTCGACGCGTCAGCTCCCCGCCGGTGCCGTCGACTTTGCCGAATTCTGCTGTGCCATCGGCATATACGTCGCCGAACGGAAAACCCAGATTCGCCAAACCCTGCACCGGCTTGGTGACCGGGTCGGCGAAGTAGCCACCGGTCAGTTGGCCCGCGCATTCGAGAAGATGCCCGACGGCTGTCCCTGCACCGAGTGTCTCCCAATCCTGCCCGGCCCAACCGAATTCGTGCATCAGAGGTGCGAGATACAGCGCCGGATCGGCGAGACGGCCCGTGATGATCACGTCGGCACCGACGTCGAGTGCGGGCAGTACCGCATCGGTCCCGATATACGCGTTGGCCGACACCAGTTCCTCGGAATGCTCCGACAGCGGGCGTCCGGTCTCCCACACCACCGGATCGATGCGACGCACCGCGTCGAGCACGTCGTCGCCGGTGACAGCAGCGACGCGCACCGAACGCGAGCACACCTGCTCCGCCACCTGCGCGACGACCGCGGCTGCCGCAACAGGATTCGCGGCTCCGGAGTTGGTGACGACGGTGATGCCCTGCTCCGTCGTCGCCCCGAGAACTGCACGCATCCGCGCTGCCAACAGAGGGTCGTAGCCCGCTTTGGGATCGAGCAATTTTCGGGCTTGCCCGGTTGCAACCGTCCGCTCACCGAGGCACTCGAAGATGAGATAGTCGAGCTCACCGCGCTCAGCCAAGACCTGTGCCGGGTCGATGCGGTCGCCGGCGAAGCCTGCTCCGGCCCCGAGCCGGATCGTTCCGTCGCGACTCATGACGACCACAGGGGGATCGCGCCGGTGGCCATGGCAACGCCGAGCATGCCGAGACTGATCAGCCACGCCCACCCCAGCGTGTGCCGAATGTGCCTGCCGATGTCGACTTTCGCGAGACCCACCAGAAGGTAGAACGCGCCGGTCATCGGGCTGATCGGAAATCCGACCGTTTCCTCACCGATGATCGAGGCTTGCGCCAGATCGATTGCGCTGACGCCGAACTGGTCACCCACCTCGATGAGGACCGGCAGCACGCCGAAGTAGTAGGCGTCCGGTCCGAAGATCAGGCTCATCGGGACGGCGAACACGCCGACGATGAGCGGCAAGGCGGGGGCCATTGCGTCCGGAATGGCATTCGCTGCGCTGACCGCCATGGACTCGATCATGCCGCTGCCGTCGAGCACACCGAGTAGTACCCCTGCAGCCAACAACGTGCCGACCATCAGCATCGCGCCGACAGCGTGGGCCTCGATGCGGGCGGACTGTGCTTTCATTCCGCGGTAGTTGACGAGGAGCGCCACGATAGTGGCGATGATGAAGCAGGTTTCCGGAGGGGCGACGGCGGCGATCAACGCAGCCAACGTCGCGACTACCAGGAAGGCGTTGACCCAGAACAACTTCGGCCGCAGCAGCGCTCGGTCACTCGACGCGGTTGCCGGAACGTCCGAATCGTCCGCGCCGGTCGACGGGCTGCCGGGGTCCTCGTTCGCGTCACCGACCGCGGATCCGGTATCCCCGGATCCCACGGATACGCGTTCGGCGACTCGCGCCGTCGACTCCTCCACGACGGCCGACGCATCGCCCGCGGCAACCTTGGCCAGACGGGTCCGCTCACGCCGACCCAGGTAGTAGGCAGCACCCAGTGCCAACACGACCCCGACGATCTGAGCAGGAATCAGCGGGACCCACAGTTCGTTGGCGTCGACACCCACAGTTGCTGCAGCGCGAGCAGTCGGACCACCCCAGGGGACCATGTTCATCACTCCGGCACCGAGACCGACGCAGGTGGCCAGAACGAGTCTGCTCATACCGAGACGTTCGTAGATCGGCAGCATGGCGGGGACTGCGATCAGGAACGTGGTTGCGCCGGCACCGTCGAGGTGAGCCACCACGGCGAGGGCAGTGGTCGCGACTGCGACGGTCGGCGGGGCGCTACCTGCCCAGCGCACGATGCGGGCGATGATGGGATCGAACAGACCTGCGTCGCGCATGATCCCGAAGAAGACAATCGCGAACAGGAACATGGCCGCGACGCCCACCACGCCACCCAGCCCGTCCTTGACGAACCCTGCCACCTCGGACGGTGAGTTGCCGGCCAGGAACGCAGCAGCGAGTGGGACACCCGCGAGCGCAACGATGGCCGCGACGCGTTGGGTGAACAACAGCAGCAGGATGACGGCAATCGTCCCGAAGCCGAGCAGCGACAGCATGTGATCTCCTTCATCGAATACGTCGAGTGTTGTGCAGATCACTTACGCAGTCCAACATCAGTTGGGTATAGATTCATTCGCTGTGAGCATCAATCTCGGCATCGCACACCTACGGGCCATCGTGGCGCTGGCCGATCTCGCGAGCTTCACCTCGGCGGCCGCGTCCCTCGGGGTTTCACAACCAAACCTCAGTCGCACGGTCGCCGAGGCGGAGCGCCGCCTGGGCGTGCGACTGTTCGTACGCACCACCCGCAGCGTCGACCTCACCGGTGATGGACACGACGTGACGGCCTATGCCCGTCGGGTCTTGCTCGAGTTCGATGACGGCCTGGAGCAGATCGGGCGCTTCGTCTCGGGCGACCGCGGAACCGTCACCATCGCGTGCCTACCGTCGATCGCGGCGACGTTCCTCCCGCCGTACATCGTCGGATTCCGCGACAGCCATCCCGATGTCTCAGTGCACATCAGGGACGGCCTGCGCGACGACGTAGTGGCCTCCGTACGTGACGGTTCCGTGGATTTCGCGGTGGTTGCTGCCTCGGGGCGAGCGAACGATTTGATGCGTACGACAGTCAGCACCGACGCATTCGTGTGCGCACTACCGTCGAATCACGCTCTGGCGCAGCGCAAGAGCCTGAGATGGACCGACCTCGCCGACGAGCCGTTCATAGCCTTCGGCCCGGAATCGAGCATCGCGTCGCACGTGCGACTGGCACTGGAAAACGCCGGAGTCGACGTCGGACCGTCGGTTCAGGCACACAACGTGGCCGCGGTGGCGGGCCTGACCGCGGCGGGACTCGGCATCACCGTCATCCCGGAATTGGTGGTGCCGATGATGTCGTTCGCGAGCCTCGTCTACCTGCCCATCGAGCCGACGATCCATCGCACGATCTCCGTTGTCCAACTGCCAGGGCGTCGCCACAGTGCGAGCTGTACGGCGTTTCTCGACATCTTGGTGCCGCCCCGTAACGCATGAATGGTCCATTCAGTACGTCTGAGCGCGTGAAAGTCACATTGATCCGAACGGGGTGGGCGGGGCCGGCTCCGAACGGGGTGGGTGGTGGACCGAATTCTGGTGCACCCCAATACGAATGAATGGCCCATTCAGTACGTCTGAGCGCGTGAATGGACCATTCATTCGATGGGGGTGAGCCAGAGAAACTACAGCTTGAACGACTCCAGAGCCTCGTTGAAGGTCTTGGACGGACGCATCACTGCAGCGGTGGCTTCGGGGTCCGGGTAGTAGTAGCCGCCGATGTCGACTGCCTTGCCCTGGACCTCGTTGAGCTCGGAGACGATCTTGTCTTCGTTCTCCGACAGCGTCTTCGCCAGTGCGGCGAAGTGCTTGGCCAGTTCGGTGTCCTCGGTCTGTGCGGCCAACTCCTCGGCCCAGTAGAGGGCGAGGTAGAACTGGCTGCCGCGGTTGTCGAGTTCACCGGTCGAGCGCGACGGGCCCTTGCTGTTCTCGAGCAGCTTGCCGGTGGCGGCGTCGAGTGCCTTGGCGAGGATGGTCGCCTTGACGTCGCCGGTCTTGGTGCCGAGGTCTTCGAGGCTCACTGCCAGAGCCAGGAACTCGCCGAGCGAGTCCCAGCGCAGGTGGTTCTCCTCGATGAGCTGCTTGACGTGCTTGGGAGCCGAGCCACCCGCACCCGTTTCGTACAGTCCGCCGCCTGCCATCAGAGGAACGATGGAGAGCATCTTGGCGCTGGTGCCGAGCTCGAGGATCGGGAACAGGTCGGTGAGGTAGTCGCGCAGAATGTTGCCGGTCGCGGAGATGGTGTCGAGTCCGCGGACCAGACGCTCCATCGTGTACCGGATTGCGCGAACCTGCGACATGATCTGGATGTCGAGGCCCTCGGTGTCGTGATCCTTAAGGTACGTGCGCACCTTGCCGATGAGCTCGTTCTCGTGCGGGCGGTACGGGTCGAGCCAGAAGACGACCGGCATTCCGGACTCACGGGCGCGTGTCACGGCGAGCTTGACCCAGTCCTGGATCGGCGCGTCCTTGACGATGCACAGACGCCAGATGTCGCCCTCTTCGACGGTCTGCGTGAGCAGTACCTCGCCGGTGGCGATATCGGTGATGTTGGCGACGCCTGCCTTCGGTACCTCGAAGGTCTTGTCGTGCGAGCCGTACTCTTCGGCCTTCTGCGCCATCAGGCCGACGTTGGGGACGGTGCCCATCGTCGTCGGATCGAACTGTCCGTTGGTCTTGCAGAAGTTCACCATCTCCTGGTAGATCCGGGAGAACGTCGACTCGGGGTTGACGGCCTTGGTGTCCTTGGGACGACCGTCGGCTCCCCACATCTTGCCGCCGGCGCGGATCATCGCGGGCATCGATGCGTCGACGATGACGTCGCTGGGCGAGTGGAAGTTCGAGATTCCGCGGGCGGAGTCGACCATCGCGAGTTCCGGACGGGTCTCGTGACACTTGTGCAGGTCTTCGATGATTTCGTCACGCTTGGACGCCGGGAGTGTCTCGATCTTGGCGTACAGGTCCGACAGGCCGTTGTTGACGTTGACGCCCAGCTCTTCGAAGATCTCGTTGTGCTTGGCGAACGCGTCCTTGTAGAACACGCGAACGGCGTGGCCGAACACGATGGGGTGCGATACCCGCATCATCGTGGCCTTCACGTGGAGGGACAGCATGACGCCGGTCTCGTAGGCGTCCTGCATCTGCTCCTCGTAGAAGTCGAGGAGCGCCTTCTTGCTCATGAACATCGAGTCGATCACGTCACCGTCGGTGAGCGAGACCTTCTCCTTGAGCACGATCGGCTCGCCGTCCGCGGGCAGCAGTTCCATCTTGATCTCACGGTCTCCGTCGACGACCGTCGACTTCTCTCCGTGGTAGAAATCGCCCTCGCGCATGTGCGCGACGTGGGTGCGTGACGCCATCGACCATTCGGTCATGGAGTGCGGGTGCTTGCGGGCGAACTCCTTGACCGCCTTGGGTGCACGGCGGTCCGAGTTACCCTCACGCAGAACAGGATTGACCGCGCTGCCGAGGCACTTGGTGTACCGGTCGCGGATCTCGCGCTCTTCGTCGGTCTTCGGGTTGCCGGGGAAGTCGGGGATCGCGTAGCCCTTGTCCTGCAGTTCCTTGACGGCAGCGAGCAACTGCGGCACCGATGCGCTGATGTTCGGCAGCTTGATGATGTTGGTCTCGGGCAGCTGAGTCAGCTTGCCCAGCTCGGCGAGGTTGTCGGTCACTCGCTGGTCTTCGTTCAGGTAATCGGGGAACTCGGCGAGGATGCGGTTGGCAACGGAGATGTCACTCGACTCGACGTTGATCTCGGCCGCGCTGGCGAAAGAACGTATGACCGGCAGAAACGCGTGAGTCGCCAACATCGGCGCCTCGTCGGTCAGGGTATAGATGATGGTCGGCTTCTTCGCTGTCATGTTTCGCCTTTGCCTCAGTTTCAACGTCGTCTTTTGGATGCGTCCACCGTCGACTTTAATCTTTGAACCCGCCGATGTGCGGGGCAGTGGGGTATCACTCCACCTGCGATTCCAAGTTACCGACCAGTAGGGCGCTCATAGGTTTTCGCAGCGTTCCTCGATCCGCCCCTGACCACCGTCGGAGCATCCGATTTGCCCGAATTGGAACAACAGACCCCTCCCCGACCGTTGAACGAATCATGACGACCTACAAGACTGTCAATCCCGCCGACGGCACAACCGTCAAGGAATTCGAAACCCTCGACTCGGCCGGTGTCGAGCGCGCGCTCGCCGACGCAGACGCCGGATTCCGGACGTGGCGCAAGACCTCACCGAAGCATCGCGCCGAAATTCTGCACAAGGTCGCCGACCTCTACACCGAACGCTCCGACGAGCTGGCCAGGACCATCTCACTCGAAATGGGCAAGCCACTCACCGAATCCCAGGGTGAGGTGGAGCTGTCGTCGAACATCTACCGCTACTACGCCGACAACGGCCCCGCTCTGCTCGAGGACGAGAAGCTCGACGTACCCGGTGCGGAAGACACTGTGCTGCAGCGCAAGCCGGTCGGCGCGCTCGTCGGCGTGATGCCGTGGAACTTCCCCTGCTACCAGGTGGCTCGGTTCGCCGGCCCGAACCTGATGGTGGGCAACACGATTCTGCTCAAGCACGCACCCAACTGCCCGCAGTCGGCGCTGCTGATGGAGGAGATCTTCCAGCAGGCCGGACTCCCCCAGGACGCGTACATCAACATCTTCGCGACCAACGAGCAGATCGCCGACATGATCGCCGATCCACGCGTGCAGGGCGTCTCGCTCACCGGTAGCGAGCGAGCCGGAACGTCCGTCGCCGAAACAGCAGGACGCAACCTCAAGAAGGTCGTCCTGGAGCTGGGCGGATCGGACGTGTTCATCATGCTCGACTCCGACGACATGGATGCAACAGTCGAGTCCGCGACCAGGGCGCGACTCTCCAACGCAGGTCAGGCCTGCAACGCCGCCAAGCGCATCCTCGTCGCCGAGGAGCACTACGACGACTTCGTCACCAAGCTCACCGCCTCGTTCGAGGCCGTGCAGACCGGCGACCCGCTGGACGCGAACACCACGCTCGGCCCACTGTCGTCACAGACAGCGGCCGACACGTTGATCGAGCAGATCGACGACGCCGTCGCCAAGGGCGCGACACTGCTCACCGGCGGCAAGAAGATCGACGGACCGGGTGCTTTCGTGCAGCCCACGCTGCTGACCGACGTCACCCCCGACATGCGTGCGTACAGCGAAGAGCTGTTCGGACCGGCCGCAGTGATCTACAAGGTCGAAAGCCCGCAGCAGGCAATCGAATTGGCGAACTCCTCCGCCTACGGCCTGAGCGGCTCGGTGTGGAGCGCCGATCTGGACAAGGCCCGCGACGTGGCCGAGCAGCTCGAGGTCGGTATGGCCTTCGTCAACGAGCACGGCACCACCCTGCCGGGCCTGCCGTTCGGCGGCGTCAAGCGCTCCGGCGTCGGCCGTGAGCTGGGACCGTGGGGCATGGACGAGTTCGTGAACAAGAAGTTGGTCCGCGTCTCCGCCAAGTAGGACCACCTCGACCGACGCTGCTCCCCGGCCCTGCGGCCGGGGAGCAGTTCGTCCGTGTGGGTTCGTCCGACCGATCAGGTCTGCCGAATTCGACCGTAGTTGACCACCTGATCGGTCACCACCAGTGCAGATGCGAGAAACACCGTGCCGAGCAGAATCCAGAACGCCAGGGTGACGTCGGGTGCCCACAGCGCCATGACGGACAGTGACGCACCGACGATCGTCGGCACCCCGATGTAGGCACCGATCAGCACCGACCCGCCCAACACCGTGGTGATCGCGATCCGAAGTGCGGCACCACCGAGCGAACGCTGTCGCACCTGCCCCGTGAACAGCCGAACGGTTACCCAGACGACGATGGCGAGCAGGACAGCCACGGCCGCGAAAATGGTACCCAGCACCATCGGAGCCGACGACGACGGTAGTCCTGTGGTCGACCCGTCGATGACGAGCGTGGTGAGATTTCTTCCTACCGCAGCGATATGTTCTGCTTCGATTTCACCGTATCGATTGGTGGCCAACACCATTGCTCTGTCCAGGGCGGGTACGAATGCAACGTAGGCGTAGTAGCCGGGGACGGCTCCGGAATGCCACCACACGTCCTGGCCTGCGATCTTCTCGTGAAACAGACCGTCGCCGTACTCGGTGCCCTCGCCGGTGTCGACCTCGGGAGCCGTGTCCTCGCCGCCCTGCAGCCGACTCAGTCGCCATGATGCGTACCGTCCGAGATCGCCCGTGGAGCCCGCGAGGTAGCCGTAGCCCAGACCCGCCGAATCCACTCCTACGTCGATGGGTCGCGCCGAGCCGAAAAACGGCACATGGCCCGGTGGAACGTCGTCGGTGAACTGTTCCGGATCGGTGATGGCGGAGGTGTCTGCGGGCGAGAGGACCTGGGCGTCGAGTGCATCGGCGAACGACTCACCGGTCACGGTCTCGACCACTGCCTGCAGGAGCATGTAGTTCAGGCTCGAATAGCGGAACGATCCACGTTCGGTCGTCCCCACCGGCTGCGGGATGGTCGCAATTGCGTCGACGGCCGAGCCACGCCGGGACCAATCGTCGGTGACGGTGATGTCGTGCGGCAAGCCACTGGTGTGGTGCATCAGGTCGCCGACTGACGTTGCCGGGTCGCCCAGCATGTTCCGTGCTCCCGGGACGATGTCCACGACGGGCGTCGACTCGTCGAGTACACCCTGCCGTTCCAGCCCGAGGACGGTGGCCGCCGTGAATTGTTTGGACACCGAGCCCCACACGAACGGTGTCGAGGCATCGACGGGCTCGCCGTTGCCGTCGACACCGTTCGATGCTTCCCCCACCACCGTGTCCGAGTCCAGAACCTGGACCGACATTCCCGGGGCTCCGATCTCGGCCGCCCACTCGTCCACTGCATTCTGCAGATCGGTGTTCGAGAGTGTTACTGCCGCAGCAGGACCGGGCGTGAGCCCGAGGAGGAAGGTCAGAGTCATGAGCAGTCCCACGGCGAGTCGTCGGGTACATGCCGCTACGGTCGCCATCCTTGTCGAGCTCCTGTCCGTGGTGCGATCGGCCGGTTTCGTGATCAGTGATGGCCCGCGCCGTCGAGTGAGCGCTTCCACACGCTCGCCCCCAGCAGGCGTAGGGCAGCAGGGACGAGAATGCCGCGAACAACGGTCGCGTCGAGAGCGATTGCCGCGGCGAGCCCGACACCGAGCTGCTTCATCTCCGGCGTCGGCAACAGCGTGAACATCGCGAAGATCACCACCATCACGGCCGCAGCCGCGGTGACCGGCGGTGCTGACCGGACCACACCCTGCCGGACGGCATCCTCGACGCCGAGGCCGCGACCGAACGCCTCTCGCACCCGAGTGAGGATGAAGACGTGGTAGTCCATCGACAACCCGATGAGGATCACCAGCATCATCACCGGCAGCAGAGTCACCACCGGACCGACGTACTCCGAACCGAACACCGTTGCACCCCAGCCGTACTGGAACAACAGCACCAGGATGCCGTAGGACGCGAGGACGGACAGCAGGTTCAGACCCACGCTCAGCGCGGCGAGCCCCACACTGCGGAAGGCGAGGTAGATCAGCGCGAAGGCGACCAGGAGGACGATCGGTATGACGATCAGAAGATCACGCGAGGTCGACTGCGAAACGTCGACGCTGACCGCGGTCTCACCACCGACGAGAATGTCACGACCGCCCGCGAACTCCGGAACAACGTTGCTTCGCAACTCGTTCAGAGAATCCTTCGCCGCCTGTGCATCGATACCGTCCGAGTCGGTGCCGATCTCGATGCGCGCCACCGACCTGTCCGTGGAGATCTGAACGTCACGTACCTGCCCGTCGAATCCGGGCAAGCCGGCCGCGGCCTCGGCGATGTCGGTGAGTACGGCCGAGGCACCGGCGACGTCACCGCCGGTCTCGGTGACCACGGTGTGGCTGACGCCGTACAGAGGGAACTGTTCGGAGACGTCGTCCAGCGTGCGCAGCGTCTCGAAGGTGCGCGGCATGCTGTCCGTTCCCGGGAACTGCAGCTTCATGGTCGCGACCGGTGCGGCCAACAAGACCATCACGGCCAGTCCGGCGAGCAGCGCAGGCATGGGGCGCCGAACGACATTGCCCGACAGACGACCCCAGAACCCTGTCTCCTCCGCTGCGTCGTCCGGAGTCTTGCCGAACAGCTGCCGAACCACTCGTCGACGTCCCAATGCCAGCAGCGCAGGCAGCAGCGTGATCGATGCAAGCATCGCGGCGACGACGACGAGAATGATGCCGAGTGTGAGCGAGTGGAAAATCGGCGATTCGGTCAGGAAGGCTGCGATCACCGAAACACCGGTCACCAGCCCCGCCACCAGAACAGAGCGCACCGTCATCGACACCGCGATCGTTGCGGCTGCGTCGGCGTCACCGGACCGGGCGAACTCCTCGCGGGCCCGCCTGACGAAGAACAACGAATAGTCCACGCCAAGAGCGAGACCCATCAGCAGAATGACACTCATCTGGTTGCTCTCCATGGGCACCAACAATGACGTCGGCCCGCTCCAGAGGATGGCCAGTGCCACCACGGCGAGGCCGGTGACAAGCGGAATCAAGGTGGCGATCAGACCGGCGAACACGAGAAACAGCACGACGGCCGTGACGGGGAGGCTGAGCATTTCCAGCAACACAAGTCGCTCACCGTAACTGGTGGTGACGTCGGCTTGCACCGAGATGGGCCCGGTAGCAGATATGGCAGCACCCGGGTTGGCTTCGCGGGCGCTCTCGATCGCAGAATCGATCCCCTGCACACGCTCGGACGGCGATGCCTGCTCGTCGGGCAACAGCACCTGCAGAACTCGCTGATCGCCGGTAGCGGCCGTCAACTTCTCCGGAGGCTCCTGCGCCGTCCCCATCAGCGCAGCCGACAACTCGTCTGCGATGCGATCGGAGTCCTCCGCCGAGCTACCCTGCACCAGAATGGTTTCGGTTCGCGAGGACAGGAAGTCCGAGCCCGTTTCCAGTTGCTCCGCCGCGCCGGACTCGCCGACGAACCCGTCCGCCGGAGACAACTCGGACATGCCGAGTCCGACGTATGCACCGGCCGACAACACCAGCGCCACAAGCCATCCCGCAAGCACTGCGAGACGATGACGGTAACTCCACCTGGCCACCGCCGCGAAACGCTCCAGAATGGAGCCATCCGCCGTCGCGTCCTCGATCGGGGGCCTCTCACTCGTGGTCACCATGACATCTCCTCCTGTCCACGGTTCGACGCCGATGCGCCGACCGACAGACGATTCGTTTCTCTGTCCACGACCGACGCGATCTCGCGCACGGTCAGTCCCTCCACTACGTCCGCCAACTGCAACCGCACCCCGAACTCGCGGGCGATGCCGTTGACCAAGCGCGCGACCAACAAGGAGTGGCCGCCCAGCGCGAAGAAGTGGTGATCGGTACCGATCTCCTCGATTCCCAACAGCCGTCGCCACAGCGTCAACAGCCTCTCCTCGGTTTCGGTCTCCGCCGCCCGGCCCGCGGTCGAACCGGCAACGAAGTCGGTGATCACCGGCGCCGGCAACTTCACAACATCCAACTTCTGCCCCACGGTCACGGGAACCTCGACCACCTTCACCAGAGCGGCAGGTACTGCGTGGCGCGGGAGCGTGCGGTAGAGGTGGGACCACAGCTCCGCACGATCGAGATCGCCATCGTCGAAGGTCGCGAAATACGCGACGAGAACATCGAGGTCGGTGCCGCCGACCGTGGCATGCGACCACCGGATTGCCGGGTGCTTCGCGATCGCTCGTTCCACCTCGCCGAGCTCGAGCCGGTACCCCCGCAACTGCACCTGGTCGTCGGCGCGGCCGTGATACACGAAACGGTCGCCTGCGTCTGTACCGACGATGTCCCCGGTGAGATACAACCGATCACCGTGGCCTTCAGGGTCCGGGACGAACGCTGCTGCGGTCGCACGCGGGTTCCCAAGGTATCCGTGTGCGAGCTGGTCGCCGCCCACTGCCAGCTGTCCGAGGCCGTCGGCGGAACCGACACCGTCAGCGGCCGGTAGTACCGCCGCTCTCACGCCCGACAGTGCGGGCCCGATGGGCGTCCTCGGCTCGGCGAGATCCTGTTCGACGAGTTCGCCGCCGGTGCAGGACACAGTGACCTCGGTCGGACCGTACCAATTGACCAGTCGACACCGGCCGAAGGACGGTGCGGCCATGACGTCGGCAAGCCTGCCGCCGTCGGAGGCTTCGCCGCCCACGAGCAGAGATCGCAGCGCCAGCCCGCCACCGATCGTCTCGTCGTACGCACCGAGTTGATATGCCGCGGACGGCGTGGTCGAGAGCACGGACGCACCTGTCTGCTCGAGCAACTCGTGCAGCCGGGCAGTATCGGCCGCAACAGCCTCCACGACGAGTACAGCGGTGGCACCCGCCCCCACCGATGCGAACAACTCCCACACCGACAGATCGAAGGCAGCCGACGACCGCGCCGCCACGACATCGCATTTCGACAGGGCGACGACCCCGCGGGCCGCGTCGAGAAAAGCAAGCACCGCTCGGTGCGGTACCAGAACGGCTTTCGGCCTACCCGACGTCCCGGACGTGCTGATGATGTAGGCGGGATCGTCGACGCTGCGCGGTGAGGGGGAAGTCGGCTCGAACGAACCGAACAGAAAGAAGACGGCGTCGCCGAGGGCAATCGAAGGCCGTCCGTGCCAGGACGCCGGGTGCAGGTCCTCCCACACCACCATGGCGGCCGGCTCGATGGTCTCGAGCAACTGCGCCTCGACTGCCTGGGGACTGTTGTACGGAATGACCGTGTACGCCGCGCCTGCACCGAGAATGCCCAGCAAGGTCGGGAACAACCAGGAGTCGCGGCGGCCCTTCACTGCGACGACGTGCCCGCGGCCGACCCCGGCGCGCGTCAAGGCCTCGCGGACCTGCGCGCTCCGCTCTTCGAGTGCGGTGACACCCAATTCACCGTCCACGCACAGCTGCACGGGCCGATCGCCGAAGCGCTCCGAGAGCCCGGTGAACGCGAGATCGTCGACGAAGGCTGTCACGAGCGAACCGCCGCGGTCAGTGACCGAGTCACTGCGTCGAACGAGAGCGCCAACTCTTGTTCGGTGACCAACAGGGACGGACGCCAACGGATCGACCTCGTCCCGCACGGCAGAAGCACCGTGTCGTACTCGTCCAATGCGATGCCGAGCACCGCGTCACGCAGTTCGCGCGATGACACTGTGACGGCCCCCCACAGGCCCCGTGACCGAGCCGACGTCACGTGACCATCCGAGGAACCGACCATCGCGTCGAGTCCGGCGCGCACGAAGGGACCCATCGCCGCCGCTCGCGCGATCACGTTCTCTCGCGCGATGTACTCGTAGAGCAGTGCGAAGCGCACCAGATCGACCAACGAACCACCCCAGGTCGAGCTGATCCGTCCCGGTACGGCGAACGCATTGGTGTCGAGATCGTCGACGCGACGGCCCCCGATGACCCCGCACACCTGCAGGCGCTTACCGAATGCCACCAAGTCGGGACGCAATCCCAGTGCCTCGTGCGCCCACCGAGCGCCGACCGTGCCGCCTCCGGTCTGGACCTCGTCCGCGACGGTGAGGACGTCGTGCTCGATGCACAGCGACTGCACGGCCCTGAGGAATGCAGCACCCAGGTGTCGGTCGCCGCCTTCCCCTTGAATCGGCTCGTAGACGAAGCACGCGATCCTGTCACCGTCGGCGACGAGGGTCGCTTCGATCTCCGCGAGTGCCCGACGTTCGGCCTCACTGAGACCGGCTCGGTCGGCGTCGTCACCGCCATCCTCACCGCGAGCCGGGGCATCGATTCTGGGCCAGTCGAATTTGGGGAATCGCGCCGTCTTGGCCGGATCGGTGTTGGTCAGCGACATGGTGTAGCCGCTGCGGCCATGGAAGGCCCAACGAAGATGCAGCGCTTGAAGATTCGTTTCGTCGGTGCCTGCTCGCTGGGATTTCCAGTCGAAGGCGACCTTGAGTGCGTTCTCGACTGCAGCCGCACCACCGTCTATGAGGAACAGGTGCGGCATGTCCTCCGGCATGAGCAGACGACGAAAGGTCGAGACCGAATCGGCCAGGACTCGAGACGCGAAATCCGGGTTCGAGGGCTTCATCTTGGCTGCTGCCAACAATTTTCGCTCGGCTTCGATATGCGCGAGCGGTGTGGGGTTGTGGCCGAGCGGGGACGACGAGAAGAACATCCCCATGTCCAGGACCGGTCGTCCGGCAGCCTCGTCCCAGAGGTAGGAACCGGACGAACGCTCGATGTCGATGGTCATCGGCAGGAAGTCGCCCACGAGAGTCCGGGCCAGTGATGCGGGGACTCCCGACGCGGTGTCGACGACGGTCATCACGCCACCCCCAGCGCGCGACGTAGCGACAGTGGGCGAATGTCGGTCCACACCGATTCGATGTGGTCCAGGCACGCCTCACGGTCGCCGGTGAATCCGACCTCGTACCACCCCAGCGGCAGTGGTCGCTTCGCCGGCCAGATCGAATGCTGCTCCTCGTCGTTTCGTACGACGGTCCATTCGGAAATGTAGTCCTGCACTGTGATCCCCTGTTCCTTCGACTGGTCGAGTGATGGCTTGCGTCAGTTGTGTACGGGCTGATCGACGAACACCTGCGCGCCCCGCTCGAGTTTGACGAGGTGATCGCACAGGTCGAAGTAGCGATCGTCGTGGGTCACGACGATCACGATGCGGCCTTCGTCGCGGATGCGCGGAAGGATGTCGGTGTAGAAGCGGTGTCGGTTCTCCGGGTCCTGCTCTGCGGCCCACTCGTCGAGCACCACGACATCGCGCGGATCCGCCAGCGTTTCCACCAGAGCCAGCCGCTTGCGTTGTCCGCTCGAGAGTCCCTCGAAGATCAGACGTTCCCCGTCGAGTTCGACGACCGCGTCGAGCCCCAGCTCGTGCAGCCAGTAGCGGGCACGCGCAGCGACCTCGGGATCGGCCGACCGCAACCTACCGAAGACGTACGAGTCGGCGAAACACGCCGAGACGTTTTCCCGATAGGCGACGATCTCGTTCGGTGAGAGTGCGCTGCCGTCGACCTCGAGCGATCCCCCGTCCGGGGTGTACAACCCCGCCAGCACACGACCCAATGTGCTTTTGCCGCTGCCATTTCCGCCTACGAGGAAGGTGATCGTGCCGCGGGAGAAGCGCTGTGTCACCGGTCCGATCGCGAAGGCCTCTCCTGGTGAAGGAGCGTCGTACGCGAATGTCACACCCTCGACGCCGATCTCGTCGACAACGGCGGGCCGCCCGACGTCGACGACGACTTCGCTGTCCTCGCGCAGTGTCGCGACCTCGCCGATTCGGCGCAGTGCCACGACCGCACGCGACAGAACCGGTCCGATGTTGAGCACGGTGACGAGCGGGGTATTGAGGTAGAGAACCGCCAGTGCGACACCGACTCGATCCTGTGCCGGAATGCCGAGGGCGTCCCCACCGAAGGCGACCGCACCGACGCACGCCAGGAAGAGCATCTGCCCCCAGTACCCCGTGACGAGGCTGACGGTGGAACCCCTGACGACGCTGCGCGCGTAGTCGCCCGAGTGCCGACGCAGGTCCTGTTCCACCAGGGATGCCCGCAGCCGGGAGCTGAGCTTGACGTCCTTGAAGCCGTGCGTGATGGCCTGGTAGGTCTCGTGGAGTCCGTCCTGAGCCTGACGGGCTCGGTACATGTGCGCTCCGGCTCTGCCGTTCGCGAACGCGTACGCACCGCCGCCGACGACGATGACCAGCACCAACACTCCCAGCGCCACGGGCGAGAGTATGCCCACGTACCCCAGTGCACAGACGACGATCACCGAGTTGATGAGCAGCAACGGCAGAGACTGCACTGCCTGCCCCACGGCGGCGAGGTCGTCGGTGAGCACCGCCATCGCGCGAGAAGTACGCAGCGATTCGAATCCGCGCAGTGGCACCGACAGAAGGTCGTCGACGAGCCTCGTACGCAGTCGGTCGACGGACTTCTGTGTCACCCGCACCAGTGCGTTCGAGGCCAACGCACCGGACAGCAGTACCGCCACGGCCGCCGCCCCGAACGGTGCCAGCGCGTCGAGTCCGGTGTCGGAGGTCACCGCGCTGGTGATGGTCGCAACCATGGCGATGGTCGCAACACCGGTGACGATTCCTGCGACCACGGCCAGGGCCGAGATACCGCGACCGCCTCGAAGTAGAACTGCAAGCAGAGTTGTCATGACGGGGTGTCTCCTTCGGTGGCGTCGACCGCTGTCGCCGCGTCGGCCAGTGCTGCGCGGTACGCCTGGACGATCACTCGGTGGCGCGGCGGTGACACACGGGCTGTGTCGACGACGAGCATCAACGCGAGCCGATGCTCGGGTGGGTGTATCGAGAACGTCGCCATCAAGGCGAAGTCGGTGTCCTCCTGCGAGAAGTGGGAATCGTCGTCCTTCGAGCCGAAGGTGTGAGTCTTCTCGATGCCCGAAAGACGATGGAAGCGAACGAAATTGAATCCGTAGTCGAACAACGGTCCCCTGCCGACCGCCGTCGTGATGTCCACATTCGGCAGCCATCGATGCGGCATCAATGCAGCCTCCGTGCGAGCGCATTCCTCCGCCGTCGCGATCGGGTCGGACAGGGCACGCAACTGCAGCGGCAGCATGTTCAGAAACATCCCGCGGGCATCGACACCACCCTCGCGCTCCAGCCGACCGTTGGCAGTTGTACCGGTGACCAGTTCGCGATCGCCGAAGACCTCGGCCAGCGCATGAACGTGCACGGCCATCGCGAGGTGACGAACCGAAATACCCGCAGCCGCGGCACGTTCACGGAGAGCATCGGCGTCGATCTCGGTGCGTCGGACGTCTCTGCCACCGATGCTGCGAACATCGGCCACTCGGCGCGGCCGGACGCCGCGCAGGTGCTCGGCCCAGGCCTGCGATGTCGCTGCGGACGATTGCGCACGTCGTTCTGCTGCCACGAAATCGACGAACTTGACGGGTACGGGTGGGTAGAGGGTGTCGTACGCCTGATCTCGTCGGAGCAGAGCATTGTGCCGGTCGACGACCTCGGCCAGTGTCGAGGTCCAACTCCACCCGTCGAGTACGAGGTGGCTGTCGCTGATGATCAGCTGGTCCTCCCCCGGTGCGACGCGAACCAGTGTCAGACGAAACAGCGGTGCCCGGTCGAGGTCGAACGGGCGCACCCGTTCCGCGGAGACGATCTCGTCGATCACTGCATCGGCGTCCGAACCCAGGGGCACCGAGACCACCGACAGGGGTGTGGCCACGTGCCGATGCACCAGTTGCAGAGGCTCGGCTGCACTCCACTCGTCGACGGAGGTGCGCAACACCTCGTGTCTGCGCACGGTGTCGGCGAGTGCCACCCGGAACGCCAACGGATCGAGCCCACCACGAATGCGCAGGCTGACCGTGTTGTGGTACACCCCAACGACCGAATCGGAGCGGATGTGGAACAACATGCCCTCTTGCGCTGCCGACAACGGGTACGCATCGGCCACGTCGTAGGGCAGGCCATCACGAACGCCGGCGTCGATCAGCGAGAACGGCTGCAGCTCTTCGTCTTCGGGCTCGGCCCTGACCCCACGATCGGCCACGAGTGCGGCAAGTTCTCTCAGGCTCGATGCGCCGAGTACATCACCGATTCCGAGCTCTGTTCCACGCGAGCGGACATCGCTCACGAGGCGGACTGCGAGGATCGAATCGCCTCCGTTGGCCAGGAACGAGCGGTCTTCGTCGGGCTCCTCGAACCCCAGCGCATCGGCGAGTGCACGCTCGAACCACCCCGGGGCAGTATCCGGTTCATCATGCGGCCTCACCTCCGACGGGAGTGCCACAGCGGTCAGTGACTCCACTCGCCGATCGAGCTTGCCGTTGACCGTCACCGGGAACTCGTGCACGCGATGAATTCGGTCGGGTACCTCGTAGGCTGCCAGTCCGGTGGCAGCACCGGCGTACAGATCGACGCAGTCGTCGGCGGCGTCGACGAACGCGAGCAGACGATTCTCGTGTGCAACGACGCAGGCCCGCCGAACACCGGGGAGTTGCTCGAGTACGGCCTCGACCCCGGCCGTTTCGATACGGTGTCCGCGAACCTTCACCTGGGAGTCGATTCGACCGTCGACGTACAGTTCGCGTGGTGCGAGCCACCGCCCCTTGTCGCCGGTGAGGTAGAGCCTGGAACCGGGCAGAGCATCGGGAAACGGATCGGGAACGAAGCGCGACGCTGTCAACCGACCGCGCCCGAGATAGCCGAGAGCCAGACCTGCACCGCGAACGGTGATCTGGCCCTCGAAGCCTCTCGGCAGTGCCCGCCCGGCCGCGTCGATCACGACGACGTCGAGATGCTCGAGCGGTTCCCCCACCTGGACGGCGGGGGCCTCGAGATCGGTCCGGGTGACCACCCGCCGAGTGGTGTGCACCGTGGTCTCGGTGGCACCGAGCATGTTGACGACTTCGACACCCCCCGTTGGGTGTTGGACTGCATCGAGCCACTGCCGCACGTAGCCGGACGAGACCTGCTCCCCGCCGAGCACCACGCGTCGCAACGACGGGAGAACCGGCTGCGCCGCGATCAGCGACCCGAACGCCGAGTTCGTCAGCGATACAACGCTCACACTGTCCTCGTTCAGCCGTACGGCCAACTCGAAGGGGTCGCGGACAACGCCCTCCTCGTAGATCACGACGCGCGCCCCGCGAGAGAGCGCTGTCCATATCTCCCAGACACTGAAGTCGAAGGTGAACGCGTGCACGGCGGAGACGATGTCGCCCGGCTCGATGATCGAGGCGGTGGCATCGCGCAACGCCAGCAGGTTGGCGTGAGTGACCGGGACACCCTTGGGAGCGCCGGTGGTGCCCGAGGTGAAGATGATGTACGCGGGCAGGCCCGAAGCGACGGTCGGCAACTCGACCGCATCGACGTCGGAAACCACAGCTGCGCGGTCGATCGTGTGGAGACCGGGCGGAGCCTCGGCGACGTCCGAGAACACACCGGACTTGGCATTCGACTGTGCTGCAATGGAAGCGATGCGGACTGCTCCGTGCCGAGTGTCCACCGGAACATACGCCGCTCCGAGTGCCATGATCGCCGCAGCCCACACCACGAACTCGTGGTCTCGCTCGACCGACAACAGGACTGCGTCCCCGCTGACCACGCCGTGCTGCGTCAGAACTCCCGCACGCGCTCGAATTTCCCGAACCAGTTCCGCACGCGTGAGGGTGCGATCGGGTGCCACCAGTGCGACTCGCGAATCGTCGGCCGCAGACAGCAGCGGCGTGAGGATCGAGGCATCGAGCCTCGATCGAGACGCCGTGGTGCCGGTGAGTCCGACCGAGAGTTCCGCGACCGATACCGACGGATCCGCAGCGAGAACGGTGAGCAGAACGTCTCGGATGCCGTCGTGGGTCACTGCCGACCACCCCGGCAGCGCCGACTCGATCTGCACCTCCGGCGAATCGGTCGCCGAGATACTCACCGTCAGTGCGGCTTTCATCTCCCCTGTGTGTACTGCGACCGGCCGAGCTGTCGCGCCGCCCAGTGCGAAACAGGATCGGTCGGCGCTCTGGACGTTGACGAACACCTCGGTAGGCAGAAAGAAATCGGGGTCATCGCGGCGTAGGTCGGCGACCACGCCGGCCAGATCCACGTCGGCATGCGCGCTCGCAGCCTCCACCGAAGCTTCGATGCGGCCACGAACCTCGCAGAGAGTGTCGCTCTCGCACACCTCCACGACCAGCGGCACGGTGCTCACGAGTGGGCCGACCACGTCGAATTCCTCGACCTCCCGACGGTTGGCCAGTGGTATCGACATGCACACGACCTCCGAGCCGAGAAGCCTGGACAGCGTGACGGCCACTGCGGTGAACCAGCTCGTGGCATCCTGGCGACCGGCCCTCACCGAGGCACGGCTGACGACGGCTGCGCCGGGCTCGGACGGTCGCCAGGCGCGGCGGTACGGCACCGTGGCCAGGTGGTCTGTCCACCACGACCTCGACGAAAGCCGTACCCGAGCGACATCGCGATAGCGGGGACGAGGCCGAATCGAGGAGGCACCCGGTTCCGCGAGCTCGCGAGAGATGTCGGTGATCAGGAGCGACACCGAATGGCCGTCGATCACGGCATGGTGGAACACCATGGCGATGCGGTCCGAGCGTCCCTCTCTGCGAAACAGGGCGACTCGCATTAACGGTCCGCTCGCCCACCCACGTGCAAGCAGTTCCTCGGTCGCGGCGTCCACGTCGTCCACGACAGCGATCTCGGGAACGATCGGACCGACGGGTTCGAGCGCGAAGCTCGAGCCGTCGGCGTCGACGATGCGCGTGGCGAACACCTCGTGTGATGCCAGGACCTCGACGATCGCCGCGAGCACCCGTGCGCTGTCTCCGCCGTCCAGATCGAACACACACGGCACCGAATATGCGGTCGAAGGTGCAGCGCAGTGCGCTCTCCAGAGCCGTTCTTGATACGGGCTCGGTGCCCGCAGATCCACGGCAACCTCGGCCTCGATTCCCGTGTCCGCGGCAGCGAGAAGAACGTCGATGTCGCTCACCGTTTCGCCCCGTCCAACGATGCAGCCATTCGATCGAGGTGGGCGACGTCGACGCGCTCGAGGAGTAGATCCTCGTGTTCACCCAGGGTGTCTCGTTGCTTGAAATCGTGAAGCGACACATCCACTTTGAGAATGCGCCGGTACAGCGCGACGATCTTGAGCTGCTTCATCGAATCGCCGCCGAGCGCAACGATGGACGACGACCGAGTCGGCTCGGATCCGAGCACGGACGTCCAGATCGTCTCGAGCACGCGGTGCGGTGGTGCAGGCGATGCGGCCGCCGCCGTGTCGAGGCCTTCCGAGGCAGCCTGTCGGTCCACGTGCCGGGCGAGGGTCGAGACGTCGACCTTGCCCACCTCGGTACGGGGAATCTCGGCCACCCAGCGCACCCGGTTGGTGCGCAGTTCGCGTCGCCAGCTGGTTTCGACTCGTTCTCGCACCGATCCGAACACGTCGTCCCGTTGTTGCAGTGGGCATTCGACGACGACCTCGATGCCGCCGTGCACCACGACCACTGCGGCGCTCGTGACCCCTGGGACGACGGCGATGTCGTTGCGCAGAGCCTCGAGGTCGGTGCGGACTCCGTTGATCTTCACTTCGGCATCGGTACGGCCGAGATAGACCAGCCCGTCGGACGTGGCTCGCACGCGGTCGCCGGTCGCGTACATCCTGGTGCCCGATCCGGTTCCGCAGTCCACTGCCATCGGCAGGAACGAGGCCGCGGTGCGACGCGTGTCGCCGTGGTAACCCCGCGAAACGCTGTCGCCCGAGATGTGCAGGGTCCCGACGGCACCGACGGGAACGGCGGTGAGCCGGTCATCGAGTACGACTGCGACCGAACCACGGATCGCGCTGCCGATGGGGGTGCGATCGCGGCGGCCGGAGACCTCTCGCAACCATGTTGCGTTGGAGGTGCATTCGGATGGTCCGTACAGGTTGACCACCCGTACACCGGGCCACAGGGACCGAGTGCGCTCGACCAGAATCGGATCGAGGGCCTCACCACCGAGCAGCAGAGTTCCCCGCGTCGTGATCGGACGGTGCGTCGCTACGTCCAGGAACTGATTCCACACGGCCGGCACCGTATTGATCGACACATTGTCGATCGCAGTGGCCCGGTCGATCTCTCGTAGTACGTCGCCCGACTCGGGTAGCACCACCGTTCCCCCTGCGGTGAGCTGCCCCCAGATCTGCTTGACGATGGCGTCGAATTCGGGGGCGCTGAGGACCGGCATGGTCACTGTCGGGCCGCAGAGTTTCTCGGCCTCGAGAAATGCACAGTAAGCAGACAATTGGGCCCGTTCGACGACGATCGCCTTGGGCTCACCGGATGTTCCCGACGTGAATTGCACGTACGCGGCGGCAGAGGCCGACGCTCGATCGAACCCTCCTGAGACCGATTCCCGGCTCGAGGCGATGGTCGATGCGGTGCGGGCATAATCGGATTCGTCGTCCGAGGACACCATCAGATAGGCGCGCCCCGAGATCAGGGCTCCGAGCAGTGTCACCACCGAGCCGATCGACCGATCGAATCGCACCGCAACGACGTTTCCGGCTCGGGACGCATCGAGTCCGTCGGCCGCCACCTCGGCGGCACGGACCAGGTCCGCGTAGTCGAGCGTCGCGGCTAGGGAACGAATTGCAGTGCGGTCGGGTGTGAGTCGGGCGTGTGTGCGGATGCGCTCGACGACATCGACGTTCTCGAACCTTCTCGCCTCGGGCGCCGGCGCGTCACCGGCGATCCCCGCATCGAGTCGGCGAGCCGTTTCGGTCGCTATGGAGGACGCGACCAACGAATCGAGTGTCCACCCGGCCACCTGCCCCGAGACCTCGACCCGTTCGGGTGTCGCCCTGACGATGACGTCACCGGCGTCCACGACCCAACCGGCACCGGTGCGTATCGTGCGCAGCGAACCGATAGTGCCTTCCCCCAACAGAAACGGCGTCAACGCCGCACGGACGGCGGACTCGACGGTATCGACGGAGGCATCGGCCACATGTGCCGGCACTCCGTTCGTCCCGTGGCTCGCGCTGTCGTCGTCCACGACCCAGGCTCCGGCCAGACGCGCGAACAGGGTATCGGCGGTCATGCCCAACTCCCCTCTCCGGTCATGCACACCCGCAACTCCCGAGAACCGGTGTACGGCTGCCGTCCGTGTGCAAAGCGGCGATTGTCGACGATGGTCAGATCCCCCGCCTCCCAGGGCACGGCGGTCGATGTCGCGTCCACCGCATCGCGCACCGCGCCGATGTCGGATTCGGGGAACGGCGAGCCGTCACCGAGCAGGGTGTTCTTGGGGATTCCGTCCTCTCCCACGACGTCGAGCAGGTCCTCGCGCACCCCGGACGGCAGCGTGCGCACGTTGAACGCGACCATCTGGTTGAACCACGACTCGATGCCGCCTCCGCAGTCTCGGTACGCAGGCAAGGTCCACGACGACGTGACGACGTCACGGTCGATCCGAACGTCCTCTCCACGTCGGGCAGCACAGTCGACGAGCTCCGCCTCGTCGTTCACGCCGTACGCACTGCGCCAGTCGGTACCGAGCAGGGGGTGGAAGGCGCGCCGGTACCTGATGCCGAACAGACGGAGCCGCTCGGCAAGCGCGACCGGAATGCGCTCGGCGATCTCGACCGTCGATGCAAGTGGAGTGGCCCCGCCGGAACGTGGTGGCTTCGCACAGCAGAATGCAAGGTAGAGCGGCCAGGTACGCGAATACGCCATCTCCGAGTGCAGATCTATCGCGTACTCGGACGGAAAATCCGTGGACGAATACACGTTTCGATCGATTCGGGTGCGCGGCGTTGCGCCGCCGTGATATTCGAGTGGCGCAGCGCCCGTCACGGTTTCGGTGATCGTGTCGAACTCGCGGACTGCCCCGCCCAGACCGCGCAGACGCAACACGCCCTCGGTCGCGAGAATCTCGCGAAGTTCGATCAGATGAGCATCGATCCATGCGGTCGCGTCGGCCCCGACGTCGATCGCCTGTCTGGTGGTGGTCAACGTGTGCTCCTCGGTGCAGAGTCGGCTGTGGTGCTGATGGGCAGATCGGGAACCCGTCGGTCGATGTGATCGGCAGGCTCGGCGAGGTCGGCCAGGATCTCGAGGAGATCACTCAGGATGCGGTGTCCGTCCGGCTCCGTCACCTGCTCCAGATCGCAGTTGAGGGTCACCTCGATGCCGGACGCGCCGCCGAGGTCGATCACCGACGCGGTCAGCGCAAGACCCGTGCGTTCACGGGTCGACATCACTTCGACGGGGCGACCGAGAAACTCGTCGGCTGCGCCGGTTCCTCGTGCGTCGTCGACGATGACCGCGGTCTCGTACATCGCACCGACGCCCGCCGTGACGACACGGTCCGGATCGTGTTCGTGGACATCGGATTCGGGCTCTGCTCGCAATGCACGATGCATCGACTTCAGCAAAACGTCGATATCGGCGGGCAGTCGCACGTCGAGCGTGCGGGTCTCGATGTACATGCCGGGCGAATCGTCATGGCCCGCCGGACGGTGTTGTCCGACGCTGCCGAACCGCACGTGCCGACCGGACCGTCCGAGCAGCAGTGCCCAGCCGGCGTGGACGAGAGATGCCACGGTGACACCGCGTCGGGCGGCGGCCCGCCGTACCTGCCGCGCAGCCGCCGGTTCGACCGAGCGGGTCAGGTCGATGTTCCCGTGGCCCGCCGCGGGTGCGTCCGGATCGAGCGGCGGAAGCAGCGTGGCCGGAGATCGGTCGAGAGAGGCAGGCCGTTGCCGATTCGCCGACACGACCATGTGCAGGAGCATCCGATGATCGGCTTCCGTCGGCACGGGACGGCCGAAGTAGTGATCGTCGATGTGCTGCAGCAGCATTCGGACGGTCCAGCCGTCAGCGACGAGATGGTGGAAGGTCAGGGCCAACGCACCGTTCGAGACGGTGGCCCGAAACAGCGCTGAACCTCGTGCAAGAGAATCGACGTCGATCCCGGCATCGAGAGTGTCCGACACCACGACCGATTCCGCGTGTGCCCGAACCACCAGAATCGGATCGGCAAGCCCCTCCCATACGATATCGCCGCGAAGCAGGGGCATCACCGTGACCGCGGATCGGACGGCTGCGCACAGTCGGCCGACCTCGACGCCGTCCGGCAGTCTCAGGACGATCTGCTCGATGTATGCAGCGCCGGGATCGGAACCGCTGCGCAGGTACATCGCTTCCTGAACTTCGGTGAGCGGTGCGACGGCCTCGACAGGCCCGGAAGCGAGTACGTCGTCGATCGTGTTGCCGCGCAGATCGATCGCACACAGTCCCGCCTCCACCGCGATCGACCGGGCCGAAGACGCGGCCGTGATCGCCGCGACCATCGCATCGGCGACCAGATCCGCCGACTCACCGTCCACGTGTTCGACTGCTACGACGAATTCCCCGCCTCTGAACCAGGCGTCGATCTGGACAGCGACCGGTCGTGTGGCATGAGCGGCACGCAGATGCCCCTGGCCGTACGCACGTGCCGAGCCCGTGCGATCGGCGTCGAGCCGCCCGACGTAGTTCACGCCGACGTGTGGACGCAATCCCGGACACGGGTCCGACCCGAGGATGTACCTCAGGACCGTGGGTAGCTGACCGGTTGCACCGAGAAACGTTCGCCTCGAACGTATCTCGGCGATCTGCTCACCTGGTGTCGCGGGGTGTACCGGAACCGCGGACAGTCCGGTGAACCACCCGACGGTTCGGGTCAGATCGATACCGTCCGCGTCGAGCTCACGTCCGTGCGTCTCGACCTCGATGACGACCGGCGATGCGTCTGCTGTCTCGGCATACGCTGTGACCGCCGCCGACTGCAGGATCTCCTCGACACTTGCACCGATGGCGGCCGTCGCCGCGTCGATCATCGCGGCGGGAACACTTCGCTGTACCGAGACCGCGGCGCCCTCGGTGCCCGGCTCGATACGTCCGGAATCTGCGCACGTGAGGTCGAGCCCTCGATAGGCGGCGCGGCATCGCTCGGACGAACCGGGGGCGCTCGCGTCGGAGGCCAGCCACTGCACCCACTCGTGAACACTGGTGTGCTCGGACGGAAGACGAACGCCGTCGTCACCGTGAGAGACGGCCTCGATCAGGTCTCCTGCGACGATGTGCAGCGACACGACGTCCATGACGAGGTGATGGGCCAGCACGATGATCGTGGCCGCACCCGAGTCCATCGCTCGGACGACGCCGAAACCGATCGGTGTGCCGTTGTCGATGCCGACTCGACGGGTCAGCATGTTGAACACCCGCTTGCACGCGTTCGCCACTTCGTGGTCGACCGTGTCGAAGAAGAACAGGACAGGGCATGCCTCGGCGAGAACGAACTCCTGAACCGAGTCCGTTTCTTCGAGGCGCACCCGAAGCATGGGGTGTACGCGAAGCACCTCGGCTACCGCTGCGTCCACGCGGGCGCTGTCCGGCAGGAAATCCAGATCCAGCCGAATTGCCATGTTCCACTGCGCGATCGGCTCGGGCGATACACGATCTCCGAACCAGTGCACGGCCGGCGGTAGGAGCCGGCTTCGATGGGGCTGGGTACCGTCGGCCATGGCAGACGGGTCGACGGATGCGGTCGCCACCAGGGCATCGACGGTTCCGTCGGCGAGAGCCACCCGTACGTCGAGGACGACTCCGCTGCGCCGTACTATCGCCGACAGTTCCAGCGCACGCAGCGAATCGCCTCCGGCGGAGACGAATCCGATATTTCGATCGGTGACGCCGAGAACCTCCCGCACCGCCGAGGTGACGATGCCGTCGATGTCGGTGGCGTCGCCGGGGTCACCCACGGCCGGCGTACCGGCGAGAATCCGGGTCCGTAACGCGAGATCGTCGACTTTCCCGTTTCGGGTCAACGGCAACTCAGAGACCACGTGCACACGCGCCGGAACCAGATGGGGAGGCAGGATCGCTCCCATTGCGGCGCGAACGGATCGAGCGTCCTTGTCTCGAACCACGACGACGCATTCGATGCGTACCGCCACACCGTCGCTGGGTGCTACGAGCAGTGCGCGGGCCGAAACAACGCCGTCCACTGCAACCGCCGCGGTCTCGATCTCGGCCGGATCGACGCGATACCCACGAACCTTGGCCTGACGGTCGACCCGGCCGACGAACGTCATCGAACCGTCGGCAGCCCTGAATCCCAGATCCGCAGTGCGATACATCCGCTCACCAGCCGATGCAACGGTGGCCACGTTCGGCCGGAACGCATCGGCCGTACTTCTGGGGTCTCCCGAATAGCCTGCTGCCAGAATGCCGGTCAGCCAGATCTCGCCGATCACGCCGTCGGCGACCGGCAGCAGGTCGGGGCCGAGGATCGCCGCACCACGACCCGGTGAAGACGTGCCTATCGGGAGTGGATCGAGTGCCCGACGCTCGACGCGGTGGGCGAGGGCCGTCACCACCGCCTCGGTCGGGCCGTACGCATTCCAGAGCGTCACTCCGTCCGGTACGCGAGTCGCCCACGCCGGCAACGCTTCTCCACCGACGATGACGGTGCGCACAGTCGGAGGCAGCGCAACGGAGCTGAATTGGGTCCAATAGCCTGTGGGCGGGTTGAACACGGTGACGGCGAACTCGTTCAGGAACTGCGCGAGTTCGGTAGGCACAACGATATTCTTCGGCCTGCCCACTGCGGTGGCACCGACATACAGTGCGCCCAAGAGCTGTTCGAGCGACGCGTCGAACGCCACCGACCCGAACACCAACACGACGTCGGTCGGCCGATAGTCGAAACGCGCGCACGTACCGGAAAGGTGGCGAGCAAGCGCGCCGTGCTCCACGGCGATCACCTTGGGCTCACCGGTGGTGCCGGACGTGAAGATCAGGTACGCGAGATGGTCGGCTGGGTTCGCCTCGGACCTCGGCAACGCGACGGTCGATCGCACGGCCTGCTCGCCCGGTACCAACGACCAATGCGCTCCGGATCGCGCGAGCATCGTCTCGACTCGCTGGGCCGGAAGATCGTCGTCGACGACCATCCAGGTGGCACCCACGGTTGCGATCGCAAGAAGCGTACTGGCCAGCGAAACCGACGCCGACGCACGGACGGCCACCACGTGCCCTGGCGCGACACCGACCGCGCGCAATCGAGCCGCGCCGTCTCGACGACGCTCGTCCAGCTCGGCGTAGGTCGAGCGGACGGAACCGTCGACCAGGGCGATCCGAGCGGGATGGTTTCGCGCGTTCTGCGCGACCCTCTCGACCACCGAAACCGACTGTTCGACAGCGTGATCGACCTCCCGATTCGCGAGGGCGGCAAGAATCGTCGTCACCGGAGTTTCACCCGTGGCGGAGGCCAGCCCCGACAGCACTGCTCGAATTCGTCGAGCCACGGCACCTGCGGCTGTCGGCGAGACCGTAGTGGTGTCGACGTGCAGATGGAGCGCGCTCGTCGGCCATGTCCGGTACTGCAGAACCAGTGCGAACTCGGTCTGTTCCACGAGCTCCACCGATGCCGTTTCGATCCCCGGTCCGAAGGAGAGAACCGACGGATCGAGGGGGTAGTTCTCGACGACGACGAGGGTCTCCGGTGCCCACCCGGTGGCAACAGGTCCGTCCATCGCGGCGGCCACCTGATCGGCGACACGAGCACCGAGGTCGGCTAGTTCCGTGACGTCGGTCCACGTCGAGGTGATCGGGTCGATCCGCACGAACATGCCGACCGCGCGATCCATCCCCGGTGTACCGATGTGACGGCCGCTGCCGACCGCGCCGTGCTCGACCGTGCGGACTCCGAAGACGCTACCGAGCACCAGTGCCCACACCGTGTTGACCAGTGCGGCCTCCGTGATGCCGAGCCTGTCGGCCACGACATCGAGATCGACTGGTGGAGTGATCGTGTGGGTCCGGGTCGCACCGAGTTCCACCTCTGTCGGCGAGGACAATCTCTCCACCAGAGGGCGTGCATTCGACCGATGTTCCGCGACGGACTCGTCCGCCGACGACTCGAATCCGGCTTGTCTGTCACCTACGTCACCCGAGCGGTACGCGGCCGCGAGGCCCGCGACGATCACCGGCAGGGACCAGCCGTCGGCGATTGCGTGGTGATGGGTCCACAGGACCCGCACACCGTCGGCGCTCGGCACGATCAGCACCCGCGAGAGCGGATCGACCGGCAGAGTGAACCCACGCGCACGATCTTCGGCCAGCATGTCGGTCCAATTCACGACCTCGGGACGGATGTCGATCGGAACGGTGCCTGCTCGTCCGGTGTCGAGGGTGAGGTACGGGGCCGCGGTGGCGTGCGCTCCGAGGACAGGGAAGGCTTCGAACACTGTTCGCCACGCCGCAGCGAGACGCGCAACGTCGACATCACCCGACAGTTCGAGCACCAACTGTTCGACGTAGACCCCCGGTGACGACGCCTGCGCGGTCTGCAGCAGCATGGCTCGTTGAGCACGGCTGGTGGCGAGCGTATCCGTCCGAGCGCCGATGGGCCGCACGGAGGGAACGACCTCCCCTCCGGTGACGAGGGAGAGTTCGCGTAGCGGTACCGGTGCCAGAAGTCGGCGAGGTGAGAGCTGAACGTCCCGTCTGTGCAGGAAGCCCACGACCCGCATGGCGGCGATCGAGTCACCGCCGTGCTCGACGAAGGTACGGCTCCCGTCGACAGCACACGACAACGCATGCCGAACCGCGTCCAGGAGAAGGCCGTCGATGTCGGTCGAGGGTGCACCGGCCGCATTGTGCTCGGTCGTCGGGACAGCGACCTCGGACAACAATGCCGCAACCGCACGCCTGTCCACCTTGCCGTTCACACTGCGTGGGATGGACTCGACGACCTGCACAGCGCGCGGTGCGAGATGCGCGGGAACCTCCTGTCGAATACGGGTGAGCATCGATTCGACGTCCACGCTCGCGAACACGGCATCGTCGACGGCGATGACGAGGTCACGGCGCCCACCGGGCCCCGTCGCGACACCCGCGACACACTGATGCCCGGTGATCCGGCGGACCACCGCTTCGACCTCGCGGGGCTCGATACGGAATCCGGAGATCTTGAACTGCTCGTCGACTCGGCCATCGAACACCAACCGACCGTCGGATGCGATTCGCACTCGATCCCCGGTTGCGTACACCCGCCGTCCGTCGGTCCCCCACGGATCGGGCCTGAACTTGTCGGCCGTGGCCCGCGGGTCGCCGTCGTATCCGTATGCCAGCGTGCCGGTCAGGTGAAGTTCGCCGGGTGTTCCTGCCGGGACCGGGCGACCGGATTCGTCGACCACGCGAGTACCGATACCGGGTACTGCTCGCCCGATCGTGACCTGCTCGTTCGCTGCGACGTCATCGGAGGTCGACCAGATCGCACTTTCGGACGGGCCGTACTCGTTGGTCAGCGTGACATCGGGCAGCCTCGCATGATGTCGATCGACCAGAGCCTCGGTGCACTCCTCTCCCGCGACGATCACCTGTCGCAGAGAGAGCAAGCTGGCGGACTCGTCGAGCAGTGCCTCGTACAACGACGGGATGGCAAGTACGTGGGTGACACCACGATGGGCCACCACATCGGCCAGTTCTGCGGTCGAGCGCGGCTCGCCGGTATCGACGAGCAACAGCTCACCGCCCCGCACCAACGTCCAGAGCAGACCGGCGTATGCACTGTCGAACGACAGTGACGACAGGTGCAGAAAGCGCTGCGGCTCTTCGCCGTACACGACATCGCGTGCAGCCGTGGAATACGCCAGAGCTGTGCGATCCACGAGCACGCGCTTCGGCCGTCCGGTCGATCCCGAGGTGTGAACGGCGTAAGCAGCACGCAGCGGAGGCGTGCGGTCGGGTATGGGAAGCCCGCCGGCCGCGGGACTCCCATCAGCACCACCGTATTCGATGACGGACCCTGCGAACGTCTTCGGAATCGCACCCCCCGTACCGGTCGCGACGACGGCCACGTCGATGCCGGCGAGCATGATGGCGCGACGCTGCTCGGGATACATCGGGTCCACGACAACGAACGCGTTGCCGGACAACATCACCCCGAGTATCGCCGCCACGGCGTCGGGCTCTTTCGGCATCGACACGGCCACGAGCTCGCCCCGTCGACCGCTCAGCGAACGTGCCACCCGACTCGCCGAACGCCACAGTTCGGCGTAGGTCAACCTGGCCGAACCGGTCGACACGGCGAAACGGTCGGGGTGCGAACGCGCGATGTCGCCGATTCGTGCGATCACATCGGCCGGTCGGTCGGTAGGCCCGCGATCGGCCGGATGCACCCAGCCCGAACCGGACCGACCCGGTTCGACGAAAGCGAAGGACGCCGGTCCTGAAATGCGCTGGAGATCGTCTCGAATGTGCTCGGCGATCAGGACCGCAGCACGGTGATACCGCGGTCCGAAATGTACTGCGCAGACGTATCTTCCGCGCACGAGCCCGACCTGGAATCTCAAGTCGAATTGGCCGGTCTGCGAGGGCACCGGATACGGGTTCGCCCGGTAACCCGACAGGTCGAAGTCCCATCGATCACCGAGAACGAAGGCAGTACCGAACGCCAGATGCGACGGTTCGTAGAGAAAGGTGGTTCGAGTCAAGCACGAGGGTTCGTCTGCGTACTGTGCGTATTCCGAGAGCGGAAGGCGTCCGTGTCGCCTGGCACCTGCAATGGCCTCGCCCGCTGCGCGAAGGTCGTCGTCGAACGAGAGCCCGACACGCGAACGTGCCACTGCGAGTTGGGTGAAACTACCCAGCGTCGTCAGATGTCGTTCGTCGCGCCGCAGCACCGGCATTCCGACTGCTATGTCGGCGACAGTGGAGGTCGAGACAGCGGCGAGAGCGCGCTGGAATGCCGCGAGGAACAATGCAGCCGGCGACACAGCGGCCGACTTCGCTTGTGCACGAAGAGCTTCGGCGACGTCGGGCTCGGCCTCGAACCGCACGAACGGTTCGAGAGGGTCGGGGGCAGGATCGGTCGAGGTCGGCAGACCGGCCAATGGATCGTTCGAGTAGCCCTCGACTGTGGCACACCAGTACGCGCGATCGGCCTCCGCCTCGGACGAACGGAGGTAGGCCTGCTCGGCGTCGACGAACTGCTCGAAGTTCGCTCCAGGGTCGATTTTCGCACCCGACTCACCGAATTCGAGCGCTCGCAGGTTCGCGAAGTACTCGTTGAGAATCAACGGTGCGCTCGCAACGTCGATCAAGATGTGATGAACCACCAGCGACACCACCGCACGGCGCCCGTCACAGCGGACTGCCGCGCGGACGAGGGGCCCAGCGAACAGATCGAACGGTTGCATCACACGAAACGCGAGATCCTCTCGCACGCTCCGGTCACGCACATCGGGCACCTGAGCAACGTCGACCGATATCGATCTGTCGGTTGCCCGGAACCGGAAACCACTGTCGTGAGAGACAATTCGGCTCATCAGAACCGGGTGGCGTCGCAGCGCGTCCTCCCACGCCGATCGATGGTCGGACGCCGATGCCCCACTCGCAACGATCACGGACGCCACGACGTTGTTGCCGATATCGGTGGGTTCGGCGATCTGGTCGAACAGCATCGCCGACTGAGCGGCGGTCAATCGATTCATCTCGCAGATCTCCCATGGGCCGGCGTCGCGATCCCCGAATGCGCGACGCGCATCGGCTCCGACGGTGCAGTGCGGGCTACAGCTCGAATCCGGGGTTCTACTCCGCCGGGTCGTTCTCTGTCGGCAAGGTTCGGTGATCGGCCGAGCGGGGTGCCGTCTGGCGTCCGCGTACCAGGACCACCAGTGCAACCACGACCACCACGATGATGATCGCGATGAAAGCCATCCATCCCAAAGCCAACCAGACGTAGTCCGTGTTCACGTGCATTCCACCTTCGTAGGCCGATGAGAGTCGGCGACTGTCGTTCTCGTACGCCGGGTTCCGATTCCGTCGAATGCGGTGTTACGACTCGAAAGTTAAGTGGCAGAACACCGAAAGCCAATGGGGTCGCCGCGAAGGTGCACCTCCCACTACGACCAAGGTCGTAGTGGACTACGACCCTCGGGCAATGGACGTGAGCCACCCGGCCGTAGACGATCGACGCATGGCCACCGCTAGTGGAACAGTCGGTCCCCGCACTGCATCACCGCGTCATCTCGTCGCCGTCGGTGCGCCCGATCGGTCACTGCGGTCATCGATTCGATCTGCCTGGTCCGAAGCTCGACCCGCAGTGCAGATCATCTTCCAGCTTCGGCTGATCGCGGTGGTCGCCGTGGCGTCGCTCGACGCCGGAGCTGCTCCCCGGTGGACGGCCGCCGCACTGTGCTGTGCGGGATGGCTGTGCCTCACGTGGTCGATCTACCTGCTCAACGGTCTCGCCGACCGCATCGAGGACCGGGTGAACGGATCAATGCGACCGATTGCGCAGGGCACACTCGATGCGGGAGTGGCTCGCCGGTTCGTAACTGTTCTGGCGTGCGTGGGTATGGTTCTGTGCTTGTCGGCCGGCCGGCCGGTTCTGATGTCGGCGCTCGTCATGCTCGCCCTGGGCTTTCTGTATTCCGTCGGGCCCGCGCCGTTGAAGAACAGCGTGTGGGGGGTCCAGGTCGCGGTGTTCGGAGGCGGGCTCACAACTTACGCTGCCGGAGTGTGTGCGGCCGGCACCGAGGTCACGCCTGCCGTGATCGTATTCGCGATCGCGATGTCGGCGTGGATGGGTGTTGGCGGTCTGGCCAAGGACGTCTCCGACGTCGACGGCGACAGGGCCGCCGGACGGTCGACGCTGGCGATGTGGAGCGAACGTGGCACCTGCCTGGTCATCGCGTCGGCGGCCGGAGCCATCTGCGTCGGATTCGCCGTCTCGGCGTGGGCACTCGAGGAACGACTCATCGTCCCGGCACTGGTATTGGCCTGCGGGGCAGCGGCGATTGCGGCGTTCGCTGCGGTGGGGGGATCATCACGTCGAAGGCACGCGCGCACCCCGTACACCGCCTTCATGTACTCGCAATACGGTGCGCACACGGGCGCTCTGTGCATGCTGCTGTGAGAGACGCCCGAACAACACGATTCGATTGCCGACCCGACCACGCATCGAATCACCGGTGACCCACAGGTGAACTGCTTCGAACGAAGTCTCGAACGGAAGGGCCTCGACGTGCGTGTTCATGTGCACTCGGTACCAGTTGTGCTGTTTGTCCCGCTAATATGACGCGATCGGGATCGGCGTAGCGAATCAGGCTTTCCAGGGGTCTGATCCGTCCGGTTCTCCAGGGCGGGGGCGAACGAAGTGAGTGTCGAACCGAATCGACTCGTCGAGCGGGCGGTCACGGCGTACACAGCCCTCCTCGACGGTTCGGGGAGCCCGGTGCTGACCGATCGATCGTTGCAAGTGCAGCTGACGCGTCAGGCGGAAGCCGTGGTGCGCGTCATCGCTACAGCGTTCACCGCTGTCGGCACGCCGACATCGACGCCGCCCTCGCCCGATCCGAGCGAAGCCATCGGTGAGCAGCGCGCCCGATCAGGCATTCACCCGACCCAATCGCTGGCAGCGGCCACATTGATGTTCGAGGCCCTGTTTCCCGTACTCGTCGAGGCGGTCGACCCACCGACCTCGACCGATACCGTCGTCGCGCTGGGAACCGCTCTGCAACGGGAGATCCAGGAACGCCTGGCTGTCGGATCGATCCCGTACGTCAACTATCTGCTGACAAAGCTCCTGTCCTCGCAGCAGGACGAGCGCAGCCGGATCGCCCGCGACCTACACGACCGTATTGCGCACGGAATGGGTGCCGCCCTCCAACAACTCGACCTCTACGACCACTACCGCACGCGGGATCCGGTCCGAGCCGAAGCCCACCTTTCCACTGCACGAGAGTCGATCAAGTCGAGCTTCGACAGCACTCGGCAGGTATCGGCGGATCTGTGGGTCCGGTTGGGCGGCGAATCGCTGAGCCAGTCGTTGGCGTCCTACTTGGAATCGACCGTTCCCGAAGGAACGGTCTCCGAGGTGACGGTCGCCGGGGAGGAACCGGGTCTGGCGGACGAGGTTGCTCAGGAGCTCTACCTGCTACTCCGAGAGGCGATCCGTAACGCCATCATCCATGGGAAGCCAGACGCAATCACCGTCGAACTCGCCACCCAGCGAGACAGACTGCGCGCCGTCGTCCGCGACAACGGATGCGGCTTCGACGTCGGAGCGGTCACCGCGATCAAGATCGTGGGCGGACTGGCGTCGATCCGCGAACGCGCCGAGTTGCTCGGGGGGCGCGCTGTCATCACGGCCGATCCAGGATGCGGGACCACGGTCGAGGTTCAGCTGCCGTTGCTCGACCGCACCGCCGAATCGCTCGGGAGGACTCGGTGGTGACCGGGCACGCCATCCGTGTGATCCTCGCCGACGACCACACACTCTTTCGAGACGGTCTCGCAGCGTTGATCGAGACCGACCCCGCATTCAAGGTGGTCGCGCAGTGCCCGGACGGAACGACCGCCATCGAGGTCATCACCCGAGACGTTCCGGACATCGCCGTGGTCGACATCGAAATGCCGGGCCCAGGAGCACACGCGGTCGTCACGGCAATTCGCGCCGCAGCACCGACCGTCTCGATCGTCGTCCTGTCGATGCACCAGGATGCCGAACTGTTGCGCAGCCTCCTCGATGCCGGGGCATCGGCATTTCTGTCCAAGACCGTCGCGCGAGATCAGCTGATCGCCGGGCTCCACTCGGTCCAGCGCAGTCCGGACAACGTATTGCTGTCCACGTCTCGCGATTCGATCAGCTCCGCGCTCGACTCCGAGACGCCCGGACCGCCGAACCTGTTGTCGCCCAGAGAACTCGAAGTTCTCCACCTACTGGTCGAAGCACGTTCCAACTATCAGATCGGCCGAGAACTCGGAATCACGGAATCCACCGTCAAACGCCACCTGACCAACATCTATGCAAAGCTCGGTGCTGTCTCACGCGTGGACTGCGTCCGTAAGGCCTCGGCGTTCGGAATTCCGGGTGTCTAGAGCTCCAGACCCACCGAACCGGTTCCCGAGTCCGCCTCGCATACTGTCTCGATGATCATCGAACACGCCCTGCTGCACGTCATTCCCCACCGAACCGACGATTTCGAGGCCGCCTTCGCCGACGCGAAATCGATCATTTCCTCGATGCCGGGGTTCGTGAATCTGACACTGTCGCGGGGCATCGAGCAGCCCGATGTCTATCTTCTGCTGGGGGAATGGGAACGCCTCGAAGACCACACCGAGGGCTTCAGGAAGTCAGACCGGTACCAGGACTGGAAGACGCTGCTGCATCACTTCTACGAGCCGTTCCCCGTCGTCTCGCATTTCGACCCGATAGAGAACGCATAGGAGATAGGTTCGAGTCTCGTTCCCATCGCCGTTTCGAGGAGATAGTCGTGGCCAACGCTTCGTCGTTCGTATCCAAGCAGGACGACATCGAGATCAGCACCTACACCTGGACCACGTCCGTCGATCCGGCTCGCGGCGTCGTACAGATCGCACACGGACTCGCCGAACACGGCAGCCGCTACGCCCGCTTCGCCGCCGCTCTGAACGACGCCGGATTCCACGTCGTCGCCTCCGATCATCGCGGCCACGGAGAGTCGATCGTCGACACACCGGGCGACTTCGGGGCTGCCGCGTTCGCCGGGTTGTGGGCCGACATCGAGCAACTCGGCGAATCGTTGCTGAACGAATACCCGGACCTGCCACTGTTCCTGTTCGCACATTCGATGGGATCCTTTGCCGCGCAGCATGTTCTGATCGAGCGCTCGGATCTCTACGAGGGCGTGGTGCTGTCGGGTTCGACCACGCTCGACATCCTCGCCGCCGGCATGGCCGACGCTCCAGCTGGTGACCTCAGTGTCTTCAACGCCGCCTTCGAGCACCGCACCGGGTACGAGTGGCTCTCGCGCGACGAGGCCGAAGTCGATGCCTACGTCGCCGACCCGCTGTGCGGCTTCGACCTCCCCGAGTCGACGGTCCCTGCCTTGTTCGGTGAGGCCGACAAGCTCGCCGATCCACACAACCTCGAGCAGATCCGCTCCGACCTGCCACTCCTGATCACGTCGGGAACCGACGACCCGCTCGCCGACGGCGGACAGTTGATCGAAACCCTCGCTGCCCGGTACCGCCAGGCCGGCATGAGCGACGTGACCGTCACTCTGTACCCCGGTGCCCGCCACGAGATTCTCAACGAGACGAACCGTGACGAGGTCACCGCGAACATCATCGGCTGGCTCACCGACCGCGCCGGAAAGATCTAGCGCTTTCGTAGCTGCACGGGCTGCCCGTCCTCCGGGAAGGGCAGCGACGTGAAGTTCAGCGGCGCAACGTAATCGGGATCGACCGACCAATCGAATCGCAGCAGCAGGTGGTGCATGATCGTCTTGATCTCGGCACCCGCGAAGAACATGCCGATGCACTTGTGCACTCCGCCGCCGAACGGCTCCCACGCGTAGCGGTGCACCTTGTCCTCTCGGCGGTCGTCGGCGAACCGGCCGGGGTCGAACTTCTCGGGTTCCGGCCAGTACTGCTCCATGTGGTGCGTGAAGTGCGGCGCGACCGACGCGTACGTCCCCGCGGGTACGAACCTCCCCTGCACCTCGGTGTCTTTGACAGCGCGTCGCGCCACCACCGGAGTGGGCGAGACCAACCGCAGGCATTCCTTCATCACCAGATCGACACCGTGCAGTTCGTCGAGTTGCGCGAGCGTCGGCGCATCGGTGCCGAGGGCCTCGGACTCCGCGCGGCACTTGTCCTGCCACTCGGGGTGTTGCCCGAGGTACTGCATCATCGTCGACAGCGTGATCGTCGACGTGTCGTGCGCAGCCATCAGCAGGAAGATCATGTGGTCGATCACTTCCTCGTCGGAGAATCGCTCGCCGTCGTTCCCCTCGATGTGGCACAGGACCGAGAACAGGTCGTCGGTTTCGGTGGCGCGCCGCGACGGAAGGTAGCGCCGGAAGAACTGCTCGAGCATGGCGCGGCCATCGAGGCCACGCTTCCACCGCGTTCCCGGAACTCGATAGCGCACGATCGACGTCGCAGCCTGAACGCACGCCACGAAACTCGAGTTGAGCTCGGCTATCTCGGCTTCAGTGCTGCCCTCGGCACCGCCCATGAAGATGCTCGTCGCCACCTCCAGGGTCAGCGCTTTGAGCGCCGGGTAGACCTGGACGTCGCGCCCGCCCTGCCACGCGTCCAAACCGGTTGCGGTGACAGGATTCAACGCCTCGACGGATTTGGTGAGCCGGTCCCTCGTGAAGGCCTGCTGCATGATTCGTCGGTGCTTCAGGTGCTCGTCGGAGTCCAGCAGCATCAACCCACCGTGGAAGAACGGGCCGATCAGCAGGGACCAGCCGTCACCGTTCGCAAACGCCTTGTCGGCGTTCTGCAACACCTCTTGGCATGCGTCCGGACCGAGAACGGTGATCCACTTCTGCCCGGCCATCGTCAGCCACGACACCTCGCCGTACTTCTCCCACCGACTCCCGAGCAGTTTCAGGGGGTCTCGGATGTATTCGAGTGTGTGCCCCACGACGGGTATGCCGCCGTCACCGTATACCGGTTGGAGCGCTGAATCAGCAGGGGGAGCAGCCAGAGCACGTGCCATTGTCGACCTCCGTCAATCTGACAGAGCGTCCTGTCAGATGAGATGTAGTCTGCGTCACACCCGCTTCCTCTGTCAAGATCTACCCATGGCTTCCCCGACGCGCAGGTACAACGGCATGAGTGCCGACGACCGCACCGCCGACCGTCGCGCGCGGTTGCTCGAAGCCGGACTCGAAGTGTTCTCCACGGCCGGTGCCCAGAACACGACCATGACCGCGATCTGCGCGGAGGCGAAACTGACCGAGCGCTACTTCTACCAAAGCTTCTCCGGCAAAGAGGATTTGCTCGAGAAGGTGGTCGAGTCGGTATCCGACGAGATCCGGGCAGCGGCTATGGACGCGTTGCACTCCCCGGCCCCCACCGTCGAGGAACAGGTGCGCAACGCCATAGCAGCGTTCGTCGGCGTGCTCACCGACGACCGCCGCAAGGGACGCGTCGCGATGATCGAGTCACTGGCCGTCGACTCACTGCGGGATTATCGACGAAAGTCCATGCGCGCGTTCGCCCATCTGGTGGCCGAGCAGTCACGTGAACTGTTCGGCGAACAGGCCTGGCCGCAACCACAATCCGAGATCAACGGCCTGCTGTTCATCGGCGGACTCGCCGAACTGGTCATCGCGTGGTTGAACGACGAAATCGACATCGCCCCTGCCGACATCGTCGACGCCGCAACACGTCATTTCATCGCGACGGCACACCGCTGAGGTGCCTTCGGCAGTGGCGTGTTCAGGTGCCGCGGAAGGCACTTATTCGCACCACTGCGCCGAAGGCGCACTCCTATCGGTCGAAGTGCGCCTTCGAGATCTGGCCGTGCACGCCGACCGTCTTGTCGACCACCTGCGAGACGGTGAAGTTCGCGGCCGCGGAAAGGTAGGCATAGGCCGTCGCCCGGTCCATGCCGAGGTCGCTCTCGAGGAAGTCGAGCGCGTTGACCACTGCGCGACGCATGGCTGCGTTCAGGTCCGAACTCTGACCGCCGACGGCACCGTCCGGATCGGACAGGCCGATCGGAATCCATGAATCCTCGTTCTCGGCAAAGGGATACGAGTATGCGACGGACGGGGCATCACCGCTACCCGCCTTGCAGACCGTCAGACGGAAGGTGCCGCGCAGGGAACCCTCCATCGCCGTCAGTGCGACCTCCCCGTCGCCCATCGCCATGTGCGGATCGCCGACGTAGAACAACGCACCCTCTGCGAACACCGGGAGGTAGAACGTCGACCCGACGCCGAGCAGGCCGACATCGATGTTGCCGCCGCCGAGCGTCGGGGGAATCGAATTCGCATTCGGTGATGTCAGGCCCGGGTCGCTGGCGAAGGCAACACCCATCATGCCCATGAAGGGACGCAGCGGAAAGCGTACGGCCGCATCGCCGTACCGCATCACACCCTGCCCGTCCTCGACGGCGGTGAACGTGGAGATATTGCCGTACTGCGTCGGGTCACCCGAGGTCCTGCCGTCGCTCGCGATCGGAGGCATCACCTCGTCCAGGCTGATCCCCGCTGGTGCCTCACCGGACGCAGTGACCGCCAGCGAGCCCTTGCCGTGTCTGCTCGACACCACGCCGTACGGAACGCGGGGGATCGCCTCCAGCGTCTCGATCTTGAGTACATCCCCGCGCTGCGCGCCTTCGACGAACACCGGACCCGTCACCACATGAGGGCCGTCGACGTCGAAGTTACGGACCGTGCGGTCGTACCCGCCCGCGATGTCGATGGCGTCCTGCAGCACGTCGGATTCCGATACGCCCTTGCTGCCGAAGAATTCGACGGGATCGCGACCCTGATCTTCGAGAATTCCTTCGTGGCTGAGCGCGTCGATAGTCACCGTCTCGCCGGACTTCATCTGCAGCACCGACTCGGACTCGACCGTCGGGACGTACCCCCACAGGACCTTGTCGACTTCGGAACTCAGATAGTGATCGCCGGAGATGTCGCCTGATCCGGGCTGAAGAATGCCGACCGGTGCAGGTGCCGACGAACTCGCGGCGGCGGTGGTGGTGGACGACGACGACGACGAACACGCTGCCGTTCCGGCAATTCCGACGCCTGCGCCCAATGCCGCCACCGCCTGGATGAATCCACGTCGACCGATTCCCTTGGTGATCGTCTCCGCTGCCTGCTCCGCCATCGACCGCGCCATGATGCCTCCTGAATTGTCCGAATCTCGAACGTAGACCGAGGGTGTTTCTCGGCAGTTACGAACATGCGTCGGACGAAGTACTCGGCAGGACGGCTCAGCTGGGATCGCTTCCACCGATCGCCGACCACCAGAGCGCAGTGACCGCAGCCAGAACGGTGACGGCTACGAACTCGGCCAATCCCCCGCCGTCGACGACCAGCCACAGCAGACCGATGAACGGGCCGGCCACTGCGGCAGGGGCGTCGAGCATGATTCGGCGGCGTAGCGATCCGAATCTTTCACTGCGCGTATGCAGATCGACGTCGTTGAGGCGAGGGGCATCGAGGGGTGTGCCGGGAGGTAACGACGTGCGATGCCGCCCCGACGGCACGGCGAGAATCCCCGGTTCCACGACGAAAGCACGCCGACCGAAGATCGACCTGCTCACGGTCGCGGCGGCGTCGGGAACGATTGCCAGCAGCCCGGTGTGGAAGTAGACGGGGTACCAAGCCCGCCCTGTTTTCTCGTGGACCTCCAGGTAACCGCGCGACCGCATGCGGTGCTGAAACCGAACTCGCCGCACTGTGGTTCGGGCGGTCGATGTCTGTGCTGATCGCCCGGACAGGAGAGCGCACGCCACCGACCAACCCGTCCAGACGAGGACGACGAGCGCAACGAAGACACTCAGCGGTGCGATGACGACAACGGTCGATGCCGCGACAACCAACGTGGCTGCCGCGGCACCGACCGGATATCCGAGACCGTGAGCTATTTCAGGAACCCGACCTTCGACATATCGAGGTCACCGAATCCCGGAGCGCCGAAGTTGGCGAGATTCGACTTCGTCGCATAGGTGAACGGACGCTGGAACATCGTCAGGCTGTGGCCTTCGGCCCAGATCGCTTTGTCCGCTTCGTTGTAGTCGGCGATACGTGCGTCGTCGTCGAGCTCGCCCGCGGCCTTGTCGAGCAGCCCGTTGATCTCCTCGGACCCGACCTGGCCGTAGTTCTGCAATGTACTTCCGGGCGTCAAACGGAAGATGCCGTCACTGCTGGACGTGTACGGCGTTCCCTCCCAGGTGAAATGGGTGACGTCGAAAGCACCCACCAGGATGTACTTCTCGAAGAAGTCGTCCGACGGCACCGCATCGATGATGAGGTTGGCACCGACAGCCTTGAGGTTCTGCTGGATGATCTGCGCTTCCTGCGTCGCGTTCGGAGTGTCCGCCGGAATGATGTCGTGCAGATCGAGCTGCTGACCGTCCTTGGAGCGGAACTCGCCGTTCATCGTCCAACCGGCGGCCTCGAGCTCGGACTTCGCCTTCTCCGGGTCGAACGTGATGTCGCCGTTGTTCGCCTGGTAGCCCTTCTGTCCGTCGACGTAAATGTGACTGTTGAGCACCGTCGGGTTCGAGGTGATCTGGCCGAGCTGCGAGGTGGCCAGGTAATCGCGGTCGATCGCCTTCATCAGAGCCAACCGGACCGCCTTGTCCGACGTGATGCGCCCGGGAGCACCGTTGAAGTCGAAGTGGCGGTACTGAGACCCGAGGCTCTGCCGCAGGTCGACGTTCGGGATACCACGGGCGACCTTGAATGCATCTGCGCTGCTCCCCAGTTCGTAGTAGTCGATCTCGCCGCTCTGCAATGCGCCGACGGACGCTGTCGAATCGAGTGGGAGGTAAGTGATGGTGTCGAGCACTGCGGGATTTTCGCCCCACCAGTCCGGGTTGCGCTCGGCAACAATGCGCTTGCCACCGGGCTCGATGGTCCGGATCCGGAACGGGCCTGCGGTGGCAGGCATCGTGCTCACAGATCCGGTGTTGAATGCGTCGACACTGGCCATGGACTCAGCTGGCATCAGAGGCTCGTACAACGATCGCCAGTCACCGAACTTCTCGGCAAAGGTCAGGATGACCTGCTGGTCATTCTCGCCGCGGACGACGGACTCGACCTTGTCCCAGCCAGCGGTGCTGGACGCCTCGTACGCCGGATCCTTACCGTTGTTTGCAGTCCACGTTGCCACGAGGTCTGTGTAGTCCAACGGACGCCCGGTGCTCCACTTCGCCTTTGGGTTGATGTTGTAGGTGATGACCTGCTTGCCGTCGACCTCGGACTCGGTGATGTCGGTGAAGAAATCCGTCGCGACCGTCAGGCTTGCATCGGCTGCAGCATTGAATGCTCTCGGCATCAATGCCAGGTAGTACCGTGCCGCATCGACCGTCGTGCCATCGATTTGGTAGTAGTTGTAATTGGTCGGCACCTGCGAGAGCGGGAAGTTCATGTTTCCGCCCTGCTGGAGATCGCTGATGGGATGCGGGTTTATCTGCGCTCCGCTCTCGAACGACGCAGGCGCATCGGCGTTGGGCCCGGTGTCGCCGGAGCTGCACCCCGCCACCAGTCCGACGGTAGTCACTGCCACCGCGATCGGGACCAGTGCCCGAAATAGCTTGGCTCTCATCAATTCACCTTTCTCAGTGTGCACATAACCTGCAAGGTCAGATGGCGTCGGCCAGCTGTGCGGCCTCGGCGATTCGGGCTCGTTGGAGCACCGGATCGGGGATGGGGATGGCTTTCAGGAGAGCCCGTGTGTACGGGTCCTCGGGTGCGTCGAAGATCTGCGCCGTCGGGCCCTTCTCCACGAACACCCCGTTGCGCATCACCGCTACTTCGTCGGCAAGATGACGCACCACCGACAGGTCGTGCGAGACGAACAGATACGCCAGACCGAGCTCCTCCTGCAGATCCTGGAGCAGGTTCAGCACGCCCGCCTGGATCGACACGTCGAGCGCGGACACCGGCTCGTCGAGCACCAGGATCGACGGTTTGAGCGCCAAAGCCCGTGCAATGCCGACACGTTGACGCTGCCCGCCGGAGAACTGGGTGGGATACCGATCGGCGAGCTCGGGACGCATTCCGACGGTGTCCATCAGTTCCCGAACCCGGCGGGTGCGCTCGTCGACCGGCACGCCGTTGATCTTCAACGGCTCGGCGATGATCTCCCCCACCGGCATTCGCGGATCGAGCGAGCCCATCGGGTCCTGGAACACGATCTGGATGTGCGCGCGCAGCTTTCGTTGCTCGGCTCGGCTCAGGCCGTAAGGCTCGACTCCGTTGATTCTGATCGAGCCCTGCTGCGGCTTCACGAACTCCATGATCTCGAGCAGGGTCGTCGACTTGCCGCAGCCCGATTCGCCGACGATCGCCAAGGTGGACCCTGCGTGGACATCGAAGCTGATGCCCTGCACCGCAGGCACTTCCCCCGCCCGACGCCGCAGTACCGAACCCTTGAACATGGGGTAGCTCTTGTGCAGATCGGTCACCGACAACACCGGAGCATCCTTCGGCACGGTCACCACCAATTCGGCCGGTGCCTCCGACCTCGGGGCACCCTCGAACTCCGCCTCCACCGACTCGGCCGTCGCCGCATCGATGCGGACACACGCCGCACTGTGATTCGGGGCAACCTGAATCAGCGGCGGTTCGCCTTCGTCGCAGGCCTCCGTGTGCAACGGGCATCGAGGCCCGAACGGGCAGCCGGTCGGGAGATTCACCAGAGCGGGCGGCGTGCCCTCGATCGGCACCAGACGGTCCTGTGCGGGACGATCCGGGCGAGGGACGGAGCCGAGCAATCCGACGGTGTAGGGCATGGACGGGTGCGCGTACAGCTCGTCCACTGGAGCACTTTCGACGGCTCGCCCGGCGTACATGACCATGGCCCGATCGGCAACGCCGGCAACGACTCCCAGGTCGTGGGTGATGAACACGACGCCCGCTCCGGTCACGTCCCGTGCGGTCCGAAGCAGATCGAGGATCTGCGCCTGGATCGTCACGTCGAGGGCAGTGGTGGGCTCGTCGGCGATGATGAGGTCGGGATCGTTGGCGATGGCCATCGCGATGACGACGCGTTGCCGCATACCGCCGGAGAACTCGTGCGGATACGACTTGGCCCGTGTTCTCGGATCGGCGATGCCGACCAGATCGAGCAATTCCAAGGTCCGCTCCTGGACCTTCACCTTGCTCAGTGACGGATTGTGTACCGAGATCGCCTCGGCTATCTGATCACCGATCCGGTAGATGGGCGTCAGCGCAGTCAATGGGTCCTGCGAGATCATCGCCACCGAACGCCCACGCTCACGGGACATCTCACGGTCGGACAGTCCGAGTAGCTGACGGCCGTTCAGCTCGATGGACCCGGTGACCCGTGCGGTCTGCGGAAGCAACCCCATAACGGCCAGGGACGACACCGACTTACCGGAGCCGGATTCGCCGACGATGGCCATGACCTCGCCCTTGTCGACCTGATAGTCCAGTCCGCGGACCGCGGTGACGCGGCCTTCCTCACTCGGGAAGCTGACTTCGAGTCCGCTGACCTTCAACACCGGCACAGTCTCAGCCACGTGCCTGTCCCCTCGTCGAGTTCGGATCGAATGCGTCGCGCAGGCCGTCGCCGACGAAGTTCGTTGCCAGCACGATCAAGACCAGTGCGCCACAGCAGAACGCGAACAGCCACGGATACGTCAACGCGGACGACGTACCGTCCGCGATTAGTGTGCCGAGCGAGACGTCGGGCCGCTGGACACCGAAACCGAAATAGCTCAGCGACGCCTCACCGATGATGGCGATACCCACGTTGAGCGTGACGTCGACGATGAGGATCGACGCCATCGACGGCAGCACGTGCTTCCCGATGACACTCGTCGGCGTCGCACCCATGTACTTGGCGGCACGGATGAATTCGCGCTCACGCAACGACCGCGTCATCGCACGGATGATGCGGGAGGTGATCATCCACGCGAACGCCGCGAGCAGCAACACCAGGATGAAGAAGCTCTTGTCGCGGAACAGCGGCGAGCAGATAGCGATGACCAGGAAGCTCGGGACGACGAGCAGAACATCGGCGACCCACATCAGCGCGCGGTCGGTCCAACCGCCGAAGTATCCCGCCACCGCGCCAACGACGCCGGCAAGCACCGTGGAAATGAGCGCGACGAGCATGCCGATGATGAGCGACTTCTGCAGTCCACGCAGCGTCTGAGCCAGAACATCCTGCCCGATCTGGTTGGTGCCGAACCAGTGTCGTGTGGTCGGCGGCGAGTTGAGCGCGTACGCGTCGAGTTCCTCGTAGGTGAAGGGAATGAAGTGCGGGAGTACGAATGCGCCGACGAACATCGCGAGCAACACCACGATGCCCACCAACGCAGGCCGGTTGCGCAGGAACCGGCGCAGCACCAAGCGCCTGCGTGTGATCGGAGCCGTCGAGTCGCTCGGGCCCTCGACCGCAGCGATCTCGGGAACCACAGGTGTCGCCATCGCCGATCCTTTCCTTACTCGAAGTGGTGGGTCAGTCCGCGTAACGAACGCGCGGATCCAATGCGGCCGTGAAGATGTCGGTCAACATTCCGGAGACGAGGACCGACAGCGCGGTGAACAGCGAGACCGCGAGCGTGATGTTGATGTCCTGACTGGTGATGCCGTAGATCAGCCAGTCCCCCATGCCGTACCACCCGAAAACTCGCTCGGTGAAGGTCGCGCCGGTGATCACCGCACCCATCCCGAACGCGAAGAGCGTCGCCATCGGGATCAAGGCAGTTCGGAAGCCATGCTTGAAGATCGCGCGGCCGCGGGTGAGGCCCTTGCCGCGGGCCGTACGGATGTAGTCCATGTTCAGTTCGTCGAGCATGGAACTACGCATGTAGCGGCTGTAACCACCGATGGTGAACAACATCAGGACAACGGTCGGCAACAGCAAATGCTGAGCACGGTCGATGATTTCGTTCATCAGACCGGGAGCGAGTGTTGTCGACGTCTCACCGGTGTATTGGAAGAACTGGCTACCGGTGCTCTGATTGACCTGCACAGCAAGGTATTTGAGTACCGGCGCCAGAACCAGGATCGGGGTGCTGATGAGGATGAACGTCACGACAGTCGCGACGTGATCGAAGATCTTGTACTGCCGGACGGCACCGTACGCACCTACGAGTGTTCCCAGTACCGCGCCGAGGACGGTGCCGAGCACCACCAACCGCAGCGAGACGAGAATGCGTCGCCACAACTCGTCGTTGACGGAGCCGGCCGCGATGGTCTGACCGAAGTCACCATGAAGCACAGCCCACAGCCACTTCAGGTAGCGCAACACGGGGTTGTCGTCGAGATGCAGCGCCGCGCGTTTCGCGTCGAGTACAGCGCTCGACGGCGGCGGGTTGCGACTGAGGAGATTGGACAGCGGATCGAACGTGAGCGACGCCAGAAGGTAGGTCAGAAACGTCGCGATGAGCAGCAGGACGACGTAGTTCAGCAACCTCCGCGCAAGATAACCGCCCACGCGCAACCACCTTCCATCGAGCACCACGGCCGTGCCCGATGGCACTGCTCTCGGCATTGTTCACACCGCGTGTTACCTGCTTGTTTCGTTAGCGATGGAAACAGACATTCCACAAGATAGCACCACGAATTCAACTTTCGTTCACGGTAGCGGAAGTACTTCCGGTACATCGGACAATGCGGAACACGCGGTGCCAGAACAAGTCTGAACATCCAGTTTACGAAGGTTCACCTAAATCATTGGTTTCTGGAACGAATTCCCGACATTGCGGACACGGCCGAAAATAGGTGCTATCGACTCACATCGGTAGATTCACAGCCATGCCGACAGCTTCCACATCCGACGGATTCACCTTCGAGCGATACGACGTCACCGACGCCGGATCCATCGCCACGGTCTTCGCGGCCAAGGAACACCGAGCCGGGCTCTACGTTCTGCACTTCGCCGACAACGAGGCCTACGTCGGGTACTCCGACTCGGTCGCGGCACAGTTCATCGCCGACCTCGACGCGTGGACCGACATCGAAGCACTCGACTTCGCAGCCGGGACTGCCGATCAGCTCGAGCAGTTGCGAGATCTCGTGTCGCACCTGACCCGTCTACGTGAACGCCCCTCGGAGCCGGCCTCCCTGGGCGACGTTCCGAGCGCGAAATCTGCGCTGCCGAAGGAAAGGGCCAAGCGGGCGACATTGCTCGACACGTCTGTCGGCAAGGCGCGCAAGCAGTTCTGGGAACTGTCCGACCACATCGCATACCCGGCCATCCGCAGCATCGTGGCCGACTACATCAACTCTTCGATCCCCGACCCGGCGAACACCGCGAAGTACCTGTGGCAGATCGCCGCCCTGTCCGACGAACACGTCGACACCGGGCCTCGGCGCTTGCTGACGCTGACGTGCGGCGGCTTCGAGACGCTGCGCGTCGACGAGATCGTGCACGACGACGACACGATCGAACTCGACCTGCGCATCAACACCAACGTTCCGCGCGACCGGACCGACGAGCAACTCGAGGTCTCCAACGAGACCGTCAGCGCCGGGCGCGGCCCCTACCGGGACGAACGTGTGTGGTCGTGGTCGATCGACCTCGGTGCCTTGCTGGAAGAAGACGTGGACGTCGACCTCGGGATCGACGACGACACGTTCGACGACCTCGCCTACGGCCTCAACGCCAGGCTGATGCGATCCGGCAACTGGACGGGCGCAGCGTCACACAACCACGACTTCGCGGCCGACCTGCTCGCCGAGGCATACCGGCAGCTGTTCGAGACCGAGTGAACGGTCGGCTCTGGTACGTCTCGTACGGGTCGAATCTCCTGCGCGAGAGGTTTTTCAGCTACCTGACGGGATCCGACGAAAGCTCCGAATTCGGTGCGCACCCACCGGCACCCTCGACAGCGTTGCCTGCCGGGGAAAAATGGCTGTGGATCGACTATCCGCTGTACTTCGCCGGAGTCTCGCGGCGCTGGACCGGAGCGTCCGCGTTCGTCTCGACGACGGCAGATGCCGCGAATCGGTCTGTAGCACATGGCTATCTACTCGACGGCGTCCAGTTCGCTCACCTGGCTGCCGTCGAGAACGTCGTCGCGTCCATCGATGTCGGGGCGACGGAGACACTTGCCATCGGACAATGGTCGCAGCTGGCAGTGGATCGCGAAGGTGAGAGCTTCCGTGGGAAATACGATGCACTACTCCGTCTTCCGGACATCGACGGACGACCCGCGTTCACGCTGACAAGTTCGATCGCCCGAGAGCCCGGCGAACCGTCGAGCAGATACCTCTCGACGATCCGGCGCGGATTACTTTCCGCCCCGGAAGATCTCGAGGTGGATGCCTACCTGCAGGCGGCGATCGAACGCTCCGCGGAGATCACTTCAGCGCGTCGAGATTCGTCTTCAACAGCAACACGTTGTAGTCCGACCACCGAGAAGCGGTGAAGTACAGGTCTTTTCCGCTCGACATCGGGTGAATGAACGGCGCATAGATTCCGCCGGCGGTCTGATTGGCATCGAGGATGGTCCTCGGCGCACTCCAGGGCCCCTCGGGATTGTCGGCAGTGCGAGCGACCAATGTGCGAGTGTTCTCGTCCCCGTACATCATCACGTAGCGGCCGAGGTAGTCGTTCCATGCAACCGACATCTCACTGACCGGGCCCTTGACGATCGCAACGGTGTCGCCGATGTTCTTCGACCACTGCTTCGTCGGATCCGGATCCTGCGTCGAATACTCGTACGCGTCGAGGTTCTCGATCTCGCTCGGTGCCACCCGTGAGACGAAGGCATCGCCGAATCGTCCGTTGGGTGTGCCGAACTGATACAGGTACTTGCCGTCTCGACCCAGCACGTAGGCGCTCTGCTGGAACTTGCCCTGGCTTTCGTGGACGTTGGTGAAGCCCGGAATGGTGACACCCTTGTTGACGCGGATCGTCTTGGGGTCGGTCGACCAATTCTGACCGTTGTCAGTGGATTTCGCCGTCGCCGAGTAGTTCGTGATCCAGCGCCCGGGGCTGCCCCAGCTCTGCACCGACATGTAGTTGATGTACTGGGTGTTGCCGATCGCTATGGCCGCCGTGGGAATCGTCGTGTCCTCGACGCTGGGCAGCTTTGCGCTGGAGATGATCTCGGCTGCATAGTTGGGACTACCGGCCCGCACGACGGCACCGGAGGTGTTGTCCGCTGGGTCGGCTGGACCGATCTCGACTCCCTGCGCCAGATTCGTCGACGCCTTGTCCGACCGGAAGAGCGCGTTGCTGCGCCACTGCGCATTTCCGGAGGAGCAGTCTCCGAACGTGTCACCGAACGCCATCAGGATCTGGCCGGCCCCGTTGTCCCAACTGATCCCGAGGTCGGTGCCGGACATCGCGAGGTCGTTGTAGGTGTTGTTCACGCTCTGCGGACCGGTGACCCAGGCGATGCTTTGGGTGTTGCCGGTGATCCGAGGAAGCGGCCCCTGAGGGCCTTGCGGGTTCTTGCCCGACATCCCGGCGCTACCCGACGACCCGAACAGCGGAGACGAGCCCGGCCCACCGAGCCCACCGCACGGTTCGGCCGACACGGTGGGCGCGGTCAGAGCGCTGAGTCCGCTCACTGCCAGTGCCAGGACAGCCCCGACAGCAATCTGCCGACTACGTACACGCATGGACGAACCCACCGTTTCCCGTGTGACCCACGATACTGATGTGACTGATGGGACGAGTGTTACGCAAATCTACTGATCGCGCAACAAATCAGACGTGTCGGTACTTGACAAAACGCCTACGGCGAGAATGACACTCGTGTGATTAGCCGGCAATCATGCGGGCGTGTGTCGTGTCCAATGCGAGAAGCGCACCGCCCTGCACAACGACGGCAGAGCCGTGGCCCAGCGCCTGGTCAGCGGTGATCCGGCCGCCGAACCGAGGCTTTCTCACGGCGATGTGCGCACCGGTCGCGATGTAGAGGACGTCGAGACCGGCATTGATCCACAGCAGCCGGCTCAAGCTCGCGGCAGTCGGAGGCTTCGAGCTCAGCGCGCCCACACCCGCGATCGCCAGATCGATCGCACCCCACCCCGCAGTCTGCTGACCGAACGCCCGCCGGGCAGGCGACGACCCGCGCAACGCCAACACCGTTCCGACGAGCACACTTCCACCGCCCCACATCGCGAGACGACGGCCGAGCCGCTGGGCAACGATGGGCGCTTCGAGTGCTGTCATGGACTCCAGTGTGCCGCGTTCGAGGAAGGAGCCGGTTCGTAACGCGCGGTCGGTTGCGGCCGATCCCATGAGCACTGAGTAGTCGTGCTCGAAACGAACGGAGCCACCATGCCGAAAAAGATCCTCGCCGGAGTCGCGCTGGCGATCGGCGGCGCAGTGCTCGTCGCGCCGACAGCCTCCGCCGCTCCCGACGACAACCCGTTCGGGCCCAAGGACTCCACCTCGAGTTTCGTCAGCGCCTTCGACCCTGCGGCATACGGTGCGGCGAGCACAAAATCGTTGATCGTCAGCCCGTTCGGCACGAGTCGGCAGATCGATTGTTGGTCGTTTCACGCCCGCGGTTCGTGCTCCCAGAACGGCCGGGTCCTGACGGAGACCCGAATCCCGGCCGGATCCTCGGAGTGGGACTACCGGATGCTCTACGTCTACAACCCGTTCTGATGATCGTCGGCCGTGTGCTCTGCGGACTAGCTCTGGTCGTGCTCACCGGTTGTGCCGCAACGAAACCCGAGCCGGGCATCGACGCCGCGGTAAACGTTGCGCCGTCGTCGTTCCCGCCCCCTCCTCCCTCCGTCGCGCCCACAGCCATCCCTACCCAGGAGGAAGCGACCGCCATCTTCCGTACCGTTTTCGACTGGACCGCAGAGCGGTCCGACCGCGCCGACGCGCTCGAAGGCACACTGGAGGAGAACGCAGCGTTGTTCGACAGCGGCGGGGTCATGTCGGACGTGACGTTCGCCCGCGTCGACGCCGTAGCACCCGGACGGGTGGAGGCGAGCGGCACTCCCGTCGGGCGAGTGTCCTCGATCGGTTTCGTTGTCTCCGAGGGCCGTTGGACGCTGGAACGCGCAGCGGCATGCGCACTCACCGGCGCGTGTTGATCGCCGGTTCGATTCACCAGCCGAACGGGTCCGCATCGGACCCGGGCAGCCAACTGTTGCCGGGGCCGACCCATCCTCGTGCCTTGATCATCTTCTTCGCAGCACGCTGATTGCGGCCGATCAGGCGGTCGAGGTACAGGTGACCGGCCAGATGGTCGGACTCGTGCTGCAGACACCGAGCCAGGTAACCGTGGCCCTCGACCGAGACGGGAGCGTTCTCCACATCGACACCGGTCACGCGGGCCCAGTCCGCGCGGCCGGTCGGGTACCGCTCCCCCGGTACCGACAGACACCCTTCACCGTCTCCGGGGTCCGGCATCGTCTCCGGGATCGCCGACGTCTCGAGCACTGGGTTGACCACGTGCCCGCGGTGACGGACCCCGCCGTCCCTGAGGTCGTAGACGAACACTGCACGCGGGTCGCCGACCTGGTTGGCAGCGAGTCCGGCCCCGTGCGCCGCGGTGTTGGTCTCGAACAGGTCCTTCACGAACGCCACCAAATCGGCGTCGAACACGGTGACGAGTTCGGCGACCGTCGTCAGCCGCGGGTCACCGGCAACGAGAATGGGTCGAATCGCCATGCAACGAGGTTACTGTCGAAGCATGGCTCATTCTCGTCGCTCCTCCACTGCGCAGCCCGCCGACAAGGTCTGCGCCTCCTGTGGGCGACGAATCGAGTGGCGCAAGAAGTGGGAGAAGAACTGGAATGACATCAAGTACTGCAGCGATGCGTGCCGGCGACACAAGGTGTGCGCCACCGACAAAGAACTCGAAGACAAGATCCGTTCTCTGCTCGACGCCCGGTCCCGCGACTCCACGATCTGCCCTTCCGACGTCGCACGAGCCCTGTCCGACGACGGTTGGCGGGAGTTGATGGAACCGGTCCGCCGCGCCGCCCGCCGGATGGTCGACGCGGGAGAAGTCGAGATCACCCAGAAGGGATCCGTGGTCGATCCCTCGACTGCGAAGGGCCCAATCCGTATTCGTTGGAAGCGTTGACCGGCGTCGCAGAAACGTGTCGGTGGGTGGGTATAGCTTTCGTGGGGTGAAGACATGGGGGGATGTGTTCGAGCTCGGGGATCAGGAATTGGCCTCCGAGCTCGCCGACGTGTCGTCCCACGAAAACGCTTTGGCTGCAGCGAGATTGGCACTGCTCGCCGAGATCGACCGGCGTGGCCTGGCGATGAAACTCGGGCACTCCTCCGTCACCCGCTGGTACGCGAAGTCGGTGCGCATCACCGACGGATCCGCGGCGCGTCAGATGGAACTCGGGCAATGGCTCACCCAGTGGCCGAGCGTGCTCGACGCCCTCGCAGGTGGTGACATCCACGCCGGCCACGCCTCGGCGATCGCCGACGGCTACGCCACCGTGGTGGTCGCCGACCCCACCCTCGACGAGCAGCGCCGCGACGCCGTCGTCGCGGAACTGCTCGAGACCGCGATGCGCAGCACCGCCGGGCAGGTCAGCTCCCGTGCTCAGGCACTCGCGCATTCTGCGGCAGAGGACGCCCGAGCTCGACACGAGCAGGCCGAGAAGAAACGACTAGAGCAGGAACGAGCGCGCGAGCAAGAGCAGGCGGGCCGAGCCGATGCCAGTGGTTCGAATGATGCCGGTGGCTCCGGTGATGCCGGTGGTTCGGGTGGGCCCGAACCTGCTGGACCCGAGCCTGTTTCGTTGGGGCCGCCGCCGGTACCGATGGCGGAGAACCCGGGTCTGAACCGGTTCGATGTTCACCGGCTGGCCAGTGGCCGCTTCCAGCTCGGTGGCGACGTCGACCGGCTCCTCGCCGAGAAGCTGCTCACCGTGTTGTCGACTTTGACCGCACCGCAACCGGGCCCGGGCGGGGAACGTGACCCGCGGAGTCCGTCGAAACGCCGGGCCGATGCACTCGATCGGATTCACGACCGGCACCTACGCGGTGGCAGCCGCGGGGCGTCGGGTGGGTCGCGGGCGTCGGTGCACCTGATCGTTCCGCTGCGCGACCTGCTCAGCGACCGCACAAACAAGGAAACTGCCAGCGCACCAACGGGTTCGACAACACACGCTACCGGTGCTGACGGCGGCCACCGCGCCAGCGAGAGTGCTGGTGCCCACGGCAACTCACGAACCAGTAATGCCGACGCCGGTCCCGATGGTGGTGCTGACGGCGGTCACCGCGTCAGCGAGAGTGTTGGTATCGACGGCGGTTCACGAACCGAAGACACCGACGCCGGTCCCGATCGAGCCACGGGCCGCGGTCAACGCGCCAGAGGGAGTTCTGGTGCCGGCGACCGTTCATGCACCGGTGACTCTCCCGAGAGTCGTGTCGGTCGCAGCACCGACGGTTGTGACGCTGCCGGTGGTAGTGATGCGAGGGAGAAGTCCGTTCCCGAGCCGGGCGATGCGGACTGGCCGTTCCACCTCGACTGGACCGGCCCGATCAGTCGCTCCCTCGCCGAACTTCTCACTTGCGACGCAGACCTCACCCCGGTGATCGTCGACCACCACGGCGTCCCGCTCGCGCTCGGGCGCACCACCAGACTCGCCACCGACGACCAACGCATCGCCCTGACCATCCGCGACCGATGCTGCGTCATGTGCGGCCGCCCCGCACAGTGGTGCCACGCCCACCACGTGAAGTTCTGGGAACACGGCGGCAGAACCGACCTGAACAACCTCGCGCTGGTCTGCGGCGAATGCCACCGCCTCGTCCACCACGGCCACTGGCAACTGCTCATGGGCGACGACGGACACCCCTACGCCATCCCACCCGAATCCGTCGACCCCACACGCCAACCCATCCCCAGCTACCACCGACGAAAACAACGAGCAGCCTGACGACAGGTCAACCGCGCAGCTCACGCTTGAGCAGTTTTCCGCTCTGATTGCGTGGCAATTCGTCGACGAAGGTGACGGTCTTGGGCACCTTGAACGGCGCTATACGACCTTTCACATAATCGATCAACGCCTGCGACGACAGCGCACTGCCGTCCTTGAGCACGACGACTGCCGTCACCGCTTCGATCCACTTGTCGTCGGGCGTCCCGATCACTGCAACCTCGGCGACCGCCGGATGGGTGTAGATCGCATCCTCCACCTCGCGTGACGCGACGAGAATGCCGCCGGTGTTGATGACGTCCTTGATCCGGTCGACCACGGTGATGAAACCCTCGGCGTCGCGTGTCACCAGGTCGCCTGAATGAAACCACCCATCCGAGAACGCATCTGCCGTCGCCTCCGGCTTGTCCCAGTAGCCGTCGCACAGCTGAGGAGAACGATAGAGAATCTCCCCGGGCTCGCCGTCCGGCACGTCGTTGCCGTCGGCATCGACGACACGGGTCTCGACGAAGAACACCGCACGTCCGCACGACGCCGGCCGTGCCTCGTGCTCCTCGGGCTGCAATACCGTTGCCAGTGGACCGATCTCGGACTGCCCGAAGCAGTTGTAGAACTCGATGTCCGGGTAGCGCTCACGTAGCCGAGTGAGAACGGTGACGGGCATGATCGACGAACCGTACTGCGCCTTCTTCAGCGACGACAGGTCACGCGTGGCCAGGTCGGGGTGATTGGCGAGCGGAACCCACACCGTCGGGGCCAGGAACAGAGACTTGATCTTCTCCTCTTCGATGCGGCGCAGGATCTCCGGAACGTCGGGCCTGCGCATCAAGCGGACCGTGGCACCCACCGACAAATACGGCAGCATGAACACGTGCATCCCAGCCGAGTGATACATCGGCATCACGAGCAGCGGATCGTCGTCCTGGGTGAACCCGAGCGCGATCACGCACGAGACGTACTCCGCGACGAGTGCTCCGTGAGACATCATCGCGCCCTTGGGTTTCGACGTCGTTCCGGAGGTGTAGAGCAACTGAGCGAGGTCGGTCGAATCGGCGGCGGGTTCGAGTTCGGAGCCGTCGCCGTCCGTGCCCAGTACATCGGGCAGGGAAACCACGTGCTCGATCGTCAGGTCTGCACGAACGGAGTCGAGGGTGGCCGTCAAAGCCGGATCCACGAGAACCACGCGGGAGCCCGACTGATCGAGCAAGTACTGCAATTCGTCGCCCACCAGCGCGTAGTTGATCGGAACGTGCACCAATCCGGCTCGCGCGCAGGCGAGAAACGCAACAACGTACGCATCCGAGTTGACGCCGTACGCCGCGACGCGGTCACCCTTGTTCAACCCCAACGCGATCAGTCGTCGGGCGGCGCGGGTGACGGCGGTATCGAGTTCTCCGTAGGTGTGGCTGCGTCCCTCGAAGGTCACGGCGAGACGGTCGGGGAATTTCGCGGCCGACCGCCGCAGGACGCCGTCGACGGTGTTCACTCGTGTTCCGCTGCTCATCACCCGACGTTATAGGACGTCCAAGCATCTCGTCCCGTGTTTGGCTGCCCTTACGGTTCGCGCAGCGTCAGCGGGGCATGCGGCAACGTATGACACTCAAGCAAGCACTCGACAGCCTCGAATCGGCATCGTTCCTCGACGGAGCGAGCAACGCGATCAACGACGTCCTCGAGCCCGCACTCGACGACAGCACCGTCGGCGGCGCGCTCCGCGGACAGTGGATCGGCCACCCCATCCACCCGGCTCTGGTCAACGTCACCATCGGCAGCTGGACCAGCGCCGTTGCTCTGGACCTGCTGAATCACCAGTCGAGAGCAAGCAAGCTTGTGATCTCCATCGGGCTCGTGTCCGCGCCGACCGCCATCGCCACCGGATGGGCCGACTGGTCGACGATGAACACCCGCCAGCGACGAGTCGGGATCATCCACGCGGCCTCCAACGCGACCGGCGTCTTCCTCTTTCTCGGCTCCTACCTACGTCGCCGGAAACAGACCGATGGCATCGCCAAGGCCCTGGCTGCAGCCGGTCTCGCCACAGCGAGCGTCGGCGGTCTCATCGGCGGCCACCTCGCGTACAGCTCGACCGAGCAGAAACCGGCTCCAGCGGGCAAGCACAGCCTTCGCCGCTAGATCAGCAGTTGTTCGGCTCACCGATTTTCACCGCGGACAGCAGAGCATCTCCCTCACCGATCAGCGTCCCTGCGGGCGGATCCTGCGCCACGACAATCCAGTTCGAGTCGTTGACCTGCATCCGACCTTCGCCGGAGGCATCGGCGCTGCGGGAGTAGAAGACCCCGGCTGCCTGGATCGCATTCTGCGCGGACTGCAAATTCATGCATACGACCGGAGGCATGGCAACGAGGACCGGCGCGGCCGGTTCCGATGTGGACGGCTCGGGCGCAGTGGTGTCCGGAAGGACGATCCTGTCGATCGACGTCGGCGCGATCGTCGGTGGGGTTGCCGTTGCCTCGACGGTCACAGTCCGGACTTCGGTGCGGACTTCGGGCTCGGTGGAGTCCCGCGATCCGCAGCCCGCGAGGACGATCGCCGGGAGGGCGAGCACGATGGCCGACCGCACGCGGAAACGACTACTACTGGTCATGAATACCTTTCGACACGACCGATGGCCTGATGCAATCGGCGCCCATGTGAGATCGCCAGACCGGTAAGTCTGTTACTGCGGAAGCATGAACGGCATTTCCGTACGGCGTACGGTAGACTGCGTCGGCCCCGGACGAACCAGCGTCGGGGGCGGCGAAAGGCGACCTCAGCGCACATGACCCAGGCCCAGCCGACCACCCCAGCCCAGCCATCCAGCAACGAACTGTCCACGATCATCGTTCGCGGAGCACGCGAGAACAATCTCCGCGACGTGGACCTCGACCTGCCCAAGCGCTCGCTCGTCGTCTTCGCGGGCGTCTCCGGGTCGGGGAAGTCGTCACTCGTGTTCGACACCATCGCTGCCGAAGCTCAACGGCAGATCAATTCCACGTTCACCGCGTTCGCCCAGACCTTCCTGCCGTCCTACGGTCGCCCCGACGCCGATCTGATCGCGAACCTGTCGGCAGTCGTGATCGTCGACCAGAAGCGCCTGTTCGGTGGCCCGCGGTCGACGGTCGGCACCATCACCGACATCGGCGACTGGCTGCGCATGCTCTGGTCCCGCGGCGTCACCCCGACGATCGGGTTCGCGAACGCGTTCTCGTTCAACGATCCGGCCGGCATGTGCCTCGAGTGCGAAGGGCTCGGGGAGGCGAAGGTCGTGGACATCGGCGAACTGGTGGACGAGTCGAAGTCCCTGCGCGAGGGGCCGTTCCGCCACCCGGACTTCGAGGTCGGCAAATGGCCGTATCGGGTGTTCGCCGACTCGGGCCTGTTCGATCTCGACGTCCCGATCGAGCAGTACTCCGCCCGCGAGCGCCACATCTTCTTCGACGCCAAGCCCGGCGAGGTCGAAGTGCTGAACCCCGACGCCGTCATGAAGAGCTACGAGGGGATCGTGTCCCGGTTCCGGCGCAGCTACCTGACCAAGGACGCCGATGCCCTCAAGGGCAAAGCCAAGCTCGCGTTCGAGCGCATCGTCACGCGCGGCGTCTGCGAGTCCTGCGGCGGCTCCCGCTACAACGAGGCCATCCGCGGCGCGACCCTCCAGGGCCTGTCTCTGCCCGACGCGTTCGCGATGCAGGTGTCCGAACTCGCCGACCGCATCGACGGGTGGCAGATCAGCGGCTTGGGCACTGTCACCGCCGAAATCGTCACGCAGCTGCGAAGACTCGTCGATCTCGGTCTCGGCTACCTCAGCCTGGACCGGGCGACGTCGTCGCTGTCGGGCGGTGAATCCCAGCGCATCAAGATGGTGCGACACCTCGGCGCCACCCTCAACGACATGCTCTACGTGTTCGACGAGCCGACCACAGGCCTCCACCCCCGCGACGTCCACCGCCTCGACGACATGTTGCTCGCGCTGCGCGACAAGGGCAACACCGTCCTCGTCGTCGAGCACGACCCCGAGGTCATGGCGATCGCCGATCGGATCGTCGAGATCGGCCCGGGCGCCGGAAAAGCCGGTGGCACAGTCGTGTTCGAGGGAACCTACGACCAACTCCGCAGCGCCGACACCAGGACCGGTGCCGCGTTGCGGCGCGAGGGCGTCGAATTGCGCACTCCCCGTACCCCTTCGGGTTGGCTGAGCATCACCGGAGCAAACACCCACAATCTGCGCGACGTCAGCGTCGACGTCCCGCTCGGAGTCCTGACCGCCGTCACCGGGGTCGCCGGTTCCGGCAAATCCAGCCTCATCCACGGCCACCTCCGGGAGGCAGCGCCGGACGCCGTCATCATCGACCAGGCACCCATCCGCGGTTCGCGCCGCTCCTCCCCCGCGACGTACACCGGTCTGCTCGACCCGATCCGCGCATACTTCGCCAAGAAGACCGGCCAGCCGCCGTCTCTGTTCTCGCCCAACTCCGACGGCGCGTGCCCCGACTGCCAGGGCAGCGGCGTCATCTTCACCGATCTCGGGTTCACCGACCCGGTGACGAGCACCTGCGAGACGTGCCAGGGCAGGCGTTTTCGGTCGGGTGCGATCCGGCATACCGTCGACGGCGTCAGCATCGCCGACATCTTCGAGATGTCCGTCGAGGACGCGCAGGACTTCTTCGAGGTCAAGAAGATCCGTGACATCCTCCGCCGGTGCCGGGATGTCGGGCTCGGCTACCTCTCGCTCGGCCAGAACCTGTCGTCGCTCTCCGGCGGCGAGCGGCAACGGCTCAAGCTCGCCACCGAACTGGTCGGGTCGTCGCCGGTGCTGGTACTCGACGAGCCGACGACCGGTCTGCACCCATCGGACGTGTCGAACCTGATCGCGTTGCTGTCCGGGATGGTCGACGAGGGCAGGTCGGTGATCGTCATCGAACACAACCTCGACGTCATCGCCGCGGCCGACTGGGTCATCGACCTCGGCCCCGACGGCGGACACAACGGCGGACTGATCACCTTCACCGGAACCGTCGACGAGTTGGTGGTCTCCGACACCCACACCGGCACGTACCTGGCACGGAGCCTCGCTCGCTGACCGCGACCCGATAGTGTTGGCGCTCCACGAGGTACCGGAAACACAGGAGTGGCAGTGCAGCGTCGATCGGCACGAATGATCTCAGCCGGGTTCGCGGTCATCGCGCTGGTCGCGACCGGATGCGGCAGCACGACCACGGACTCCCCGCCGACCGCTTCCTCCACCACGGCGTCGAGCGGGGAGTTCCCGAGGACGATCGCATCGGGCTCGGACGGCGAGACCGTCACCATCGACGCGATGCCCCGTTCGATCGTTTCTCTGAGCCCGACGGCGACAGAGACCCTGTACGCCGTCGGAGCGGGTGAGCAGGTGGCGGCCGTCGACGATCAGTCGGACTATCCCGCCGATGCCCCGAAGACCGGGCTGTCTGCGTTCACGCCGAGCCTCGAGGCGATCGTCGCGTACGACCCCGATCTGGTGATCACCTCCACCGACCTCGGCCTGGTGACGTCCACCCTGGCCGAGGCAGGCATTCCGACGCTGCTGGTCCCGGCCGCGACGAGCCTCGACGACGCGTACTCGCAGATCGAACAAGTGGCAGACGCGACCGGGCACGAGGCCGAAGGTGATGCGGTGGTCGCGCAGATGCGTGACCGCATCGATGCTGCCGTCGCGAGCGTGCCGACACGCGATCAGCCGTTGACGTACTTCCACGAACTCGACGACACCCTGTACACCGTGAGCAGCCAGAGCTTCGTCGGCCAGATCTACGGATTGTTCGGTCTGCAGAGCATCGCCGACGGATCCGGGGCTGGTGATTACCCGCAGCTGTCCGCCGAGTCGGTGATCACCGCCAATCCCGATATCGTGTTCCTCGCCGACGCACAGTGCTGTGGAGTCACAGCCGAATCGGTCGCGGCTCGACCGGGGTGGGGTTCGATGACCGCCGTCCGAGATGGCAGGATTTTCCCGATGGACGAGGACCTGTCGAGTAGATGGGGGCCACGGATCGCGGACCAGGTGGAAGCCGTCGCCGCCGTGGTGCAGCAGATTCCCGAGTGAACTCGGCGGGTGACCGGACACCGCGACCACCCGCCGCGCTCTACACGATGCTGTCGCGGTGCATGGCCTCGATCTCGTCGGCGCTGCACCCTATTTCGGTGAGCACCTGGTCGGTGTCGGCACCGTGCTTGCGGCCGGTGTATCTGATCCGGCCGGGACTGCCACCCATCCGCCACATGACGTTCTGCATGCGCACGGGGCCGAGGTCGTCGTCCTCGACGGTCGTCACCATCTCGATGGCGTTCACCTGCGGATCGGACAACAGGTCACTCGGCTTGTAGACGGGAGCGACTGCCGCTCCTGCCTTTTCGAACTCGTCGATCACCACGTCCTTGGTCCGCTCGGCAATCCAGCCGCCGACGTACTCGTCCAGAAGGTCGGCGTGGGCGGCGCGCTGACGCCCGGTGGCGAACCACGGTTCGTCCAGCACCTCGGGGTGACCCACCAGCACCAGCACACGTTCGGCTATCGAGTTGGCGCTCGTGGAGATCGCCAACCAATGCCCGTCTGCGGTCTTGTACAGATTGCGGGGCGCGTTGTTGCTCGACCGGTTCCCTGTTCGCTCCTGATCGATGCCCAGTTGATCGGCATAGATGACGCCCGGCCCGACCGCAGCCATGATGGGGCTCAACAGATCCAGGTCGATCTGCTGCCCCTTGCCGCCGTTGTTGGTGCGGTGCAGTAGAGCCATCGACACGGCCGACGAGCCCGCGATCCCGGCAAGGGAATCGGCCAAGCCGAACGCCGGAAGCGTCGGCGGCCCATCGGCTTCGCCGGTCAGGTGCGCGAAACCACTCATCGATTCGACGAGCGTTCCGAAGGCCGGCCTGGTCGCGTACGGTCCGGTCTGGCCGAAGCCGGTGACACGCAACAGGATCAGACCAGGGTTGAGCTCGGAGAGAACGTCGTATCCCAGCCCCCAGCGTTCGAGGGTTCCCGGCCGAAAGTTCTCGACCACCACGTCGGCTTCTGCGGCCAGGCGTCGGAATACGGCTCCGCCTCGGGAGTTTCCGAGATCGAGGGTAACCGTGCGCTTGTTCCGCCCGATCATCGTCCACCACAGCGGGTGACCGTCCTTGTCCAAGCCGTGCCCGCGCATACCGTCGGGCTTGGTGGGGTGCTCGATCTTGATGACCTCTGCCCCGAAGTCGCCGAGGATCTGCGCGACGAGGGGGCCTGCGAGAATCGTCGAGATGTCGAGTACCTTGATGCCCTCCAGTGGCCCCGTCACAGGTACGGGCGGTGCAGGTAGCGGCCGGCGGGCGCACCGGCGACGGCACCGTCGGCGAGTACCCGCTGACCACGGACGAACGTGTCGGTCACCTTGGCACCGAGCTCGAATCCCTCGAATGGTGTGTACTCCTGCGCCGACTCGGAATCCTCCGGACGGACGGTCCAGGTGTGGTCCGGGTCGATCAGGGCGATATCTGCGTCCATCCCGACGGCGATGTCGCCCTTGCCCGGTAGGCCGTAGCGTCGGGCCGGGTTGAGCGAAGTGAGCTCGGCGATACGCCGCCAGCTCAGGCCGCGCTTGCGTCCTTCGCTGACCAGCCCTGGAAGCAGATACTCGGCACCCCCGAAGCCGGACTTCGCGGCGAAGATGTCGCCGCGGTCCTCGGCGAACTTCTTCTCGTCCTTGCAGCACGCATGATCGCTGACGACCCAGTCGATGTCACCTGCGAGCAGGTGCTCCCACAGCGCTTCGACGTCGTCGCGCGGACGCAGCGGCGGGTTGACCTTGCCGCCGAGACCGTATGCGGTGTCGATATCGGCCAACAGGTGCCCGATCGTGACCTCACGGCGGAAGTTGACGTGCGGGAACGCCTTTGCCATCCGCATCGCCGCAGTCAACGCCTTGCGCGAGGACAGGTGCAGCAGGTTGATGTTGGGCAGCTGCGTCTCGTCGGCCAGGAACGACGCGATGGTGACGGCGAGGCCCTCCGAGTGCGGTGGCCGTGACGCGCTGTACGCAGCCAGGCCCTCGAGGGTGCCTTCTTCTTCGACGATCTTGGTGTACGCGCTCATGATCTCGGCGGTCTCACAGTGCAGCGACAGCGAGATGTGATCGGCCTTGTCGCCCATCTGCTCTCGGGCAGCCTGGATGCCGCGCATGACGAACTCGAAGTGCGCCAGGTCGTAGCGCTCCCCCTCTGGAGTCATGAGGAATTCGCTCTGATCGGTCGACCGGCCGTGGAGCCCGTGGCTGCCGTAGAACATGAAGATCTTGAACGAGGTGACGCCGTGATCGGCAATCAGCGAGGGGATTTCGTCGATGTGTTCTTTGGACATCGGCGCGAGGTGGTACGCGTAGTCCACGTACGGGCGCCCCTCGGTGGCGTCGAGAACCTTCGGGAACACGTCGGCGTAGGAACCACCCGTGTTCATGTAGTACTGGCCAGTCCGCATGTAGGACAGTGAGGTGGTCACGCCGCCCTGGACACACGCCCGCGACTCGGTCTCGGCATCGTCGCCGAGCGAGTTGTAGATACCCCAGTGCTGGTGTGCGTCCACCACACCGGGGAATGCGACCTTGCCGGCAGCGTCGATGACGGTCTCTGCGGATCCTGCATCGATGTTCGCCTCAATACGGGTGAACTTGCCGTCTTCGATCAGCAGATCCAGAAACTCACCCTCGTCGGGGGCGTCGGATCCTGGCCGGACTACGCGCGCATTGGTGATCAAAAGCGTTGACATGATGGTCCTTTCGAATTTCTTCACTAGAGTTCGTTGATTCTGAGTGAGCTTGCCGCGAGGTAGGCCAGTCCGAGTGCCGGGAGCAATCCGTTACCGGCGAGGTACCCGGCAGCACCGTGGCCGGAGATGCCCATCGCGGCACCGCCCGAGGCGAACAGGCCGGTGATCGCCGAGCCGTCGGTTCGTAGAACACGTGCGTTCTGGTCCACGACGAGCCCGCCCTGCGTATGGAACAAGGCGGGCACGATCTTGATGGCTGCATACGGACCGGTGAGCGTGTGCTCGAATGAGCTGCGGCCGAACGGATCCGAGGCCTCTCCCGAGGCATACCTTTGCACAGCGGTGAGTTCCTCCACCACCGCCGCAGGTGGGAGCCCCGTTGCGGCCGCCAGGCCGTCCATATCGTCAGCCCATACTGCCGCACCCGAGTCGACGGTCTGTTGGAAGTCCTTGAACGACAAGCACTTGTCGTAGATCGCCCGGTCGATGACGACCCAGCCCTCGGATCCGGGTCTGGCGGCCAGAATGGCCGCGTACTCCGAGTAACCTGTCGTCTCGTCACCGAACCGGCGTCCGGAGGTGTCGAGCACGATGCCGCCGTGCATCACCGTCGCCCATCCGACGAGCGTCGTGGCCTGCTTGGACAGTGCAGCATGCCCCTGGTAGGCATCGAGATACGCCGACTCGGCACCGAGACGACGGCCGATGGTGAGTGCATCGCCCGCGGAGTGCTCGCTGCCGTGATACCTCGCAGCGGCGATCTCCGGTACGTGCTCCGCCACCATGGCCGCGTTGGCACCGTAGCCGTTGGTGGCCAACAGAACTGCACGGGTAGGAACGCCGTCGACGCTGCCGTCGGGCATCGTGATCGTCACTCCGTCGACAACCCCGTCGGAATCGACTGACACGTCGGTCAGTCGCGCGGGTGTCAACATATCGATGCGCGGCTCGTCGGCGACCGCTCGCGCGAGGTGCTCGAGCATCCCACTACCGTGGCGGCCTTCGACTGTGTGACAACGCAATTGCGAGTGCCCCGGGTACGAGAAGTCGGTCACGAGAGAGAGCGGCAGTCGGACGTGATCGGCGAGCCACTCGACCAAAGTGGCACTGACTTCGGCGAGCGCCGACGCCAGCCGATGGTCTGCACTGCCTTTCGTCTTGCGCATCACGTCGTCGAGGAACTGCTGCGGCGAGTCCTCGATTCCGGCCTCCCGCTGCCATCGTGACCCCGCGCCGGGAATCATCGCGGTCGACATCGCGGTGTTGTTGCCTCGCTTGAAGTGCGCACTGGCCTCGACGACCAGCACGTCGAGGCCGAGCTCGGCGGCGCGGAGCGCAGCAACGAGGCCGCCGCCCGCGCCGGCCACGATCAGGTCCGGGCCGTCCTCGCTCATGCGGACACCTGCAGTTCGGATCGCAGACCCAGTAGCCGTAGCGCAGTGGCGGTCGGGTCCACCACTTGCGGCGACGCGGGTGGATCGACGAGATCGACGGCCGAGCACGCATTGATTGCGATGGTGCACCGGAGCTTCCTCGCGTGCTCCGAGACCGCTCTCCCCCAGGCCCGGGTGTCGGCGATATCGTGCACACCGAGCCCGAGTACCTGGGTTGCCTCGGCGACGACCCCGTAGAACGCGAGCCGGCGATCCATCTCCGCAGCGATCACGTCGTTGCGGGCGAGCGCGCCGATTCGATGCCCCTGGGACGCGTAGAACGATGCCGTCAGCCGGGTCAGGCCGTAGAGGGGCCGGATGAACGAGTCCGCCTCTTCGGCACAGGGATCGAGCACGCAGTCGGGCAGAAACCCATCCGCTTCCGTGTCGTGCACGGACCGAAATGCAGCAGACAGCACCTCCTCCGACCGTCTGACGTCACGTTCGGTGTCCAGTGCACTCGGCGCGTCGGACCCGATGTTGCGGAGCTCGACGGTGATCCCTGCGGGAGAAAGGTGGTCGTACCGACCCTGGCGCCGCTGCAATTCTGCCGCGTCGACGTCGATCGGGGTGAAGGCCAAGAGATGCATGTGAAGTGAACTCCTAAATACCGAGGTAGGCAGCTTTGACCCGCTCGTCGTGTGCCAATTCGGATCCGGTGCCGGTCAACACGATCGATCCGCTCTCGATGACGTAAGCGCGATCGGAGATCGCGAGCGCCTGTGCGGCGTTCTGTTCGACGATCAGCACGGTCACGCCCGAATCACGGATTCGCACGATAGCGTCGAGCACTTGAGCAGCGAGCTTGGGAGCGAGCCCGACCGACGGTTCGTCCAGCGTCAGAACTCGCGGCTTCGACATCATCGCGCGACCGATGGCGAGCATCTGCTGCTGACCGCCGGACATGGTGTCGGCCCGCTGTTCTCGTCGTTCGGCGAGAATCGGGAACAGTGCGTAGACCTGGTCGAGGGATTCCTTGACGCCGCTGCGCTTCTGGGTGTACGCACCCATCTCCAGGTTGTCGGCGACGGTGAGACTGCCGAACAGAGCTCGGTCCTGTGCGACGTGCACGAGTCCTGCCCGGACGATTCGATCCGCCCGCATTCCGTGAATGGCGTTGCCGTCCAGCATGATCGTACCGCCGGAGGTGGAGACCATACCGGACAGTGCGCGCAGCGTCGTCGTCTTGCCTGCCCCGTTGGCACCGATCAAAGAGACTATCTCGTGTCGGTCGACCGCGAGGTTCAGCCCGTGCAGGATTTCCAGACGACGGTATCCGGCGTGCAGGTTGTCGATCTCGAGCATCATGCTGTTTTCTCCTCACCGAGGTACGCCTCGACGACACGGTCGTCGGCAACCACCGTGCGTGGGTCACCCGAGGTGAGCACGGCACCTTCGTGCATGACCACCAGGCGCTCGGACAGGGCCATCACCGCGGCCATGATGTGCTCGACGAACAGCACCGTCTGGCCCTCCTGGTGCACTGTGCGCAGCAGTTCGATCATCGGTGCACGCTCGGCTGGGACCAGCCCGGCGAGAACCTCGTCGAGGAGCACGACGCGCGGCTCCATGGCCAGTGCGCGCGCGAGCTCGAGTCTCTTCAATCCCGCGGTCGACATGGCCGAGACCTTGCCGCCGACCTGATCGGACAACTGCACACGATCGAGAACATCGAGGGCATGACGCCGCGCATCCCTGCGTGACTTGCGCTTCGACAACGCGGCGATGGTGACGTTCTCCAACACCGACATCGACTCGAACGGGCGCATCAGTTGGAACGTGCGGACCAGTCCGGCGCGCGCTATCTTGCTGGCCGGCCAACCCGTGATGTCGGTACCGTCGAAGATCACTCGGCCCGTGGTCGGTGGCTGTTCACCCGACAACAAGGAGAACAAGGTCGTCTTACCTGCCCCGTTGGGGCCGATGATCCCGAGGAATTCGTGCTCGGGCACATCGAGGCTGACATCGCGCACCGCATGGATACCCGAGAACGACTTGCTCAGGTTCTCGATGCTCAACAGGCTCATCGGTTCCACCTCTCACGGATCGTGCCGAAGATTCCCTTGGGTAGGAAGATCACGATCGCGATCAGAATCACCGAGTACGCGGCAACGTCCAATCCGATTGTTCCCTGCAGGAATTCGAGGAAGGCGGGTGGGTTTCGTAGCAGTTCGTTGATCAACTCGGACAGCGGCCCGATCACCGCAGCACCGATGACCGGTCCCCAGATCGTGCCGATGCCACCGATGACGGCCGGAACGATCGCTTCGACGGAGACCGCCGAACCGAAGGCCTGCTCCGGTCCGACGAAGAAGTAGTACTGCGTGTAATAGACACCTGCGACGGCGGTCAGCGCACAACTCGCCGCTACGGCGATCAACCGGTACTTCATCGTGTCGATACCGAGTGAGGCTGCGGCGGTTTCGTCGTCGCGGGTGGCTTGGACGAACTGCCCGGCCCGCGAACGGGTGTAGAAGATCGTGCCGAGAACGGCGAGGGCCAGAATGACGAGTGGAATCCATACGTAGTTGGGGCTGCCCTTTTCGAACTGCAGCATCCACCACGAATCCCGTGGCAGGATCGGCACGTTGAATCCCTCGGTCTTGTTGAAGACTTCGAGGTTCTGCACCAGCAGCAGAAACATCTGCGCGAAGGCGAATGTGGCCAATGCGAAGTAGGACCCGGCCAATCGGTAGCGCAGACACAGGTAGGCGATGAGCGTTCCCACCACCGCCGAGATGATCGCCGCGAGGATCATCGAGATCCACGGCGAGACGCCGCGTTCGACCAAGAGATACGCACCGGTATAGGCACCGATTCCGAAGAAGGCGGCGTGCCCGAAACTGAACATGCCACCGAACCCGCTCATGATGTTCCACGCCACGGCCATCACGGCGAAGATCAGCGTGCGAACGGCAACGGTCTGTGCCTGCTCACCGAGCATCAGCGGCAATGCCGCAACCACGACGAAACCGATGGCGAGCGTGATCAATTGGCGTCGGAGCCAGGTGTCCTTCAACCGTGGATCGTGCTGCACCGGAGTGGGTGCGCTTGTTGTCGTTGTCATCGGCGAGCTCCGTACAATCCTTCGGGCTTGAGAAACAGGACGAGGACGAACACCGCGAAGACGAGGATCAGCGAGCCTGTTCCCGGTAGATACAGCGCACCGACGGTCTGCACGAGGCCGATGACGAGGCCACCGACCATCGCTCCCACGACACTTCCGAGTCCACCGAGAACCACGATGACGAACGCCAGGATGGTGAACTGTTCTCCGACCGACGGCGTGAGACTGGTGAACGGTGTCATCAACCCGCCGGCGACGGCGACGCACGCGGCACCGATACCGAAGGTGAGCGCATAGACCCTGCCGATGTCGACGCCCACGAGTTTCGCGCCTTCGGAGTTGGATGCGACTGCGCGAATGGACAATCCGAGCGGCGTCCGCTTCAGCACCGCGCTGAGCGCGACGGCGACCAGAGCGGCACCGATGAACGCCACCACGCGCGGCCACGACGCCACCGCACCGAGAACGTCGAGGGAACCGTCGATCGGTGCCTGGACCGATTGTGGTCGCCCGCCGAAGATCATCAGCAGCACGTTGATGATGAGCAGAGACAGGCCGAGGGTGACGAGCAAAGGGCCGTCGTGGCTGCCACTGATGGTCAGCTTCGTCAGCAGAGTTGCCTGAACGACCATGCCGAACAGGAACATCACCGGAACTGCCAGCAGTGTCGCGACGTAGACCGGCAACCCGGCAGTGGATAGCGCGTACACGATGTACATCGCCATCGTCAGCATCGCGCCCTGAGCGAAGTTCACGATGCCGAGAACGCCGAAGATGAGCGTCAGTCCGACCGAGATCAGTGCGTACACGCCGCCGAGCAGAAGCCCGGAGACGACCGACTGCGTGACCAAGCCCTGATCTTTACCACCGACGAGGTAGATCACCGCCATGATGACGACGATCGCTGCTGCGACCGGGATGCCGGGGTCGATCCCGGCCGGACCTCGCTTACCCGTCTTCTCCGCAGTCGAGGTAGCCGCCGTCACTGGCCGGCTCCCACGGGGAATTCGATTGCGTCCGTTGCGAACTCCTCGGGAAAGACCTGTGCGATTGCACCGTCGCGGACCTGCATGACAATGACGGTTGCGTTCTTGTTCTGACCGGTCTCGTCGAATTCGATCGGTCCGCTGAACGCGAGGAGCGGGTCGTCGATCGAGACGCCGGAAATCGCCTCGCGCAGATCTTCCGGGTCACTGGAGGCTCCGTCGTTGAGACCCGCCGCGATGACCTCGACCGCCTGGTAGGACAGCATCGCTGCCGTCTCCATCGGGCGTCCGTACTGGGCCTCGAACCGCGTACGAATGTCGGTGACGCGGTCGCTGGTGGCGTCGAAGTGGTAGTTGGCGCTCAACACACCGTCGCCGGCCGCGCCTGCGTCGCCGGGAAAAGAGCTGTCGTCGAAAGCGCCGTTGGCAATTCCGTAGACACCCTTGACGTTCAGATTCAGCTGCTCGACGGCGCGGGCGATCAACAGACCGTCCGGGTAGTAGCCGGTGGCGACTATGACGTCGGGGTTGGATACTGCAGCCTCACGCACCTGTGTGGTGGCGTCGGAGAAATTCGTTGCGGGATAGGTGATTTCCTGCACCGACGAGATTCCCTGGTTCGCAGCCTCGGCCTCGAATGCGTTGAAGACACTGTCGCCGAACGATCCTTCGATGTGCAGGTAGGAGACTCGATCGATGGCCTGACCGGTCTGCTCTTCGATCGCGGCGAGCGCCTTTGCACCGTCGGTTCCCATGCTGGAGGCGTTCGGCTGCATGCGGAAGGAGTACTGGTACCCCTGGTCCAGGATCTTGTCGTCCACGGCCACGTCGATCACAAGCGGTACCCGCGATCGTTCGGCGACAGAGGCGACATTCTGCGTGACATCGCTCTGGTACGTGCCGATGAGCGACACCGCGCCGTCGTCGATCAGTCGCTGCGCCTCGCTCTGTCCGACCTCTGCTTTGCCCTGGCTGTCACCCGATACCAATTCCAGTTGCCGACCGTCGAGGGACGAAATGCCGCCTGCTGCATTGATATCGGCCACCGCCAGTGCAGCACCGTCGTTCATCAGACCGCCCACACCTGCCAGCGCTCCGGTGGTGGGATGAACCGATCCGATCTTGATGGGGCCGGAGTCGTCCGAACCGGTGGACGAACCACACGCTGCAGCACCCACGACGGCAACGGCCGTCAGCACACCTACGAGCTTCTTCATTGTCGAATCTGCCTTCCGCGCCTACCGGCGCCGAGTCGAACCACTGGGCGGAACCAACCGTTCCGCTGAGCGCACCATCAGATTGATGATTGATCTCGCTGGAATCGAGTATGGCACGCATCACGGGCTCAGAACAGGCTCTTCCGTCAAATTCTTGTTACGGGTATGGTTCGCTCAGCGGAACGCATGCACATCCGAAAGGTGGCACTTATGGTCAGCAGGCCAGTACTGGAGACATCGACCGGCACCGAGTCGGCCGATCGTGTCGCCGACGTGCTCATCGCATTCGCCCAATCCGATCGCGCACTCGGCGTATCGGAGATCGCTCGAACGCTTGGGCTGAGCAAGGCTGTGGTGCACCGCATTCTGCAATCGCTCGCATCGCGGTCGATCGTGCAGCCCGTCGCGGGCGAGTCGACGTATTCCCTCGGTCCCGCCGCGATCGGACTCGGAACCAAGGCCTGGAGCCAACTCGACGTGCGGTCCATCGCCGCTCCGGTATTGCGTGCGCTCCGTGCGAACACACGTGAAACTGCCACGCTGTCGGTACTCGTCGGGCACCGCCGCGTCTATCTTGATCAGTACGAGAGCCCGCAGGAAGTGAAGATGGTCGTCGAAATCGGCCCGCAGTACGCATTGCACTCGGGAGCGTCGAGCCGAGCGATCCTGGCGTTCCTCCCCGACCGATTCGCGGAGGAAGCCTTCCAGGAACTCCGCAGCACCACCCCTGACGCCGACGAGACCCGCTTCCGCGCTCGCCTCGACGACATCCGCACCAACGGGTACGCGACCTCGACGAACGAGCGCAATACCGGTGCAGCATCGATCGCCGCTCCCTTCTTCGACGCCGCGGGCCACGTCCTCGGTTCGGTCAGCTCGTCCGGTCCGGCCTTTCGCTACTCCTCCTCAGCGGACGACGAGCACATCGTCCACGCCGGCCAGGTCGTCGCCGCGGCTCGATCGATCACCACCATCCTGGAAGCGCGAGCAGCCCGATGATCCCTACATCCGCCCGATCGTTCCTCTACGTCCCCGCGAACAAGCCGCAGCTGTTCGACAAGGCGGTGCGCGGAGAGACCGACGCGGTGATCATCGATTTGGAGGACGCAGTTCCGCTGCCGGACAAGGACCGAGCGCGCAACGAGGTCGCACAGTGGTTGGCGTCGAGGTCATCCACCGACACCCAGATCTGGATTCGGGTCACCCCTGAGTTCATGACGCAGGATCTCGAGGCCGTCGCCGGAACCGCAGTCACCGGCATCATGGTGGCGAAGTGTTCGACCGAGTCCCTGACACGTGCGGACCGATTCCTCGACATGCGCAATCTCCCCGACATCGAGCTGATCGGCCTCATCGAAACAGCTCACTCCTTGCGCGCTGTGCCGGAGATGGCTCGATGCAACAGGGTTCGAACCTTCGGGGTCGGCGAGGTCGACCTCCTCGCCGACCTGCGGATCACACGATCGGAGCACACCGAATCGATGATCGACGCCATTCGGTTGAACGTCGTGATCGACTGCGCTGCAGCGGGATTGGCCGCACCGATCGCTCCGACGTCGACCGACTTCCGTGATCTGGACGGATTCGTCACCACCACAGCACGTTTCGTGCAGATGGGTTTCCGCGGCCGGACGGCATTGCACCCGAGCCAGGTTCCGATCATCAATGCCGCACTCACGCCGTCGACGGACGACGTGGCTGCAGCCCGTCGACTGGTGGAACTGTACGACGTGGCCCAGGGTGGTCCGACCGTCGACGACAACGGCAGATTCGTCGACGAAGCAGTGGTACGGGGCGCGCGGGAAATCCTCGCCCGGGCCTGAGCCGGTCGCACTGCAGCTCGGGCACCGCCATACGAGTGGACGGTGCCCGAGGACTGTCCTATTGCTGCGTGGTCGATTTCAGATCGGTCAACGGAGCAAGCAGTGTTCCGATGTCGGTCAGGTCCCCGAGCCGATCGCATCGACCGGCCAATTCTTTCAGTTCGACGTCGGAGAGGAACGGCCCGGCATTGCTGGTGAACTTGGTCGAGACCTCACCGAACGACAGCGGCCGTTCTGGTCCTCCGCGCGTGGTCAACACCTCTTCGACCACGACCGTTCCGTCGGTCAGTGTTGCGGTCAGCACCGCCGGGAACTGATGGGGGAAAACGGCATCACACCGGGCATCCGGCACCACGTCGACCTTGGCCATCAGCGCACGTCGATCCGCCGACTTCGCCAACTCGTCCGTGTAGTCCTCGAGCGCGGCACCGAGTCCTCCCCCGCCCAGCAGCCCGACCACAACCGCGTAGGGGCCGCTGAACTGAGCCATGTATCCGGTCTCGGGCGTGCGCTTGACGTCGATGGGTTCGCCGATCGTCCGCAGGTTCGCCGCAGGTACCCCCAGCTCCAGCTTCTCGATCTGCTCCGGACCGATTCCACGCGCGCGAAGGGCTCCTCCCGCGTCGATCGCAGCATGGGTGAAGTGATTGGCCGGGTACGGCTTGAAGAAGATTCCGGGAACAGCCCACTCGGAGCCGAGGCCGTTCAGGATTTCGTCGGCTCGGCCCGGTTCGTGCAACCAGGCCTGGAAGAAGCCGAACCGTCCTTCCAGGACGGTCGGCGGTCCCGTGATCCCGTGTCGCGCAAGCCCGGCTGCAGACAGAGCGGAGTGCGCCGCCCATCCGCAGTGCATACGCTTGACCGTCCCGCCGGTGCGGTTGGCCTCGATGATGCCCGACGCCATCGAGGCCGCGATACCCATCGTGTCGACGATCTGTTCCTCGGATGCACCACCGATGACGGCTGCAGCCACGGCGCTGCCCATGGCACCGCAGATCGAGGTGGCGTGTTGACCGTGCTCGAAGAACACCGAATTCTTGGTCTCCGGATCGAACCCCGCCATTCCGATTCGCACACACACTTCCAGCCCGATCGCGATGCCACGCACGAGTTCTCGGCCGTCGGCTCCGTGCTCTTGAGCGGCCGCGAGTGCCGCAGGCACCACGCTGGCACTCGGGTGCAGGATCGACGGCAGATGGGTGTCGTCGAAATCGAGCGAGTGCGCGAGCACGCCGTTGACGAAGGCGGCCATGGCAGGCGGGAGTGCAACATCGAGTCCGACGGCGGACGCCGTTGCCGACCCACCTTGTTCTCGTGCCCACGCGGTCGCGGCCCGACTGGTATCGAGGTCGGTGGCAGCCACTGCAATTCCGAGTGTGTCCAGTACTCGCATCCCCACCGAGGCGACGACTGCTTCGGGGAGATCGTGGTAGCGGGTGGTCGCGGCGAAATGCGCTATGTGCTGCGCGAGTGTGCGTTCGGTCATGCGGACCTCACCGCCAACGGCCGGACCGGCGAACCCGTTGCGCCGAAGATGTTCAGCGGCACGAGGAGGAACGTGAACTCGAAGAGTTCCTGCTGCGCGAGCTCTTCGAGGTCGAGCGCCTCGATGATGTAAATTCCGCTCTCCACCAGGAGAACTCGATGCGCAGGTAGCAGACCGTGGCCACTGCCGGGAGCGAGCCGCTCGAACGCGATCGTGTCGGCACCTGCAGCGTGTACGCCTCTGTCCGCCAGCCACTGCGCGCCTGCTTCTCCGACTCCGGGAACACCGGACGGTCCGCCGACGTAGGGCAGCCCTTCGGCGAACAACTGCCCCCAGCCGCTGCGAATCAAGACGACATCGCCGGCCCCGATCTCGACACCCTCTGCTGCACATGCCGATTCGAGATCGTCGACGGTGATCTCGTATCCACCCTCGCAGCGGCCGACACCGAGGAGCCTCGGAATGTCCAGCAGCACACCGCGGCGGATCATGGGCTCGATGGTGTGTACTCCGTGTTCGACGTATTTCCCACCGAGGCAGGACCGACCTGCGTCGGCCCCGCCGTGCAGTTTCCCGTCCTGGCTGACGTGAGCAAGAGCGTCGATATGGGTACCCACATGCGTTCCGGTGGTGATCATGTCGTTCGCGGCACTGCCGCCATCCGCTCGGGTCATGTCACCGTGCCTGCGCGGCAACGTGTGCCAGAACTGCGGATGATTGGGTGACTGCGGCATGCCGACCCTCAGTTGCCTACCGAGATCGACTGCGTGCACGCCCCCCTGGACGGCACGAAGAAGTTGATCGGACATTGCTTCATCTCCTCGTTCGACGCTGAGCAGTCACCTCACACCAGCGTAATGTCGTTTCGCTAGCCGGAACGCTTTGAGGCTTCCGAGAAGTGCACCGGCGGCAGGATGAGCGTAGCAGTCCTCCGCCTACCCGTCTCGATCATTGACTCTTCGATTTACAACCTTCTACAGTCCACGAATGAATGGCTCCAATTCGTTTCGCTCAACGGAACATACTGCCGCGGTAGACCGCCTGGCTGCCGTGATGGTCGATCTCAGGGGCGCACCGTTGCCCGCACCGCTGAACGACCGGGCCCGGTTGGTCCTGTTCGATCTGCTGGGTGTCACGCTCGCCGGTGCCCGCTCCGCCGAGATGGTCGAATTGCGAAGGAACTGGACTGCAGAAACTGGATCGACGCACCCGATCGGCGGGAGCGTAGGCACTACGGTCGACACTGCGTCCGAGCTCGACGCGATCGCATCGTGTTGCCTCGAACTGGACGAGGGCAACAAGTACGCCGCCGGTCATCCTGCTGCGCACGTGCTCCCCGCGGCCATCGCTGCCACCAGACTGGCACCAACGCCGATTTCGGGTTCGACCTTTCTGACGGCCATCGTGGCGGGATACGAAGTCGCCGCTCGATTCGGCTGGGCACTGAGCCGCAACAGCTCCTGGCACACCCATGGCCACTGGGGTGCCACCGGTGCAGCCACGGCGGCGGCATTCATCCACGGTGCCGGAGCCAGCGAGGTTGCCGCGGCGATCGACTCGTCGTCTGCTCTGGTGCAGGTGGCACCGTGGGCAGTGGTCCTCGACGGAAACTTCTCCCGCAACCTGTGGATCGGCGGTGCAGCGCGGGCAGGCTTGAACGCGGCCAGGCTGGCCCGATCGGGGGTGGTGCACAACTCGGGTGCCATCGAGCACACCTTGGGTGCGATCGTCGGGACCTTGAACATCGCCCGACTGACCGAGGACCTCGGCGATCGATGGCTCACGCTCGAGGGCTACACGAAGCAGCACGCGAGCTGCTCGTACACGCACGCCGCCGTCGACGCCGTGCAGAGCCTGCGCTCGAACGCCGAATGGTTCGCAGACGACATCGAACGTGTGCGGGTGCGCACGCATTCGTTGGCAGAACCACTGTTTCGCCGACATCCTTCCAGCAGGCTGGGCGCTATGTTCTCGCTGCCGTTCGTCGTGTCCGCCGCATTCGTGTCCGACGCGATAGACGTCGAATCGCTCGATCCCCGAGGTGCAACTTTCGCGTCGGCCGAGTTGTTCAGCGCTCGAGTCGACGTCGCGTCGTCCCCCGAACTGGATGCTCTACTGCCCGAGCGTCGAGCCGCCGAGGTGACGATCGAATTCGAGGACGGAAGTTCGGTCTCCGCGACCACCCCTAATCCGGTCGGCGACATCGACCATTTTCCGATGGACTACGCCGCGCTGCGAGCCAAGATCTCTCGCTTGGTCGGCGAATCCGATACCACCGTTCTCGAACACATCGTCGATGCCCTCGGTGCGACGGAGGACGTGGCGGCACTGTTGCTCCAGCTGCCCAGGCACTAGCGTCGCCCGATACGCATGTCCTCGATCAATTCGTCCGCGGCGCAGGACAGTTTCTGCCGTAGCGAATCCGGCACGGTGACCGTCACCTGAATCAGATACTGATCGACGATGTGGTGGACCACGACGTAGCGGGTCCGGGCGAAGAGCAACCGGCCGTCGCAGTCGTAGCGACCTGCGATCGAGACTGCCGGTAGAGCACGGAACGGGTCTCGGTCGTGACCGATCTCGACCCATCCGGGCAGCGCCCGGGAGTCACCGAAGCCGCAGTCCCGCAACGATTCCGGATGAACCGATCGACTGAGCTTGCCGACCAGGACCACCACGTTCGGAACGAATCCGTCGATTGTGTTGGCCGGCGAGCACAGCACCGCGGTGGCATGCGGGAACAGGTGCTCGGCAACGACCTCCCAGCCTGGTTGCGTCGAGAGCTCGAGCCCGAACCGGTCGCACTCGTCGCGGTGCACCGGCACCAGTTCGACACCCTCCTCGTGGAGAAAGGTTTGTATCGTCCTTTCTGCAACCGTCACCGGACCGCAGCCCTTCCAGCGGAGGTCGACGCGGCGCGGTCGGCTCGGATGCGCTCGAGCAGACCGGGCGGACGCAGTAACTCCCGCGCATCGTCGTGGCCCAGTTGCGCACGAGCCCAGGGATTGTCGCGACACCATTGCAACAGGGCATACAACGAGTTGGGCTCGACTTTCTTCTCGCACACCATCAGCGTCAGTTCCTGATCCGATTCGCTGTCGGCTGCACGGTACGTGACTCGGATAGTGGGGTACCAGTGCGGATGTGACAGGGCCGGATTCGGATGCGTCTGCGGTTGCAGCTCGACGATCCCGTCCCACGGCACGACCGTGAGGGCTGTGGTGACCTTCCACCCGCGGCGACGATAGATCTCTTCCACAATGCCATCGGGATGCAGTGAAATTCTGGTCCGGTTGACGATCAACACACTGAGGGCAAAGAACAGCAGCAACATCGGAGCGCCGAAGTGCGACATGACTACGATCTTCAGCTGGTGACGCGCAGCACCTACGGGTTCGTCTGCTCCCCATTGGACGTAAGACACGCCGGCCACCAACGCGAATGCAAGTATTCCGCTGCGGTACAACACATTTCCCCGCCCCGGCACTGCCACGCCTCGGCCGACTCCGGCGACGTTCACCGGTCGCACGAAACGTGAAAGCCGGGCAGATCCGATGCCGGACAACAATACTGCGAGGGTGAGCGGCAAGAGCATCAGCAACGTCAGCCACGACATGAAGAGGAGTGTGTCCGCGTCGATTGTTCTCAGCAGCCCGGAAGTCACGATTGTCGCCGCAAGGACGGCAGACAGAACGCCGAGAGCTACGAGCCACCCCAGGTGAACACTGCGCCACGTTTTCACCCACAGTGGATACTTCTGTCCTACCACGCTTTTGCTCAGCACGTCCTCACGCTGTGGCGTCCGACCGTCCCTGCATTCGCTCATTTTCCCGCCGCCTCGAACAGCTTGTCTACTCCATAGCTGACGAGTCCACCCAAAGCGATTCCGGCAGCAGCGCCGACCACGGTCCCAGGTCCCGGAACGACGGAACCCGCCATGCCACCCAGGACACCGAACGCCCAGGTCATAACTGCTCCCGCGGCAATCGGTGTGGCCTCGACGATGACCGCTTCGGTCGGGTCCATGCCGTCGTCGATTTTGTCGGCCATTCCGGGGATCGCTCCGGCCACGGAGCCGAACGCTCCCAGACCGCGTCCGATGTTCTTTGCCACATCGTCGACGGAATCGATACCCGGAAATTCGAGCACCCTTCTCGTCACGTCGCTCATACCCGAGATCACCGACGAGGCCACGGTGCTGGGCCAGTCCGGCATCCAGGAGAACGATCCGTCCGGATTCTCCACGACGTTCCCGGTCGCGCTGCCGAGCGCGAGCTCGGCCAAGTGCTTCGTGGGTTCGGCCAACTGCAGCGCAGCGTCGATCGCAGCGCGCTCGGCCTGCGACAGCGCCCCTTGGATGTCTCGTGTCAATTGTGCTGCAGCAGAGCGCAGTTCGTCGGCCCGTCGCTCCTTCTCCTCGCCGAGCACGTCGGGGATCAGCGCGATCATTCCCTCGGGATCCACAACACCGTCGGCTCGTACGGCGAACCCGCTGGCCGTCGCCGCCGACACCTGCGCCCGCAGGTGCGCCTTTGCGGCTTCCACGATTCCGGCTGCGCTCTCGAATGCCTTTCCGAGCGAATCGATCTCACTGCACACCGAGCCCATCCGGGAGCACTCGGTCACCACGCGTTCGGCTGCGGCGTCGGCTGCTTCGCCGGTCCAGGTCTCGGCCAACGCGTCCTGCTCCTCGAGCACTCCGGTGCGCTGGCCGTTGACGCGCTCGACGATCTCCGAGAGTTCGATCATCGTCTTGCGCATGGACTCCGGCTCCCACCCCGCGACATGCGGGACCGTCGGGGTCATTTCGGCCGGTCCATCGCATCGAGCCGGCGGGCGAGTTCGTCGTCGGTGATCGCGTAGTTCTGCGCGACGCCGCGGGCGATGTCTGCGACGCATTCCGCGCGCCCGGCCAGAGCTGCAACAGCTCCCGCCGCTGCAGCCGCCGCCGCCGCGCACGCTGCGTGGAAGTCGCTACCCAGCAACGCATTCTCCGATTCACGGAACGGAGCAAGAGCATCCAACTCACGGATCACCCCGCCGGTCGCCGACAACATATTCGAGAACTGCCGCAGGATCACTGGATCCACATTCACTGCCATGACGCTCCCCCGAGTCGCACCGTATCGACGCCCGGTGTTTCGGCGTCATGGGGTTTGACGCCTGTGGGCTCGGATCGGTTCCGTCCGGTCCGATTCCGGGGTCGTGAATGCGGCGGGTACCGTTGGCCCGGCTAACGATATAGGGGGTGCTCGCCATGAACGGCCGTCGACTGTCGTTCGCTGCCGCGGCCGGACTCGCGGCCGCGATGGGTGTCGGACGATTCGTGTTCACGCCGCTGCTGCCGATCATGGTCGATGCATCGGAGGTCACGCCGAGCAGCGGTGCCGTCATCGCGACCGCGAACTACGCCGGCTACCTCGTCGGAGCAATCGTGTTGTCCGTGCGCCCGTCGATCAACACGACGACATCGTTCCGTCTGTGGACAGTGATACTCGTCGCCAGCGAGTTGGCCATGGCCGCTGCCCATTCCACCGCCGCGTTCTCCGCACTGAGGTTCCTGGCGGGCCTGGCGAGCGCAGCGGTTTTCATCGCGTGCGCGAGCACCGTCACGAAGCATCGCGCCGACGGCGCTTCCCCCGGTATCGCGTTCGGCGGTGTCGGCGCAGGCATCGCGGCGTCGGGAATTCTGACCCTGCTCGTCGGACCGCACCTGTCATGGGAGGCGCTGTGGGTGTGCTCGGCGCTCCTGACAACGGTCCTCATCGCCCCGGCGTGGACGCTACGGGTGCATCCCGAGCCCGCAGCGCGGGCTGAACCCGGCGACATCGACCGCAGGACCCGGACCGTCTGGCGGACGTTGCTGTTCGCGTACTTCCTCGAAGGTCTCGGCTACATCATCGTCGGTACGTTCCTCGTGGCGGCGGTCGGTGGCCACGGCAGCACATCGGTGGGTCCGGCGGTGTGGATCGTCGTCGGATTCGCCGCGGTACCGGCGACTGTGTTGTGGCAGGCAGTCGCCCGCCGAACCAGCACGCGCAACGCCCTGGTGGCAGCGTTCGCGTTGCAGTCGATCGCAGCGGTACTCCCCGCTCTGACCGGGAACACCGTTGCTGCCGTGTTCTCGGCTCTGCTGTTCGGCGGAACGTTCATGGGCATCACGATGTTGACGATGAGCACCGCCCAGACACTGCCCATCGGGCGTACCGCAGCAACACTGACTGCGTTCTACGGCGTCGGGCAGGTTCTCGGCCCGCTGATCGTTGCACCTGCGATCGGCGACTCCTATTCGATCGCCTTCGCAGTCGCAACCGGCGTGCTGATCCTCGGGACCGCCGGGGCCGTACGGGTGTCCCGACTGACCGCATCGCGATGAGTACGGCTCGGTCGGCTCAGTGCTGTGGGTCGTAGCCCGGAACTTGCGTCAGAGTCTCGAACGTTCGCGCTCTGCCCCATTCCACGTGCGCGAACGCAACCGCGGCCGCCAACTCCGAGTCCCCCTTGGCGATGGCGTCGACGAGGGAGACATGCTCCCCGTGGCGCAGCGACGGATCTCGTTCGAGATTGGCCATGTTGAGTCGGTTACTGCGCTCCCGCAGTGGTTCCATGATGACCGGGAACAGTCGGTTGGCGGACAATTCCTCGATCCCCGAGTGCACTCCGGAGCTCGCGTGATGGAACTCGAGTAGATCGCCCCGCTCGAGAGCGGCACCTGCACGGGACACGGCGTCGACCAACGATGACGAGTCCGCTCCCGCCGACACAGCGGACGCTGCCCGGCGAGCAACGAGCGGCTCGAGTGCGGACCTGATGTCGTACAACTCGTCGACCGAACTTCTGGTCACTCCCGTCACCACGGCAGGGCGTCTCGGCGACAGCGTCACCAACCCGGCTGCTTCGAGCAATGGAAGTGCCTCACGAATCGGCACCCTCGACACCTGCAGCTCGGTACCCAGATTGCGCTCGCTCAGCGTTTCACCAGGTCGGAGGCGGCCGTCGAGGATGCGTGTTCTGATCGCTTCGAACACCGAACGCGACAGCGATTCGCGACCTTCCGTGGATGCCATGTTGCTTGTATACCAGCGAACCGCAGGTATACCGCGCATCCACAGGGGCCATCGGCAGAACGTTGACCAATGATCACCTCGACAAAAAGAAGCAGGTGAGAGGATCTGGAAACGCAAGTGTTACCGCCGAGAAACCTGTCGCGGCGCGTAGCTCCGTAAATTCTCCGCTGTTGGTATACCACCGAGCGAGAGGCACTGGGATGAGCGTCCCGACCACGAACGAGAAGCCGTCACCGATCGACCCACCACCCGAGACCGGCAGCCTCAGCGAACAGATAGAGGCGTCGTACTCGAAGATCGGCCTCACCACAGCGCACTTCGGCATCGTCGCCATGGTCCTGTTCGGTGTCTTCTTCGACGCCATCGAACAGAATGCCGTCGGCATCACCGGACCGCTCCTGCGTGAATCCTGGGGCCTCGGCGGAACCGAGATCGGACTGCTGAACACCGCGACGTTCACCGCCGTCGCACTCGGGCGCATCCTGGCCGGAGCGGTGATGGACCGTTTCGGTCGTCGAACCCTCCTCGGTGCAAACCTTCTCGTCTTCGCGTTCGGCTCACTACTGTGCGCATTCGCACCCAACTACGAGGTGTTGGTGGGCGCGCGCTTCCTGGTCGGGCTCGGACTCGGCGGTGAGATCGCCGTAGCGGTGATCATGCTCTCCGAATTCTTCTCCGCCAAGCATCGCGGTACCGCGGTCGGCATGATCAACGTCGCAGCTGCAGGTCTGGGCAACATGCTCGCCCCACTGTTCGGGGTCATCGTCTTCGCAATCTTCACCGGTGACGACCGCTGGCGATGGCTGTTCGGTCTACTCGTACTGCCCGCACTCGCGGTCGTGCTCTACCGCCGTTCGCTTCCGGAAACGCCTCGCTTCCTCGCCGCGACAGGCCGTGTGGCCGAGGCCAATACCGTCATCAACCGCTTGGCGCAAGGCAAGCTTCGCGGCACGCTCGAATCCGAGGTTCAGTACTTGAACGTCGACACCTCGGTCGACGATCCCGCCGTACCGCGCGCACGGTGGACGGAAATGTTCGGCAAGCGTTACCGCAGAAGCACTCTCGCCCTCGGCATTGCCGTCTGCATGTCCTACGCAGCGCAGATCTCGATGCTCACACTCATTCCCGTCATTCTGACCGAGCGGGGAATGTCGATCTCGAGTGCGCTCTGGTACACCCTCGTGATGCAATCCGGATCGCTCATCGGCGCGCTGACCGCCGCACTGATCGCCCGCAAACTTCCCCGCAAGGTGACTCTGACCGGTGGTGCCGTTCTCGGTATCGTCGCCGGGCTCGGATTCGGCTTCTTCGCAACGTCGATCGGCCTCGTACTGGTCTTCGGTGCACTGTTCAATTTCTCGGTCATCATCCTCAACACGACGATCTGGCTGTTCGCGCCCGAGCAGTACCCCACGCGAATCCGTGGCCTCGCGACATCGGTGATCCTGGCGCTGGGCTCCCTCTCCGGCGGACTGTTCCCGCTCATTGCCGGAGCCGTACTGGACTCGTCCGGCGTGGGTGCCATGTTCGCGATGCTGGCCGGCCTGTTCATCGTGTGCGGCATTGCCGTGCAGTTCCCGAAAGAGACCTTCGGACAACCCATGCCGGAAGATGGCTGAGCAGTGAAGATTCTCATGGTCAACCCCAACTCGAACACTGCAACGACGCAGCTGATCGTCGACGTTGCTCGACGTTGGCTCCACGACACGGAATTCACCGTCATCGGGATCACCGCGGGTACCGGACCGGCGATGATCACCGGCACCGAACAGCTGCGGGCTGCCGGACCGGAAGTCGTAGCGGCGGCCCTCGACGCGATCGAGCACCATGGCCCCGCCGCTGTGATCGTCGGCGCGTTCGGTGATCCCGGTGCGGCCGAACTCCGAGCCCTCGTCGACATTCCGGTCGTCGGGATCGGAGAGGCAGGAATCCTGCACGCCGCACGAGGCGGTCGCTGCTTCGCGATCGCCACCACCACAGCCGATCTCGCCGCCCAGCTCGATGCACTGACTCGTGCCACCGTGCCCGACGGCGATTTCGCGGGTGTGTTCCTCACCGCGTCATCGCCGTTGGTCCTGGCCGAGGACCTCGCGTCGAGCGTCGACGAACTGGGAACGGCGGTCGATGCTGCAGTGGCAGCCGGAGCGAGCGCCGTTGTCATCGGCGGCGGACCGTTGAGCGATTCGGCCCGGCGGCTGGCGCTGCGCACCGACGTGGATGTCATCGAGCCGGTTCCGAGTGCCGTTGCGATGGTCGTCGACAGAATCTCGAGCGCGGTGCGCAGTTAGCTCTCTACCGTCGCCCGAAGGCCCTGGACACCAGCCAGCCCTCGACCATTCCGGCGAGGAAGATGCCCGCGATCGGTGCGTACTTGCGCACCGGTTCGGGCATCAGGCTCATCGCATTCAATTCGCCGCCGGCCGGGCTCGCAGCAGCAGTCCTCACCGCTGCAGGCGTAGTTGGATCGGCCGTGGCCGAACCACTGAGCAGCGCACCGAGATTGACGGCGAACTGTTGCAGCACCTTGTTCGACACCGCGACGATCGCGCCCTTACCGAACGACACGATCTTTCCGCTGATCACCAGATCGGTGTTCAGGGTCAACCGCGTACGGTCACCGATCGCCTCGACCGCCAGTTTCACCTGGGCCTCGGCATCGCCGTTTCCGTGCGAGTCGGCTCCTTTGGCTTCGAGTGAGAGCGTCCGGGTTTCGGCATCGACCTCGAGGAACCGAATCGTGCCGGCGTACGACGCGCTGATCGGGCCGACCTTGACCTTGACTCCACCGAGGTAGGTCTCGCCGTCCTTACCGGTGATGGCAGCACCCGGTACGCAGGTCGCGACTTTCTCGACATCGTTGATCAGCCGGAACACGTCCTCGGCCGAGGCATCGATATCGAGCGTGTTGGTCAGTATCACTTGCGAACTCCGTTCACACAGCCGGCGCAGCGTCGCTGCTCGGCACACGAGTCGATTGCCTCGACGATGGTTTGATACCCGGTACAGCGGCAGTAGTTCGACGCCACCACCTCGCGGATCTGTTCCTTGGTCGCATCGGGGTTGTCGGCGAGGTAGCCCTCGGCCAACATCAGGAATCCCGGTGTACAGAAGCCGCACTGCAGACCGTGGTGGTCTGCGAAGGCCTGCTGCAGATCGTTCAATTCACCATCGATGCCGAGTGATTCGACGGTCCTGATATCGGAGTTCTCCACCTGTGCGGCGAATGTCAGACAGGCACGGGCCGGCTTGCCGTCGATCAGCACGGTGCAGGCTCCGCACACGCCGTGCTCGCAGCCGACATGCGTTCCGGTGAGCTGCAGATCGTGCCGCAGTACATCGACCAGAGTCCGGCGTGGTTCGGTGATCACCTCATGGATGGTTCCGTTGACATTCAGTTCGATCAGTTGCTTGCTGCTCATGGCCTTCCCTTCGCCAGTGCCGTCTGTACCGCCACGGGGGTGATCGGTGTGTCGTTCAGTTCGACTCCGGTGGAGCGCAATCCGTCGTTGACGGCGTTGAGCACGGCGGCCGGTGCGCCGATCGTGCCGCCCTCACCGGCTCCCTTGGCCCCGGATTCGGTGAACAGGCACGGCGTTTCGAGGTGATGGATCTCGATGTCCGGGATTTCGCAGGCAGTGGGCACCTTGTAGTCGATGAAGCTGGCGCACAGTGGATTTCCGTGATCGTCGTACGACACCTGCTCGAACAACGCACCGGCGATGCCCTGGGCGATTCCGCCCCGGCACTGTCCTTCGACGATCTTGGGATTGATGGCGACTCCGCAGTCCTCGACGCACACGTACTTCAGAATTTCCACCTGCCCGGTGCCCTCGTGCAACTCCACGACAACGCCGTGCGTGGCGTTGGAGAACGTACCGTCGTTGAACACGTCGAAGCTCGCCGTCGCCGACAAACCCGGCTCGACCCCCTTCGGAAGCAGCTGCGCCTTCAGATACGCGACGTCGGCGATGTCCCGGTAGGTGACGTACTTCGAATGGTCGTCGCGCTGACGGACGCGCCCCGAAGCAAGCTCGACGTTGTCGTCGCAAGTCTCCAGCAGGTGCGCCGCGATCTCACACAGTTTGTCTCCCAGCTTGTTCGACGCCAACGCCACTGCACTGCCGCCGATGGTGATCGAGCGGGAGGCGAACGACCCGAAGCCGTAGGTGATGCGGTCGGTGTCGCCCTGCACGATCTTGACCTGTTCGACGCCGATGCCGAGTCGGTCGGCGACGATCTGCGCCATCGTGGTCTCGTGACTCTGCCCGTGGCTCATCGTTCCGGTGGTCACGACAACGGTTCCGGAGGTGTCCATCCTGACCTCCGAGATGTCGAACCCGGGCACCACGTTCATCTTTCGAGCCGCGAATGCGCTGCTGCCGTACCCGGTTCGCTCGCTGAAGCACGAGTATCCGATGCCGATGTGTCGGCCGTCTGCGGTTGCCCGCTCCTGGAAGTCGTACCAACCGCCGTCGCGAAGGGTCTGCTCGCACAGGTTCAGCGCCTCAAGGTACGAGCCCGGGTCGTAGGTGATGTTGTTGACGCCGGTGTACGGGAAGGCGGTGATCACGTTGCGTCGCCTGATCTCCACTGCATCGAGCTGCAGTTCACGAGCCGCTCGCTCGAACAGCCGCTCCATCACCATGACGTACTGCGGCCGGGACACCCCTCGGTACGGCGCGGTCGGTGCCTTGTTGCTGAACACGGAGCGACCCCGCACCCGATATGCCGGAACCTGATACACCCCAGGCATTTCGGCCGAGGCCATGAGCGGTTCGATGCCTGCGGTGAAGGGGTAGCACGAGTACGCACCCATGTCGCACACGACATCTGCGTCGAGGCCGAGAATGTGGCCCTCGGAATCGAACGCGGCTCGCACGTCGTACTGCTGTTCGCGGGCCAGGAACGAGGCCGTCAGTGCGTCCTTGCGGTCCTCGATCCACTTGACCGGGCGACGGAGCTTCAATGCAGCTGCCGCGACGGCGATCTCCTCACGACCGACGACGCACTTCTGCCCGAACCCGCCGCCCATGTCGGGCACGACAACCCGAACCTGGCGTTCGTCGAGACCGAGGCAGAGCGCGGTGACGGTGCGAACCTGGTGCGGGACCTGCGTGCAGATGTAGATGATCAACTGTTCGTCGCGGTCGTCCCAGTAGGCAATGCATCCGCGGGTCTCGAGCGGCAGTGCGTTCTGACGCCCCGTTCTGGACTGCACGGACACCACGGTGTGCGCGTCGTCGAATATCTCGTCGATGCCGTCGGTCGCGAACATCTGCACGTCCACGACGGTGTTGTTCGGCACCGAATCGTGCACCAGGGGCACGCCCTCGGATATGGCCTGATCTGCGGAGGTGACTGCGGTGACGGTCCGGTACGACACTCGTGCCGCTTCGAGCCCATCCTCGACGCTGTACGCATCGGCGGCAACGACGATGGCCAGCGGCTCACCGACGTAACGTACGACGTCGTGCGCCAGCACGGGCATGTCGGTGGGCACGAATTCGCTGAGCGGACGCGACAATTCGGCGCGGATCGGCCGCAGGTCCAAGTCCGCCGCGGTGAAGACGCCGCGCACTCCCTCGACTCCGGCGACGTCACCGACGTCGAGAGCGGTGATCGATCCGGCCGGGACGGTGCTTCGGACGAACTGCGCGTGCAGCATTCCCGGCATCGCGATGTCGTCGACAAATCTGCCTCGGCCGGTGAGCAACCGCGGATCCTCGCGGCGTGCGACCGAGGTGCCGACGAATTTCGGCGTGAGAACCTGATCGACGCTCACGTGGGCACCCCCTGCGATACCAGTGCGTCACTGCAGGCTTCGGCGACCAACGTGCGCACCAGGGCGCGGCGGTACTCGGCGGTGACCATGCCCTCGTCCTCCAGTTCCAGTGCTTCGGCTGCGGCGTCCGCGCAGTCGGCAAACGTTCCTCCTGCCGCGAGCGCGGCCTCGCCGGCGGGAGATCGCATCGGGGTCGCGCCGACCCCGGCGAGGGCGACGCGCCCGCCCACCACGGCCACGCCGTCGAGATCGAGGGACACTGCTGCGCCGACGATCGCAAAATCTCCCTGTCGTTCGGCGTATTCGGTCACCGCAGCGTGCGGTGCCGGGTTCGGGAACACGATCTCGACGATCATCTCGTCGAATGCGAGATCGGTGGAGTAGTACCCGAAGAAGAACGAGTCTGCCTCGACGGTTCGCCGCCCCCGCACGCTCTCGACGACGATGCGGGCGTCAAGCAGGATGGCGAGCAAGCACCATTCCGCGGTGGCGTCCGCATGAGCGATGCTGCCGCCGACCGTGCCGCGCGTACGGATCGGGTAGTGCCCCACCCACCGCATGGCCTCGCAAAGGACGGCGAAGTCCGTTCCCACGTCGCCGGATTCGACGTCGTGGTGGGTGGTGAGCGCCCCGATGTGCAGGCCGTCGGATTCTCGGCGGATGTACTGCAGAGTGGTCAACCCACCCACGTCGACCAGGTGCCCGGGCCGGGCGAGGCGGAAGTTCATCATGGCGACCAGAGACTGGCCTCCGGCGATGATCTTCGCGTCCTCGCCGAGCTCGGACAGCAGCCGCACTGCACCCGAGACATCGCGCGCCCGGTGGTAGTCGAACTGTGCGGGCTTCATCAGACCCGTGCCTCGCCTGCGACTACCTCGGTGGGTTCGTCGACGAGGGTGTCGAGTTCGCGCCCCTTGGTCTCGGGTGCGAAGTACGCCATCCAGATGACCGCGAACAACACGAACGCGGTGACGATGCCGAAGGTCAACGGCAGACCCAGGATCGGCCACATCACCGAGCCGAAGAGCAGTGGCGCGAAGCCGGTGGCCACCCGACTGACCGAGGAGGCGTACCCGAATCCCGAGGCACGGATGTTGGTGGGATACAACTCCGAGACGTAGCAGTACAGCACCGGGATGGTCAGCTGGATGACGAATCCGAAGATGCCGAGCCAGATCAGTGCAGCCGATTGGATGTCGAGCATCACGGCGAACATGACCAGCGCGCTACCCGCGATCGGGCCGGACAGCCCGATGACCCACTTGCGTCCGAAGATCTCCACGATGAACGCCGAGGTGAGCACACCGACGATGCCGACTCCGGTCATGAGCGTCGTACCGGCGAAGGCTGCGAACTCTCCGTAGCCCTCGGCGCGGAGGATGGACGGCATCCAGCTCAGCGCTGCGTAGTAGAGCAGCATGATGGACACGAACAGCATCCAGGCTGCGGCGGTGATGCGCGGGCTGTAACGCCAGACCGATTTGAGCTGTGTCAGAGCAGCTTTCATGCCGCCCGGACCCTTCGGTGCGGTATCGGCGACGATGACGTACTCGACGGCCTCGGATCCGGTGCGCGTCACCATGTCGTCGATGACGGCGCGGGCCTCTGCTTCTCGGCCGACCTTGGCGAGGTAGATGGGCGACTCCGGGATACCGCGTCGGACCCAGAACAGCAGCAGCGCAGGCAGAACCATGAACAGCAGCATGTAGCGCCAGCGAACATCACCATCGATCGGGACCAGAAGTGTTGCCACGACGCCGCAGATGGTGGCACCGATCGGCCACCAGACGTCCATCGCGGACAGAATCTTGCCGCGAATGCGGCGTGGCGAGAATTCGCTGACCAACGCGTAGTCCACCGGGATGCAGCCGCCGAGGCCGAACCCTGCGAGGAACCGCAGAACGATGAAGATCTCGAAGCTCGGCGCGAAAGCACCCAGGACCGAGAACAGCGCAAAGATCAACAGCGTCAACGAGAATGCACGTTTTCGCCCCACTCGGTCGGCGATAGTTCCCCACACGACGGCTCCGACGGCCATGCCGATCAGGTTGCCGGTGGCGACGAGCCCGCGCTCGGCCTGGGACAGATCCCAGTAACTTCCGAGCAGCGGCGTCAAGAAGCCGTTCAGCGCCACGTCCCAGGCGTCGAACATGTAACCCAGCCCGCCGATGATGAAGATCTTGCCCTGCACACCCCATTTCCAGGGGAGTTCCTGTACTACCTGATCACCAGTCTTCATCGCAGCCTCCGGCGCGGTGTTGTGGTCCGAGGTCGTCATCGCAGCCTCCGGCGCGGTGTTGTGGTCCGAGGTCGTCATCGGACGAACGAGTAATGGAATTTCTCGTCGTCGCTGTCGTCGAGCGGTGTACCGCTCCACAGCCAGTCGTACGAGATGTCGGACTCCCCATCGAACGACGCCAGTGTCGCGTCCCGCTTCTGCTGCTCGGGTCCATCGGGTATGTGGTAGAAGGTCTTGTTCTGCAAGCTCGCGTCCTGCACCATCCGCGCGTGTCGGGCCCGGCGAAAGACGTAGCGCGCCAACGCGTCGTCGATTCCGCTCGCGGTCACCTTCGCGAGTTCCTCGGCCAGCACGGCGGCGTCCTCCATGGCCTGCGACGCACCTTGCGCCTGGTACGGCAGCATGGCGTGGCAGGCATCGCCCAGCAGCGCGACGCGGCCGTCGGTCCAACGCGGGTCGGGCCTGCGGTAGTAGAGCGCCTGGCACAGCACGTTCTCGTCGGCCTTGGACAGCATCGCGTGGGCACGGTCGTCCCAGTCCGGGAACGTCGCCATCAGTTCCTCGGGTCCGACGAGCCGTGGTCCACCGTCGCGGACCTCGTCGGTACACGGTGCCAGCGCAACGACATTGAGGTATTCGCCGTCACGAATCATGTAGTGCACCAGGTGTCGGTCGGGTCCGTACCAGATGGTGCTCTGGTATCGGTCGACGAGCCAGCGGGTGGCCGGATCCTTGACGATGCGATCACCCGGAATGAGTGCGCGGTATGCCATTTCGCCGGAGAACACCAGCGTATCGGGCAGACCGATGAGATCGCGCACCGTCGATCGGATTCCGTCGGCTCCGATGAGCAGATCCGATTCGTACCGACGTCCCGCTCCGGTGACCGCGACGGGCCGCATCGGGTCGGTGCGATCGACCTCGACGACCTTCGCGTCGGTCTCGAACACCACGACCGGGCCCGGGCCGTCGGGGTCGAGGCACTGCGCGTGGATGGCGGAGTGCAGGTCTGCGCGGTGGTAGTGCCAGTACGGCGCGTTGAACGTTTTCTTGCAGTACTCGCCGAGTGCGGTGAGCGCGATGACCTTGCCGTTCTCCCACCGCCTGCGCACCTGATCCATCGGCTCGGTCTTGATCGCTTCGAGCTTCTCGCGCATACCGAGGGCGATGAGAATGCGGCTGGCGTTCGGAGCGGTCTGGATGCCTGCGCCGACCTCGCCGAGCTCGGCGGCAGCTTCGAGTATCGTTACCTGGATTCCCCTGTGCCGCAGCGAGAGCGCCGCGGTCAGCCCGCCCAGGCCGCCGCCTGCGACGACCACTTCGATCGGTGCCATGTCAGTTCTCCACCAATCGACCTTCGGTGACGACGTCGATGCCGTCGATGGATACGGTGCAGGCGCGCATCCCGATGTCGAGGTGTGCGTAGGAGTCTCGGCCGAGGACGGGGTGCGGGCCGGTGGACCACAGGAAGCTGCCTGCGAACGCTCGGGCGTCCATGCCCATGATGTCGTCCTTGCCGTACATCGCGGCCGCGAACCAGTCGCCGGTCTTCATCAACCCCCAGCCCATGTGGGACAGGTAGCGCGCCCACTTGTCGTTGGAGTCGTCGAAGAACATGTTGAGCAAGGCCGCTTCTGCGCCGCCGGTGACCTCATCGATGTGGCCGTTGGTGACGGCGAGTGTCGTCCTGTCGCGGACGTACTCCTTGAACGGCAGCAAGATGTCGCCCTCGGACAACACGATCTGTCCGTTGGAGATCTCCGGCCAACACAGCACCATGGTGGACGGCCAGTGGTCCCAGCGTCCCTTGTCGTCGGCGAAGCCCACCTGGAACTCGGGCTGCGAATTGCTCAGTTGCACGGTGAGATCGGTGCCGGCCTCGTTGGTGATGCGCATGGTCGAACCGTTGCGGATCAGATCGACGCCGGCCTGCACCCGTTCCTTGTCTCCGTCCTGCGGCATGTTCCTGATGAGCACGTCCGGGGCGTCGCACACGAAGATGATGCGCGTTCCTGCGGCCAGGATCTCCTGCTGGATGGGCGCGTGGATGAAGCCCTCGCTGGTCAGATCGACCACCAGGTCGGCTCCCTTGAGCATGTCCTGTGCGACCGAACTGTTCATGACCGACACCAGACCGGGGCCCGCACCGGTGTGGGTGCTCGGCATCGGTGCCGGACTGCCGCCGGGAACGGTGGCCGAGAGTACCTGTGCGCCCAAACTCTGAGCCGCCCCGAACGCAGCCGACACGTAATCACCGCGGCTCGACGGTTCCGCCAGAATGACCACCTGCTCTCCGGGCCGAACTTTGCACAGCTCGAGCTGACGGGTGAAGGCGCGCAACAGATCAGCTGATCGCAGATCGAACATCTCGGTTCCTCTCGTGATCGTTCTCGGTCGTTCGTGTCTCGGTGATACCGCCCAGTTGGGCAAGGTCTTTCAGATAGGGGACTTCGTCGCGTGCGTCGAGCAACTCGCGGCGAGTCACTGTTGCCGACACCGATCCGACGCTCTCGTCCATCTCGACGATGGTGCGCCCCTGTGGTCCGACGATGACGCTGTGGCCCGCGAACCGTGGGCCGTCGCCGGTTTGTCCGGTGAGTCCGGCGGCCGCGACGACGACGCCGTTCTCGAGTGCGCGGGAGCGGGTGAGCAGCTTCCACACGTGCAAACGGACGTGCCCGAAGGCCGACGGTACGGCGATCACATCGGCTCCTCGCTGGACGAGGTCTCGGACCGTCTCGGGGAACCCTGCCTCGTAGCAGATCACGACGCCGATGGTGCCGAACGGAGTGCTGACCAGCAGTCCGCTCTCAGCGCCAGGAGTGAACACCGATTTCTCTCGGTCCCACAGAAAGCGCTTGTGTCCCAGAGCGATCAGGCCGCCCGGGCCCACGACGAGCGAGCTGTCGAAGACGGTTCCGTCGGCATCACGAAACGCGATGGCCGTCACCAGAACCGTGTCGGTCTCGGCGGCCAGCGCTCCGAGTGCGGTCGACGTTCGACCGGGTACGGACTCTGCCATGGTTTCGATGCCGTCGAGATCGTAACCACTGGCGAACAATTCGGGCAGAACGATCACCTTCGACCCGCTCGCGGCGAGAGCCTGCACCTCTGCGCGCACCGCGTCGATGTTCTGCTGCCAGGCTCCGATTCGCGAACCGGTCTGCACCACAGCGATATCGAACGTATCGACAACCGACTCGGTGTCGACGCCGCGCAGCCGTGCCGAGGCGGTCACTGCGCCACCCGGTTCATGTCGGTGGTATAGAACGGGCCCGCCAGCCTGCCGAGAAAACGGTGTTCGAGAGTATCGACGTGCAGGTCGGCAGTGAGCAGGCCAGGCCTACTGGTCACCGCCGTCACGGTCCCCAACACCAGAGTGTCCGTGCCGAGTGCAATTTCCTGCATCGTGCGGCATTCGAGAGAGACCAGGGATTCGAGCACCGACGGGGCCTCGACCGACACCGACGGCACCGCGGTCATGTGCGAGAGCTCGAATTCGTCGACCTCCGCATCGACGGTGGCGAAACTCGCGGTCACCGCATCCACGGTGTCTGCGGACGGAATGTTGACGACGAATTCGCCCGTGTCGCGAATGTTGACCAGTGTGTCCTTGAACTCACCGGGGAACCCGATGCGTTCACCGATGGAGATCATCAGCGTTGCCGGATTGCGCGACGCGACGTTGAAGAAGCTGAACGGTGCCAGGTTGCGGACGCCGTCGCCGGAAACGGTCGAGATCCATGCGATCGGACGAGGCTGCACCGCGCAGGACAGCAGTTTGTACACATCCCCCGACGACATCGATTCGATGTCGTGGCGGGTGCGATCCGTGAGCTCCAGAGAGTCGCCTACCTGGGAAGTCATCGAAACGAGCCTTCTTTCGCTTGCTGTGCAACCGGTCGTGCAACCGATTGCGTTGCTCCGACGATAGAGGGGTTTCTCGGTCGATGTCGAGCTTTGGGCGACAAATCCGGAACCAATTAATGGCACCGTTACACGGGCACGGGTCGCGTAACCTCCGCCTTACTCCCCGCGCAGACCGGCCCGCGCGGAATCGGTTGCGCTGCCGAGCCGACGCGGGGGTCCGTACCCCTCCGGGGTCCCGTCGACGATGCGAACCTCGTCCTCCCACGGCACTCGGTAGGTTCCGTCGGCGAGGTCGCGAACGTAGGTGTACGGGCAATCGCGCGCCCCTCCATCGAGTGCGGTGTACCCACGATGACCCAGTTGATAGATGTTGTTCTCCACTCCCCACTCGCGACGTGCCGCATCCGCCCTGGCCGGCTCGATCGACACGGTCACCACCCGATCGGGTGTCGAATCGCCGCGCTCGACGATCGTTCCTTCGTAGTCGCACACCATCGCCTCGCCCATCGACGGGATGCCGTTGCCGTCCTCCCCCGCCAGACACACCGACGCGGTGTACGCCAGGTTGTGAAAAGCATTGGCCTCGTTGGTGATACGCCAGGACTGCCGCAGCGGAAACTTGTACCCGGCCGTGCGCAGCAGCACGTTGGCACCGCGGTAGCTCGCCTCCCGCGCCATCTCGGGAAACATTCCGTCGTGGCAGATCAACAGCGACAGCACCGACCCCTTGGGACCTGGGCAGACCGGTAGGCCGATGTCACCGGGCTCCCACGGCTCCTTGGGCGTCCAGGGATGCAGTTTGCGGACGTACAGCGCGATGTCACCTCGGTCGTCGACGATGATTCCGGAGTTGAACGGCGCTCCGCCGGGGTTACGTTCCATGATGCTGAAACACCCCCACACTGCCGACTCACGGCACGCGTCGCGCAATCGCTCCACCTGCGGACCGTCCATGTCACACATCACCTCGTCGGACGCCCACGACGACTTGCGCAGACCGTGCAGCGAGTACTCGGGGAACACCACGAGGTCGAGCGCCGAGAAGCCGGCCTTCGCCTCGTGTAACTGCCTGCACACACGATCGGTCGTCGCGTTCACATCGTCCATGCTCGTGATCAGCGGAATCTGCTGCTGAACCAGGCCGAGCGTGAGCGACGTCGGCGACGGATTGAGACCACCCAAACCTGTCATCGAATGTCCGTTCCTCGAGGGCAACTTGTTGCGCAAACGATTGCGCACGGTGCTAGCTTAGGGGTCATCAGGGGTCGGGGCAGCGCCGACGGAGGATCGAGGGGAACCGCCAGTGGACAGCACTACGTCGGGAAGCGTCACGCTAAAAACGGTCGCAGCTGCTGCGGGAGTTCATGTCTCGACCGTTTCGCGAGCTCTGCGACGCGTTGCGCTCGACCCGGCCGGTGCCAGCGCAGGAGACCTGCGATTGTTCGAGCTGGCCCGCGAGATGGACTACGTCCCCAACCCCAACGCGGCGAGCTTGACCACCAAGAAGTCCACCGCGTTCGGTGTACTCGTCCCGCGATTGACCGACGTGGTGCTCTCGGCGATGTACGACGCCATCGAGGAAACAGCGAACCGTGCCGGGTACGAGACCTTCGTCGCCAACACCCACGACGATCCGATTCAGCAGCGTCGACGCATCGATCTGCTGCTCGGCCGCAACGTCGACGGCCTCATCTTCGGGGACGCTCGCCTCGACAGCGAGAACCTCGAGGACCTGCACCGCCGAGGAATCAAGTTCGTGCTCATCAGCCGTAGATACCCGGGGATGACCTCGGTGACGTGCGACGACCATCGGGGCGGTTACCTCGCCGGTGAGCACTTGGCCAGACTCGGCCACACCCGAGTGGGGATCGTGTCCGGCCCGGCGTGGGCCAGCACCGGAATCGACCGATTGGAGGGCTGCCGAGCTGCCCTCCGCGATGCAGGCATCGACGTTCCGGACGAGTACGTACGGGAAGAGGGCTTCGATCCCGAGGCCGGACGACGCGGGGCCACAGCACTTCTGGCATTGCCGACACCGCCGACGGCGATCTTCGCGACCAACGATTTCAGTGCCATCGGAGTTCTCGGCGTCCTGCGCGAAGCGGAATTGCAGCCGGGACGCGACGTTGCGGTCGTCGGCTACAACGACATCTCGATCTGCAGCGAGCTGACGGTGCCCTTGACGACAGTGCACAGCCCGCACCGCGAAATCGGCACACGCGCAGCCGAAATGCTGTTGGCCGTCACCCACGGACTGCCGGTGTCCTCGGTGGCACTCACGCCGACGCTGGTCGTCCGCGACTCCACGGTTCCGGGACGAACTGCACCCAGCCACTTCTCGCCGGTCGGCGGGTAGCCGCAGTCATCTCTGGGTGCTGCCTGGAACATCCCGACGTGACGGAGATCGTAGAGGGCCTTCACCAGCAGGTTCACCTTGACGACCCTCCGTTGCGTGCACTTCTATGTTTGGCAGACCCTCGGTGCAGGGAAGGCGTCGAGAAGGCGCAGCCGAGGCATATCGGTGCGTCACCGAATTTTGAGGAGACAGTGAAATGCCCACCACAGTGGCCGATCAGCTCGTTCGAGGACTCGTCGACGCCGGCGTACAACGCATCTACGGCATCGTCGGCGACAGTCTCAATCCTGTGGTCGACGCAGTGCGTCGCACCGGCGGATCGGCCAAGGGCGGTATCGACTGGATTCACGTACGACACGAGGAGGCCGCGGCGTTCGCGGCGTCTGCCGACGCGCAGACCACCGGCACACTCGCCGTCTGTGCGGGTTCGTGCGGACCCGGAAATCTGCATCTGATCAACGGTCTGTACGACGCACACCGTTCCGGCGCACCGGTTCTGGCGATCGCGTCGCACATTCCCAGCAGCGAGATCGGCTCGGGGTACTTCCAGGAGACGCACCCCGATCGCCTCTTCGGTGAATGCTCGCTCTACAACGAATTCGTCTCCACCGCCGCGCAGGCACCCCGGGTGTTCCGAGCGGCGATCAATGCCGCCATCACCGGTGGTGGGGTGTCGGTGCTGACGCTCCCCGGCGACATCGCCGAATTGTCGGCCGCCGGATCGATGGACCCGATAGCCATTCCCTCCACACCGGTCGTCACCCCGCCTGCGGCGGACATCCAGAAACTGGCCGACGCCATCAACAATGCCGAGAAGGTCGCCATCTTCGCCGGCTACGGAGTCAAGGGTGCCCACGACGAGGTGGTCGCGTTCGCCGACACCATCGGCGCCCCCGTCGGACATTCGTTGCGCGGCAAGGAATTCATCCAGTACGACAACCCGTACGACGTCGGCATGACAGGGTTGCTGGGCTACGGCGCGGCCCATGCAGGAATTCACGACGCGGATCTGCTCATCCTGCTCGGCACCGACTTTCCGTATCAGCAGTTCCTGCCCGAGGACGTCACGACCGCGCAGATCGACATCGATCCCACGAAGCTGGGGCGTCGAACCTCGGTGCAGTACCCGATCCACGGTGATGTTCGGGCAACACTGAATGCGTTGCAGCCATTGATCACTCGCAAGACCGACCGCCGCTACGTGGAGAAGTGGGTGGACAAGCACAACGACCTGATGGGGAAGACCGTCGGCGCGTACACCCGCAACGCCGAGAAGCTCGTTCCGATCCACCCCGAGTACGCTGCCTCGGTGCTCGACGACCTCGCCGCCGACGACGCCGTGTTCACCACCGACACCGGCATGTGCAACGTGTGGACCGCGCGCTACATCAACCCCACCGGCAGAAGGGCATTCGTCGCGTCGATGCTGCACGGTTCCATGGCCAATGCCCTGCCGCACGCCATCGGAGCGCAGTTCGCCAATCCGGGCCGCCAGGTCGTGTCGATCTCCGGCGACGGCGGGTTCTCGATGCTGCTCTCCGAACTCTTGACCGTCGCGATGTACAAGCTGCCCGTCAAGATCGTGTTGTTCGACAATTCCACGCTCGGCATGGTCAAGGCCGAGATGCTCGTCGACGGTCTGCCCGACTTCGGCGTCGACGTGCCCCAGGTCGATTACACCGGCATCGCCGCCGCCGCGGGTATCCACGCACAACGCGTCGAGCAGCCCGAGGACATCCGCGGCGCACTCGAGACCGCGTTCGCGGTCGACGGACCGGCGCTGGTGCAACTGATCACCGATCCGCTGGCACTGTCCGTCCCGCCGACCATCACCGGCGAGCAGATCAAGGGATTCGCGCTCGCGATGAGCAAGGTTGTGCTCAACGGCGGCGTCGGCGAGGCAATGCGAATGGCCAAGTCGAACCTGCGTAACGTGCCTCGACCGTAGACGAATTGTCGTACGCAGCGATGCGATCATCGAGATGATCGGACAGGCGGTTATTGTCGACACACCGCCCAAACCGGACACTCGATCCGGTAACCGACCGTTCCGGAAGGCACAACCATGGCCATCGACTACACCCGCAAGCCCTCGTCCGGGCAATCCTCGGCGTCGCAGGCCGGTGCTCCGGTCAGTCTGAGCAAAGTGACGCTGTCCAAGGCGTCGCCGACGATCAGCCTCACCAAGTCCGGCGAAAAGCAGGGTTCGATGCGGGTCAACCTGAACTGGTCGACCGGCGCACCTGCGGCACAGCCGAAGAAGAAGGGCTTCCTGGCCAAGTTGGGCGCGGCGTCGTACGGCTCCGGCGGTGTCGATCTCGACCTCGGCTGCCTCTACGAACTGCGTGACGGTTCCAAGGGCGTCGTCCAGGCACTCGGGAACAGCTTCGGTTCACTGCAGGATGCCCCGTTCATCGCGCTCGACGGCGACGATCGCTCCGGTTCGGTCAGCGGCGGCGAGAACATGCACATCAACCTCGCCCATCCCGAGAAGTTCGCTCGAATCCTGATCTTCGCGATGATCTACGACGGCGCGCCGAACTGGGCAGCAGTGGACGGGGTGGTGACGCTGTACCCCACCAGCGGACCACAGGTCGAGGTACGCCTCGACTCGGCCGAGAACTCCGCGCGAATCTGCTCGATCGCATTGTTGGAGAACACTTCTGCCGGTATCACGGTCACCCGCGAAGTCGAGTACATCCAGGGCAGCCAAGCCGACCTCGACAAGAAGTACGGTTGGGGACTGCGCTGGGCGGCGGGCCGCAAGTAGTCAGAGAGGTTGCGGCGGAGTCATTTCCAGCCGGACGCCGATCAGTCGAACCTCTCTCGTATGGTCGAGGCGGTCGACGAGCGCCACCGCGGCCGAGGTCAGGATCGCCGGATCGAAGGTGGGCGCTCCGATGATCGGTGCACTGACGGTATGGGTCTCGAACGGCGCGTAGCGGATCTTCAATGCCGCTCGCACGGCCGGCCGGTTCTCGGCTTCGATGTCTGCCAGCACCTTCGACGTCAACGCGGCGACCTCGTCTCGGACGATCGCCCAATCGGCGACGTTGGTCTGGAACGTGACCTCACGGCTGTGCGACCGTGCGACCCACGGCTCGGACGTCACCGGTGCGAGGTCGATACCTCGCCCTTTGGTACCGAGCCACGGACCGATCTTCGGTCCGAACGCTGCGGCGAGGTCCGCGTCCTCGGCATCGGCCAGTTCTCGGACTGTCGAGATGCCGAGGGCGGTCAGCCTCTTCGAGATCTTCTTGCCGATCCCCCACAGCGCATCGGTACCGCGATCGCCCATCACCTCGAACCAGTTGTCCTGCGTAAGCCGGTAGATGCCCTGAGGCTTGTCGAAATCGGTGGCGATCTTGGCTCGTAACTTGTTGTCCCCGATGCCGACCGAGCAATGCAGCCCCGCCGCGTCGAACACCGCGTCGTGGACGGTCTTTGCCACGCCCTCGGGGTCGTCGGTCTCCACACCGAGAAACGCCTCGTCCCATCCGATCACCTCGACCACGAATCCCAACGACCGCAGAGTGTCCATCACCAGTGCCGAGGCCTCGTCGTACGCCGGCTTGTCCACGGGGAGGAAGACTGCGTCCGGGATCTTCTTCGCGGCGACGCGTAGTGGCATTCCGGATCCGACGCCCTTCGCACGCGCCTCGTACGAGGCCGTCGACACCACCCCACGCTCGGTCGGATCTCCTCTACCGCCGACCACGACGGCTTTGCCCGCCAGGTCCGGGTTGCGGAGCACTTCGACGGCAGCGATGAACTGATCGAGGTCGACGTGCAGTACCCATCGGTGCCGTGCTGGGTCGGTCGGTGTACTCCCGGTCATAGTGCTCAGTGTGCCCGTGGTGTCTCATGACGCCATGACGAAATCGATTTCTCGCACCATCGGACGAGTAGTACTGGGAGCGTTCCTCGTCTTCGCCGGACTCAGTCATCTCTTCTGGGCGAGGAGCACCTTCGCCGCCCAGGTGCCGACCTGGGTTCCGATCAGTACCGACTTCGTCGTCCTGGCGTCGGGTGTCGTCGAGATCGCGCTCGGGATGGCGTTGCTGTTCTGGACCGCCCGCGCACCGGTCATCGGTTGGGTGGTCGCGGCGTTCTTCGTCGCGGTCTTTCCCGGCAACATTTCGCAGTTCGTCACGCACACCGACGCGTTCGGCCTCGACTCAGATACGGCCCGAGGGATCCGGTTGCTGTTCCAGCCACTGCTGATCGTATGGGCGTTGTGGTGCACCGGAGCATGGGCGCAGTTTCGCGCATCACGTCAGGGCCACAGTAGGAATCAGTAGGCAGACTGCCGACCGGCCGAAACGATGCCGTGGTGCAACTGTGCCACGTCGGGATGTGCTCGCGTACGGGACTTCCACGCGTTTTCGCCGTAGGTGCTGTAGATGGGGTTGGCAGGATCGTTCTCGACTCCTCGTGACTGCCGCGCCAATTCGGGCGGCAGTTCGATCACCGGTACGACGGCATCGAGGGCCGGGCTCAGAAAGTGTGGCACCGATATCCGGTCGGTGTCGGGTCCCGGCGCGACCACCCGATGACGCGTCGCACGTAGGTAGCCGCCGGTCGCAACCTCCAACAGCTCGCCGATGTTGACGATGAATGCGCCGTCCAGCGGCGGTACGTCGATCCACGTATCGGCGGTCGTCTCCACTTGCAGACCGGCCGAGTCCGGTTCGACGAGCAGCAACGTCAGCACCCCGGAGTCCTTGTGCGCTCCGACGCCCTGCGAGTGATCAGCAGTGCCCGGGTAACGCACGACTTTCATCAGCGTCGCGGGCGCAGTGGCAAAAGCGTCGTCGAACACGTTCTCGGGCGCACCCAATGACTGCGCCCAGTGCCGGAGCAACCGGAGCCCGAGACCCGACACGGACTGCTCCCACTGCTCGAACGTCTCTCTGAACCCGGCCGGCTGCGACGGCCACAGGTTGGGGCCCTGGAGGTTCCAGTAACCTTCGGCTCCCTCGATCGCCGGGCGTTCGGGACCTATGTCGATCTGCTCTCGCCAATCCACCCGGCCGTTGGTCAGCTCGCCGCCCACCCGGGAGTAGCCGCGGAAATGCGGGCTCTTCAGCTGACTGATTCCCTCCTTCACATCGTCCGGCACGGCGAAGAACTCTCGCGCGAGGCGCAGTACCTCGTGCATTCGTTCGATCTCGATCCCGTGTCCGACGAGATAGAAGAAGCCGGACCCGTGAGCTGCTTCGCGCAGCGACAACTGGAACGCGCGGGGGTCGTGGTCGGCCAGACCTAGATCGAGAACGGGAAGCATGTTCGTGATTGTCCTCCTCCCTCGACGCGTCGGCCAGCAGTGTTCAGGTTCGGTAAAACCGCCCGACCCGGATGCAACACTGAGTGTCATGAGCCCCGAAGCACTCGACATCACCGTCGTCGGTCACGGCGCAGCCACCTACCCACCCGAACAGTGCACACTCGCGCTGACCGTCCGCACCGACGGTCGCACTGCAGAGTCCGCATCCGAGCCTGCTCAGCAACTCGTCCGGGAGCTCACCAGACTGGTCGAGCCGCTCTACAACAGTGACGGGGGACCCATCGATCGATGGTCGGTGGACCAGGTGCGCCACTCGCGCCACCGCCCGTTCAACCACGACGGAGAGCAACTGCCGTACGTCTATCAAGCCGAGGCGTCAGTGGAAGTGCAGTTCAGCCAGCTCGATCTGGTGGACGCGTTCGTCTACGCAGCCTCAGCACTCGAGGGAGTGTCGATCGACCATTTCGATTGGGACCTCACCGAATCCAGCAGAACCGCTCACACCTTGTCCGTCAGGGAACTCGCTGTGCGCGACGCCGTCTCGAAGGCCGAGGCCTACGCGTCGAGCCTGGGACGATCGGGCGTGCACGCTGTCGCGGTGGCCGATCCCGGTCTGCTGCCAGGGTTCGCGGAGAGCGGTGGACCGGAATCCTCGGCACGTATGTTCGCCGCGAAATCAGCGCCTGCCGGATTTGCACTCAAGCCGGAGAAAATCACCATCTCGGCGAGCGTGCACGCCCGATTCACTGCCACCTGACGCCTCGCGCCTACGCTCGGATCATGAACCGAGACGATGCCCGACGCCTCTGGCCGCGGCCACCGCTACTGCCTCGTCCGATCGTGATGGATCAGCGATGGGAACGGCTGGTCTTTCTACACTGGCGGGTTCCGAGTTCCGACGTCGCCCCGCTGTTGCCCCGAGGGTGCGTACCCGACGAATACGACGGCTCGTCGTGGGTTGGGCTGATCGGCTTCCACATGGTCGGTGCTGGCCTCGGTTACCGTCACCCCGTGCCGTACTTCGGCACCTTCGGTGAGATCAACGTTCGGCTGTACTCGGTCGACGCGGAGGGGCGACGCGGCGTCGTGTTCCGATCCCTGGAAGCAACCAGACTCGCAGTCGTGCTGGGCACCAACGCTGCTCGCATTCCGTACCGCTGGTCATCGATCGATATCGCCGACGACAGCACCACGATCGGCTACCGCAGCAAACGGCTCGCTCCCCCGCACCGCGGCGCAACCACCGACTTCGGCGTCGTCAGAGGATCACGCGACCTGTCCGAGGATCCGCTCGCTGTGTTCCTCACCGCGCGTTGGGGATTGCACACCTCACTGGCCGGTCGCCTGCTGTACGTCCCGAACGTGCACCGGCACTGGCCCTTGGTCGACGCAGAACTCACCCACTGCTCGGACGAGCTCGTGGCAGCGGCAGGCCTACCCGGTGTCAGTACCCGGCGACCGGACTCGGTCCTGTACTCACCCGGTGTCGAGACCCAGTTCGGTAGACCCTACGTAGTGCGCGGTCGGTAGAAGATCACGTGCCCCGAGGACAGTTCGACGACCCAATCTTCTTGTGTAGCAGCGACGCTGTCGGCGAGAGAACTCGACGTCACACTTTCCCGCAACACGAGGTACCCGGCGTCGAGGGAGAGGTCGAACAACAGCTTGGTGCCATCCGAGAATTCGACGGCAGGGTCGTCGCCGGTCGAGAGCCGAACCACGGTGGCACCGATGGAAGGAAGCCCCTCGACGGCCGGGGCCACCGATTTTGGATGCTCGGGTGCGGGCCACGACTCGACGGCCCCGCCCGGTCCACACACCACTGTCGAGCCGTCCGCAGCCGTGTACTCCCAGGATTCGACCTCGTCTCGCGGACTGGCCACCACTGTCTGCCGGCCCTCGAACGTAAGACGGAGAACACCGGATTCGTCGTAGTCTGCGTCGTCGCATATGAGACCGTGCAGTGTCGCGAGCGCTCGTAGACCCTCGAACTGATTGTCCTCGTCGACAGTGAGTCCGTCGATCATCACCTCGCTGAAGGCCATGCTGGCACCGTTGTCGAATTCGATACTCAGATCGAAATCGAGCAGGATTCTGCTGACACGCTTCTGAACGACGGCGAGTTTCATCGACATCGACTGTGCCACACAATCCTGTGGGAGCCCACAAAGACAGGCCGGGGCGCGATACGGGGTACTGGGTTCAGCCCTCGGCGGATGGCAAATGCGCGCGCCTTCGTCAGGTGCGCGGGAAATGGTCAGTGATCGGCCTGAGATTCTGCGCGCGGATGGCGACTGCGCGCGCGTTTGCCCCCCTGTGGGTGTGAGCTCATCGGGTCGGGTGGAGGCTGATGCCGGCTGCGGTGGTGGTCGCCGTTCCGCGAATGCGCGCGCGTTCGCCGAGTGCGTGGGAAATGGTAGGTGTCCGGGGTGCGATCGTGTGCGAGACGGCGCGGTGTCTGGTGGTTTCGAAATGCAGAACACCCCCGGACCGGGTGGTCTGGGGGTGTTCTGGGAAGTTGTGTTCGGCGGTGTCCTACTCTCCCACACCCTGTCGAGTGCAGTACCATCGGCGCTGGAGGGCTTAGCTTCCGGGTTCGGAATGGGACCGGGCGTTT
>NZ_NOYB01000017.1:0-751 GCF_002258235.1 Rhodococcus sp. 06-470-2 | reverse complement strand
CAGGCCCGCTACGGTGGGGGCTTCCATGAGTGCACGGACGCTGATTTCACAGTCGAAGGTTTCCTGCACGGCGGCTACGACACGCATCGCAGAGAGCGAGTTGCCGCCCAGGTCGAAGAAGGAGTCGTCCACGCTGACTCGCGGCAGGTCGAGAACCTTCGTGAAAATGCCGGAGATAATTTCTTCAACCGGAGATGACGGCGCTCTGTGAACGCCGCTGGCGAATTGCGGCTCGGGCAACGCCCATTTGTCCAGCTTGCCGTTGACAGTTAACGGCAACTCGTCGATGACCATCACCACGGCCGGAACCATGTACGCAGGCAATCGCGCGGCAACTCGTTCGCGCAGCGCCCCACCATCGATTCCCGCAGACACCTCGGTAGGTACGACGTAGCCAATCAACTGCTTGCCGGTATCGGTATCACGGGCCACCACTGCCGCACGCTCCACTCCGGTCAAGGCAGCGAGTGTTGCTTCCACTTCACCGATTTCGATGCGGTAACCACGAATCTTCACCTGATCGTCAGAGCGACCCACATACTCCAGCTCGCCGTCGTGATTCCAACGAACCAGATCGCCGGTGCGATACATCCGCGAACCCAAAGGGCCGAGCGGACACGCGACGAATCGCGATGCCGTCAAGCCCGGCCGTCGCACATAACCGCGTGCCACACCCCGCCCCGCGACATACAACTCACCAACCACACCGATCGGAACCCGCCGCAAACCGGAATCCAACACAAACAACGCA
>NZ_NOYB01000031.1:0-266872 GCF_002258235.1 Rhodococcus sp. 06-470-2 | reverse complement strand
GGAAACGCCCGGTCCCATTCCGAACCCGGAAGCTAAGCCCTCCAGCGCCGATGGTACTGCACTCGACAGGGTGTGGGAGAGTAGGACACCGCCGAACACAATTTCCCAGAACACCCCCAGACCACCCGGTCCGGGGGTGTTCTGCATTTCGAAACCACAACCACAAAACACCACACCCGACACCACACCCACACCCACCCGTGCCGAGCTAGCCCGCACCCACAGGGGCAAACGCGCGCGCAATTGCCGTGCGCGCGCACAATCGCACCCCGACCGCTCCCCAATCTGCGCGCACCTGACAAATGCGCGCGCATTCGCGACGATCAGGGCCGAACCCGGATGCCGGCGCGCACACCGGCGGCCACCCGAGCGTCTCGGCACCCCGACTGCCGCCCCTCCTCGCACCCCCTCCGACAAACGCGCGCGCAGTCGCCATACGCGCGCACAATCGCACCCCAACCACCCACCAATCCCCGCACACCTGACAAATGCGCGCGCATTCGCGACGAGCGGGGTCGCGGCCTGAACTCGGGTGCGGGCAGACGACGCGCTGCGGACGGCGAATACGAGCGCAAAGGCGCGCGCATTCGCCGTCCGCGCGCACAATCGCACCCCAACCACCCACCAATCCCTGCGCAGCTGACGAACGCGCGCGCATTTGCGGAATGCGGTACCGACGCGACGGGCTGCGGCAACTGCAAGGACCGGTAATACGAGTCAGGCGTGCACGGCAGCAGGCTCGTCGGCGGTGACTTTCACATCCTTGGGGTTCGCGAGTACCGTCTCGGCGGATCGTCCTCGGAGCGTCACGCGATCGCCGAATTCCCAACGCTGCGCTTCGTCGTCCGAGGCGCCGTCCACGGCGGTCTTCGATGCGAGGATCGCTCCGGGGGAATTTTTCGCCAGCTCGGACAGGCGAGCGGCTTCGTTCACCGGGTCTCCGATGACCGTGTACTCGAATCGGGACTTCGCACCGACGTTGCCGGCGACAGCGCGTCCCGCCGCGACGCCGACCGCGGCGCTGCATTCGGGAACTTCGACCACGAGTCGTCGGGCAATTGCTCGTGCCGCAGCCAGCGCCGAGCCACAGTGGTCGGGAATTTCGTTGGGGGCTCCGAAGATGGCCAGAGCCGCGTCGCCCTCGAACTTGTTGATGAAGCCGCCGTGCTCGTCCACCTCGTCGACCACCACGGCGAAGAACCGGTTGAGCAGGTCCACGACCTCGGTAGGGGGTCGGGATGCTGCCAGCTCCGTCGATCCCACGAGGTCGATGAAGAACACGGCGATATCGCGTTCCTGTCCGCCGAGCTCGCTCTCGGACTGCAGGGCCTTCTCGGCGACCTCGTGTCCTACGTGTCTGCCGAAGAGGTCTCGAATCTTCTCCCGATCGCGCACTCCGTCGGCCATGCGGTTGAACCCACTCTGCAGCTCGCCGAGCTCGGTGCCGTCGTACACCGCAAGGCGGACATCCATGTTGCCCTTCTCCACCTCGGCCATGCCTGCCCGCACGTTGTTGATCGGGGACGTCGTCGCGAAACCACCGAGCACGGTCAGCGCAAGGCCGAAAACGATGGTGATTCCTCCGAGGGACAGGATGCAGACCGCGAGCTGTGTCGCTGTCGTTTCGGGGTTGATGAAACGGAAGATGGCGATGATCATCAATCCGCTGACCGGCACGCCGGTGCCCAACAGCCACGACAGAATCGATCGGCCCATGACTCCGGCAATACGGATTCGGCGAGGATCCCCGGCTTCGAGGGCGCGAGCAGCAGCGGGACGAAGCGCGAATTCACTGAGTAGGTAGCTGAACGCGCAGACGACGGTGCCACCTGCCGCGATCGTGAACGCAACCTTGGGAATCGACGCCGCGTCGATGATGCCGTCGATCGTGGTGAGCAGCAGCAAGGCTCCTATCCAGAGCAGAATCTGGATTCGAGTCAGACGCCACGGCATTGCGAGGGTCGCGACCTGCTCCTCGCGGCTGGGTTGACGGTCCTCGATTGCCCACCGCAGGCTTCGCAGAGCGTGCGTGGTGCCCCAGACAGCACCGACGACGAAAGCCACGAACACGTATACCGGGACGACGATGAAATTCACCCACCAGTACTGATCCGTTCGCAGAACGTCCGGTCCGGGCACCACTACGCTGATCAGAACCCCCACGATGACTGCACCGATGAGGTTCGACAGGATCAGAAACACCGTCAGCAACAGCTGGATTCGGATCCGTCGTCGACGCGGCGACTCGGAGGTGTCTCCGAGCAGTCGGGAGCCCAGGGGAGCGGCAGATCGTCTCAATTGCGGCATGGTCGTCACAGACTAACGGGGCTCCTGCCTTAAGGTGGTCGAGTGCGTCTAGTTATTGCTCGTTGCCAAGTCGACTACGTCGGCCGCCTCACCGCACATCTCCCGTCCGCTCGTCGCCTGCTACTCGTCAAGTCCGACGGATCGGTCAGCGTGCACGCGGACGACAGGGCCTACAAGCCGCTGAACTGGATGTCGCCGCCCTGCTGGACGGTAGAAACCACCGAGGGCGAGACGATCAAGTGGGTCGTCACCAACAAGGCCGGCGAAGAACTTCGTATCACCATCGATGACGTCGAACTCGACGCGAGCCACGAGTTGGGCATCGATCCCGGATTGGTGAAAGACGGTGTGGAGGCCCATCTTCAGGAGCTGCTGGCCGAGCATGTCAGTACCTTGGGTGACGGTTACACGCTCGTGCGGCGCGAGTACATGACGGCTATCGGACCGGTGGATCTGCTGTGCCGCAACGCTGATGGCGGAACCGTGGCGGTCGAGATCAAGCGACGTGGCGAGATCGACGGCGTCGAGCAGTTGACCCGGTACTTGGAGCTTCTCAACCGTGATCCGCTGCTGGCTCCGGTGAGCGGTGTCTTCGCTGCCCAGGTGATCAAGCCTCAGGCGAAGACGCTGGCCACCGATCGCGGCATTCGTTGTCTCACACTCGACTACGACGTCCTGCGCGGAACCGACAGCACCGAGTTCAGGCTTTTCTGACGACCGTCCGTGTCCGCCGGCGTGTTCTCTACACTGGACGGGTGCCCCGTCGTAATCAGCCCCGCAGAGCGAATCGGAGCGGCCCGAGTGTTCTCGGCCCGCCGACCGATTCCGTGCTGGGCGGCAATCGGGTCGAGGTCGGTCCGGACGGAGACACGTACACGACTCGGATGATCCCCGGTGCCAAGGCGGTCAAGACGTATCGCTGCCCCGGCTGCGATCACGAGGTGCGGCCGGGCGTCGCACACATCGTGGCGTGGCCGTCGGACGATTTCGGCGGTGCCGACAATCGTCGGCATTGGCACACCGGGTGTTGGTCCGGGCGAAACACGCGAGGCCTCACCCGTAGATGGTCGTAGCGGGGGAGGCCAGGCGCAGGATCAGCTGAATCAGGACGAGGAGTCGGCCGATTCCTTCTGTTCCTCGGCCTTCGCGGCCGCTTTCTCTTCTTCCTTCTTCAGGATGGCCGTCGGGTCGGGGTTGTCGAGCAGCTCGCTTTCGCGATTGACCGAGGCGAGCATCGCCGGAACCGAATCGAGCTGGCCCCGGATTCCGAGCAGCTGGGCCAGTACGCGGCTGCGCAGCACACGCAGCTCCTCGGCCAGTTCCTTGGAGTGCGCGATCCGCCTTTCGGCCTGTTCACTGGCGGACTGAAGCCGTCGAGCAGCCTCGGTCGTCGCCTCTTCGATGCGTCGGGCGGCATCGGCCTTGCTGGACGCCTCTAGTTCCTCGAGGGCCGTGAGCACCTTGGTTCGGCGCTCGGCCATCGTGATCTCGAAGTCTTCCTGAACCTTGGAGCGCTTGGCCTCGGATTCGGCGGCCAACTTGTCGCGCTCGGCCTGCGCGGCCTCGACCACTCGGGCCGCCTCCGTGCGCGCCTGAGCCATGGTCTGCTCATGTTCGGCTTCGAGTGCCGTTCGGCGCTCTTCGAGTTCGGCCACCAGTGACTCGTGCCGTCCGCGCAGTCGGGCACTCTCCTGCTGCGCAACGGAGATCATTTCCTCGGACTCCGAGTGCGCCTTGGCGCGTACCTCGGATGCCTCGTCCGAGGCCAACCGCAGCATGCGTGAGATTCGATCGCTCATCCCCTCCGCCGTGGTGGGCGGAACCGACAGGCGATCGATGTCCTTGCGCAGTTCGTCGATCTCGTCGCGGGCGTCGTCGAGCTGCTTGGCCAGATCACGAGCCTGCGCTGCGGCCGCGTCACGATCTGCGGTCGTCAGCCGTAGTTCGGCGTCGAATCGCTCGAAGTAGTTGGTGACTTCGTCGCGATCGAACCCTTTCCGGACGATGGAAAAGGGAAGTTGCACCGTGGAAGTGCGCTCATGATCGATGGCCATGGCCGTCAATTTACCGGTGAGTCAAGTAGAGGGCCATACGGTTCGCTCACCGAGTTCGCTCAGTGCGAATTGTGATCAGGTTCGACGAGTTCGATGAGCACTCCACCGGCGTCCTTGGGATGGACGAAGTTGATCCGAGAATCGGCGGTGCCGCGGCGCGGGGCGTCGTACAGCAACCGAACTCCGCGAGCGCGCAACTCGGTCGAGATCTCTTCGATGTCGGTGACGCGGTAGGCCAACTGCTGCAGTCCCGGGCCGTTGCGGCCGATGAACTTGGCGATGGTGGACGACTCGTCGATCGGTGCGAGCAACTGCAGTGCAGCGGACTTCTCCGTCGCTCCGGGGAAGGACAGCATCGCCTCGCGGACACCCTGTTCCTCGTTGATCTCCTCGTGCACGGCAATCATGCCGAGGTGGTCTGTGTACCAGGCGATCGCGGCATCGAGATCGGGCACCGCGACACCCACGTGGTCGATAGCCGTCACCAGGTCGGAGCGCAGCGGGGCTCCCGTGTAAGACTGCGTGCTGGAGGTCATGGCCATGACGTTAGCGCCAGCTGCGTTTCGGTGTTCCGCCCGGCCGGTATCGGAAGGGAGCGTCGGAGCGTTGATCTCGACAAGGCCGTCTTCATACTTTCGGAGGAAATCGTGACCACAACAGTCATCGTCGCCGGTGCTCGTACGCCCGTCGGGCGCTTCTCGGGTGCACTCAAGGACTTCTCGGGATCGGACCTCGGCGGTATCGCCATCAAGGGCGCACTCGAGAAGGCCGGTGTTGCTCCGGATCAGGTCGACTACGTCATCATGGGCCAGGTTCTCACCGCCGGTGCGGGCCAGATTCCAGCCCGTCAGGCTGCGGTTGCTGCTGGTATTCCGATGACCGTGCCTGCCCTGACGATCAACAAGGTGTGCCTGTCCGGAGTCGACGCCATCGCATTGGCCGACCAGCTGATTCGTGCCGGTGAATTCGAGATCGTCGTTGCCGGTGGCCAGGAGTCGATGACCCAGGCACCGCACATGCTCGAGAAGTCGCGCGCCGGGTTCAAGTACGGCGATGTCACAATGCGTGACCACCTCGCGTACGACGGTCTGTACGACATCTTCACCGATCAGGCCATGGGTGCGCTGACCGAGCAGCGCAACCAGAGCACCGAGGTCATCACTCGCGAGGAGCAGGACACCTTTGCCGCCGCGTCGCATCAGAAAGCCGCAGCAGCCTGGAAGAACGGCGTCTTCGACGATGAGGTGGTTCCGGTCTCGATCCCGCAGCGCAAGGGTGAGCCGATTCAGTTCACCGCAGACGAAGGCATCCGCGCCGACACCACCGTCGACTCCCTCGGCAAGCTTCGCCCCGCATTCGACAAGGCCGGCACCGTGACCGCCGGATCGGCGTCACAGATTTCCGACGGTGCCGCCGCCGTCGTGGTGATGAGCAAGGAGAAGGCGGAGTCGCTCGGTCTGACCTGGCTCGCCGAGATCGGTGCCCACGGAGTGGTCGCCGGTCCCGACTCCACACTGCAGTCACAGCCGGCTCGCGCGATCGTCAAGGCATGCGAGAAGGACGGCATCGACCCGAAGGATCTCGACGTCGTCGAGATCAACGAGGCGTTCGCAGCGGTCGGAATCGCGTCGACGCGTGAGCTGGGCATCGATCCCGAGATCGTGAATGTCAACGGCGGAGCGATCTCGATCGGGCATCCCCTCGGCATGTCGGGAGCTCGCATCGCACTGCATCTGGCACTCGAGCTGCAGCGACGCGGCGGCGGAGTGGGCGCGGCCGCCCTGTGCGGCGGCGGTGGACAGGGCGACGCCCTCATCGTTCGAGTCCCGAAGCAGTAGGCGCGTGGTGGCTCTGGCGCGGGACTGAGACCAGAGCCACTACGTTCCGTCGTAGCAAACCGGGCACAATAGCGGGTATGACCAACTTCTTCGACCTGAGCAGTACAGCCAAACGCTTCCGCTTCGTCGCTGTGCTCGAAGCGTTCACCTGGCTGGGTCTGCTGATCGGAATGGCGTTCAAGTACATCCCTGCCGATGGCAACGAAATCGGCGTGAAGATCTTCGGGCCCATCCACGGCGGCGTGTTCGTCGTGTATCTGGCCGTCGCCGTGTTGACGGCGGTCAAGCTCAAATGGGACATCAAGGCGACCCTGCTGGCGCTCGTCGCGGCGTTCCCCCCGTTCGGCACCGTGATCTTCGAGATCTGGGCCGCGCGCACCGGCCGTCTCGCCGAGTTGAGCACCGGCAGGCCCGCAGCCGATGCCAAGGTTCTGTCCTGACCGACCTGCACCGCCCGCCAGTGGATGACGCATCGCGTTAGTGACAAACTGTAGGGCGTGACTCGACCCGGTTCCCGTCCTCCCGTCCGCCCGTCAGCTGTTGTTCCCGCATCCATTGCCGGTGCCGTCGACCTGTCCGTTCTCAAGGACCGTCCGGCACCTGCACCTGCGGCCGAATCCGCGGGCGACGCGGGAGGACTGGCACCGATCGTGGACGTGACCGCGGCTACGTTCGAGGCCGAGGTGCTGCAGCGGTCCACGCAGGTACCGGTGATCGTCGACCTGGGTTCGGCGCGTTCGCCGCAGTCCCAGGCATTGACGCGTCAGCTCGGGCAGCTGGCCGTGGAGGCGGCGGGTACGTGGGTTCTCGCCCGAGTCGACGTCGATTCCAATCCGCAGATCGCGCAGGCGTTCGGTGTAAAAGCCATTCCGACGGTGGTTGCCGTCGCAGCCGGTCAGCCGTTGGCCGACTTCGAGGGAACACAGTCGGACGAGCAGCTGCGTCAGTGGCTACAGGCCGTCGAACAGGCGACTGCGGGAAAGCTCACCGGGCCTCCCGGGGCGGCCGCTGCAGAACCGGAACCCGAGATCGAGGACCCCAGAATCGTCGCCGCCGAAGAGGCCATCGACGAGGGTGATTTCGTGAAGGCAGAAGCTGCCTACCAGGCGATCATCGACGCCGAACCGAAGAACACCGAGGCCGTCGCCGCACTGCGTCAGGTCAAATTCCTTGCGCGTGTGCAGAATCTGGCACCGGACGCGATTGCACTCGCCGACGCCGACGCCGGAAACGTTCAGGCTCGGATCGATGCCGCAGACGCCGAGATGGCCGGTCAACAACCGGATCAGGCTTTTGCGCGGTTGATCGACGGTATCAAGATCAGCGCCGGCGACGACCGAACTGCGCTGCGCACCCGTCTGCTCGAGCTGTTCGAGTTGTTCGATTCGGCCGATCCGCTGGTCGTTTCTGCGCGACGCAAGCTTGCGTCGGCCCTGTACTGACAGCGGTACTCAGCTGTAGCGTGCGTCGCACCGTTCCTTGCCGCCGAGAACTCCCGACCGGAAGGCATCGACTCGGGAGAAGCCGGACGGCAGGGTCGTACCGTTGACGTCGCTGGCGGCGAGGCCGTCACTGAGCAGTCCGGACACGGCCTCGTCGAGATCGCCGGGGGAGAGCCAGACTTCGAGGTCCGTCGTTCCGCTCTCGAGGCTCATCGCCGAGGTGATCACTCCGGACAGACAGGCCGATCGCAGGGCGGCCTGCGGATCGTCGAGCGACTGACCTGCTTCCCTCTGCACCGCGAGCGTGTAGCGCGAGGCGAACAGCACGTAGGCGCTGTAGTCGCCGGAAACGTTGAGCGGCAGGATGTCTTCGCGTCGGGGTGTCTCGGGCTGTCCGACTTCGGCCAGGTCCTCGACGTCGACACCGATGGTGTTGGTCGACGGGCAGTACGACACCGGCGCGGTGGGCTCGGCGTCGGAGCATCCGGTGTCCGAACCGGAATAGTCGATGTTCGGTGGAACGGCGACGGGCAGCACGGTTTCGAAGGACCGAGTGAAGGCTCCGAGGGTGTCCTCGGTGACCGGTAGCTCACCGGAGTCGTCCGGGTCGCTGAACTTCTGCGGCAACGATGCTCGACGCGAATCGATCTCGGCCTCGTCGATACCGGTGCAGATTGCCGCGCCGTTGATGAAGCCGAGCTGCACTGCGGTGACGCGCTCGAAGGCAGAGCCGTGTACCGATTCCGGATCGTTGGGGTCGACGTCGCGCACGGCGACTGTCGCGGCGAGAACGCCGTTGAGTCCGTCCGAGGTGTTGATGGTGAAGTGCGGTGCATCGTCTTCGGCGACGTGGCGGATGAACGCGCCGGCGAAGCAGTCGGCCTGTTGCTCGGCAACGATGGTCGGGGTGTCGTCGCCGACGAGGCCCGATTGATGCTGAATGGCGTGGCCGTATTCGTGGGCGATCACCATGACCACCGACATCGGTCCGAACGCGTCGACTAGAGCCGGGAGCAGAATGGTGCGATCCCACCCGATCGAGTCGTCGCGAGTGCAGTAGGCGGCGTTGGGAATACCGCCGGTGCGGTCTCCGCAGAATCTGATGCCCGATCCCTCGTCCTCGGACGCGTCCCACGAGACGACCTTCGAGACCGGGGTGAACGAGCCCTTGAACAAGTTGGGGTACTGCTCGGCCCAGAACTGCTGGATGTCGTCGATCGCGTTCGTACCGAGAATGTCCGAGTCGGTGCCCTCGGCGTTCTCCACGGTGATCGTCGAATCGGGGACACCGGGACGGGGCCCGCTCGGCCCGTTCGTGACCGGAAGTCCGGCGACGGTGAACGGGTTCTCGTAGATCGATACCGCGTTTCCGCTGACGGTCTGTGCGCACGAGGTCAGCAGGAGCAGCCCTGCAGTGGCGGCCGCGGCCAGAAGTCGGGGTGTGCGGCCGCCACTCATCTATCGCTCCAGTTTTATCCAGATCGCCCCGTTGGCAGGAAGGGCGACCTGGCCTGACGCCGGTCGACCGTGCCACGAGTGCGATGTAGCCGTCACTTCACCCAGGTTGCCCACGCCGGAGCCCCCGTACTCCGTTGCATCGGTGTTGAGGATCTCGATCCAGCGGCCGGGTTCCGGTAGTCCCACACGATAGCTGCCGTGCTCGTTTCCGGAGAAGTTGAAAATACACGCGATGACCGAACCGTCGGATCCGTACCGCAGAAAGCTCAGCACGTTGTTCTCGGTGTCGTTGGCGTCGATCCACGAGTATCCACTCGGCGAGGTGTCGAGCGTCCACAGTGCCGGATGGGTCTTGTACGTCGAGTTCAGATCGGACACAAGGGTTTTCACGCCATTGTGCAGAGGTTCCTCGTCGATCTGATACCAGTCGAGGCCGCGTTCCTCGGACCACTCACGGGTCTGCCCGAACTCCTGTCCCATGAACAGCAGTTGCTTACCGGGGTGCGCCCACATGTAGGCGAGCATTCCGCGCAGCCCTGCTGCCTTGGCGTAGTCGTCTCCGGGCATCCGAGTCCACAGAGTGCCCTTGCCGTGTACCACCTCGTCGTGGCTGATGGGGAGCAGGTAGTTCTCACTCCACGCATAGACCAGGGAGAAGGTGATCTCGTGGTGGTGGTAGCTGCGGTGGATGGGGTCACGCCCGAGGAAGCCAAGGGTGTCGTGCATCCAGCCCATGTTCCACTTCATGTTGAACCCGAGTCCGCCGACGTTCGTCGGGCGGGTGACGCCGGGCCATGCGGTCGACTCCTCTGCCACCGTGACGACACCGCGGTGCTTCTTGTGCACCGTCGCGTTCATCTCCTGCAGGAAGGTCACGGCCTCGAGGTTCTCGCGGCCGCCGTAGATGTTCGGCGACCAGCCGCCCTCGGGACGGGAGTAGTCCAGGTACAGCATCGACGCCACGGCGTCGACGCGCAGTCCGTCGATGTGGAACTCGTCGATCCAGTACAGCGCGTTCGCGACCAGGAAGTTGCGAACCTCGCGCCGCCCGAAGTCGAAGACCAAAGTGCCCCAGTCGAGTTGCTCGCCGCGCTGCGGGTCACCGTGCTCGTAGAGCGGGCCACCGTCGAACCGAGCCAGGGCCCATTCGTCCTTGGGGAAGTGGGCGGGAACCCAGTCGACGATGACACCGATTCCGGCACTGTGGAGGTGGTCGACGAAGTAGCGGAAATCGTCGGGGCTGCCGAAGCGAGAGGTCGGTGCGTAGTACGAGGTCACCTGGTATCCCCAGGACCCGCCGAACGGGTGCTCGGCGACCGGGAGCAGCTCCACGTGGGTGAAGCCGGTTTCGGTGACGTATTCGGCCAACTGCTCGGCGAGTTGGCGGTACCCCAGTCCCGGCCGCCAGGACGCCAGGTGGATCTCGTAGACGCTCATCGGTGCCTGCGTCGGCTCGATGCCGGCCCTCGTATCGAGCCAGGACTCGTCGTTCCAGGTGTACGAGGATGCGGTTACCACCGAGGCCGTCGACGGTGGAACCTCGGTGGCGAAGGCCATCGGGTCGGCCTTGTCCTTGACCGAGCCGTCGGAGCCGTGAACGCGGAACTTGTACAGTGCGCCCGGCGCGATGTCGGGAGCGAAGATCTCCCACACTCCGGTCGAGCCCAGTACGCGCATCGGCCATGTGCGCCCGGTCCAGCCGTCGAAATCGCCGACCAGCGTGACGCCCTGGGCTGCGGGTGCCCAGACCGCGAACGACGTGCCGGTGACGGGGCCGTCCGGTGTCGCGTACGACTGTTGGTGCGCGCCCAGAATGTCCCACAGACGCTCGTGTCTGCCCTCACCGAACAGGTGCAGATCGAGTTCGCCGAGAGTGGGCAGGAAGCGGTATCCGTCGGCGGATTCGGAGACGTGTCCACCGGGCCACGTCACCACGAGGCGGTAGTCGATCAGGTCCTCGAACGGGAGAAGGGCAGAAAAGACTCCGTGCGCGACGTGGGTCAGCTCGTGGTCGACGCCACCGATGCGGGCGACGACCTTCTCGGCGTCGGGCTTGAGGGCCCGGATCGCGGTTCCGCCCGGCACCGGGTGGGCACCGAGGACGGAATGCGGGTTGTAGTGCCGCCCTGCAGCGATGAGTTCGAGATCGTTGTCGGGCGGGGCTGCGACGGTGTCTTCGGGCGTCGTCGGATTCTCGGTCACGTTGAATCCCTTCACTTTCGGTTGCCGCGGTAGGCCAGTTCGATTCGTGCCGGGTACGGGATGTGGGGGAGCGTGAAGATGTGCGCCACCGACGTCCAGGGCTCGAGCCGAACGAAATTGGTGTGGCCCCAGTCGTAGTGAACGCCGCTCACTTCGTCCTTGATCGTGAGGGTGTCCTGCCAGTCGTGACCGAGGGCGGGCATGTCCAGGTGGATCGTGCCTTCCTCGGCTCCGAAGGGATTCAGGTTGATCACCACCAGGATCGAGTCACCGGTCTGCGGGTCGAACTTGGAGTATCCGATCAGCGCTTCGTTGTCGATGGTGTGGAAGTGGATGTTGCGGAGCTGCTGCAGCGCCGGATGCGCACGCCTGATCGCGTTCAGCGTGGTGATCCACGGCTCGAGCGACTCGCCGCGGGCGAGTGCACCCTCGAAGTCGCGCGGACGCAGCTGGTACTTCTCCGAGTCCAGGTACTCCTCGCTGCCCTCTCGCACGGCTTGGTGCTCGAACAGCTCGTAGCCCGAGTAGACGCCCCAGGTGGGAGCCATCGTCGCCGCGAGAGCTGCTCGGAGAGCGAACATTCCGGGCCCGCCGTGCTGCAGGCTCTCGTGCAGGATGTCCGGGGTGTTGACGAACAGGTTCGGCCGCGCGTCATCGGCGCGTCGAGCGTGTTCCTCGGCGAACTCGGTGAGCTCCCATTTCGCGGTACGCCACGTGAAGTAGGTGTACGACTGCGTGAAACCGCGCTGCGCCAACCCGTACATACGCACCGGGCGGGTGAACGCCTCGGCCAGGAACAGCACGTCCGGGTCGGTCTTCTTCACCTCGGCGATCAGCCATTCCCAGAAGTCCGGCGGCTTGGTGTGTGGATTGTCGACTCGGAAGACCTTGACGCCCAGCGAAATCCAGTATCGGACCACGCGGAGCACCTCCTCGTAGATGCCGCGTCGGTCGTTGTCGAAGTTGACCGGGTAGATGTCCTGGTACTTCTTCGGAGGGTTCTCGGCGTAGGCGATGGTGCCGTCCGGAAGCACGGTGAACCACTCGGAATGTGTTGCAGCCCAGGGATGATCGGGAGCAGCCTGAAGAGCGAGATCGAGCGCCACTTCCAGGTTGTGTTCCTGCGCGGCGGCGACGAACGCGCGGAAGTCGTCCTCGGTGCCCAGTTCGGGATGGATGGCGTCGTGCCCGCCGTCCTTCGAGCCGATGGCCCACGGCGACCCGACGTCCTCGGGACCGGGCGTCAGCGTGTTGTTCGGGCCCTTGCGGTTGATGGTGCCGATCGGGTGGATGGGCGGCAGGTAGACGATGTCGAATCCCATCCGCTCGATGCGGGGCAACTGCTCGATCGACGTCGCGAACGTGCCGTGCCGAGGCGAACCGTCCTCGTTCCACCCACCGGTCGACCGGGGGAAGAACTCGTACCACGCACCGTTGAGCGCGAGATTGCGATCGACCCACACGTTGACCGCACGAGATCGAGTCACCAATTCGCGCAGCGGATGCGCGAACAGCAGTTCGGCGACCGCCGGCGCGAACGCCGAGGACACGCGAGCCGGCAACGGGCGGTCGGTATCGCGCAGCGCGGCGGCGACATCGGCCAGCATCTGCCTGCTCTCGGCCGGAACTCCGGTGGCGGCCCGCAGGAACAACCGGGCCCCGATCTCGAGGTCGTTGGCGAGTTCGTGGGCACTCTGGCCCACTCCGAGCTTGGCTTCGACGGCGTGACGCCAGGTGCTGATCGGATCGCTCCACGCTTCGATGCGGCAGATCCAGTAACCCGGCCGAGAGGGGACGAACACCGCGTCGAACGTGTCGGGTTCGCGGCCCGGTGTCATCGGGATGCGTTCGAGTTTGCCTCCAGGCCCGCGCACCGACAGTGTCGCGGCCACCGCATCGTGACCCTCGCGCCAGACGTCGGCGGAGACTGGAAACGTCTCGCCCACCACCGCTTTCGCGGGGTACTTCCCGGTCGTCGTATCTGGAAGGACATTGTCGATACCAAGTCGACCTGTCACTTCACACTCCATTCTTCGCTAGAGGTATGGCTGCGCGGGCGCAACCTCTGATCGAACCGATATTGGTGTGCTTCTACTCGTCAACCGTAGTGCAGCAATGCAGATGGCGCGTGCGCCGACGCATACTGCCCGCGGTGGGCACTACATCTCGGATTTCGTCCAAGCCGCCCATCGACACAGGTGTGCGTGGGTAGGGTTCGACCCTGTGAAAGCTTTGCGTCGATTCACCGTCCGAGCCCACCTTCCCGCCCGCCTGAATGCCCTCGCCGAGCTCTCGACAAACCTCAGGTGGTCGTGGCACCCGTCGACGCAGGATCTGTTCGAGCACATCGATCCACTGTTGTGGACCGAGCTCGAGCGCGATCCGGTGGCCGTATTGGGAGCCGTCGCACCTGCGCGTCTCGAGGAACTCGCGGCCGACGAGCACTTCCTGGCCGAGTTGGACGCCGCCGAGGCCGATCTCCACGACTACCTCGCTCGACCGCTCTGGTACCAGAACGAGCTGGCCGAGGGGCGTGCTCTGCCGTCGGGCATCGGGTATTTCTCGATGGAGTTCGGTGTCACCGAGGTCCTGCCGAACTACTCCGGCGGGCTCGGAATCCTCGCCGGCGACCACCTCAAGGCTGCCTCGGACCTGGGACTGCCGTTGATCGGTGTCGGGCTGCTCTACCGCTCGGGCTACTTCCGTCAGTCGCTGACGGCCGACGGCTGGCAGGCCGAACGCTATCCGTCCCTCGACCCGCACGGTCTGCCACTGCGGTTGCTCACCGACGACGGCGACTCTCCGGTGCTGATCCACGTCTCGATGCCCGGATCTCGGGTGCTGCGAGCGCGGGTGTGGATCGCCCAGGTGGGACGCGTCCCGCTGCTGCTGCTCGATTCCGATATCGCCGACAACGACCCGGAGCTGCGCGGGGTCACCGACCGGTTGTACGGCGGCGACCAGGATCACCGCATCAAGCAGGAGATACTCGCCGGTATCGGCGGAGTCAGGGCGATCCGGGCCTACACCCGTGCGCACGGACTGCCCGATCCCGAGGTGTTCCACATGAACGAGGGCCACGCCGGATTCCTCGGCGTCGAACGGATATGCGAACTCGTCACCGCGGGAACACTGGACTTCGATGCAGCGCTGGCGGCGGTGCGAGCGGGCACCGTCTTCACCACCCACACCCCGGTCCCCGCCGGAATCGACCGGTTTCCGGCCGATCTGGTGCGGCACTACTTCGCAAGTGCGGACGGCGGCGCGGACTCGGCGCTGCTGCCGGGGTTGCCGATGGATCGAATTCTCGCCCTCGGCGGCGAAGCCGACGCCTCGGTGTTCAACATGGCGCACATGGGACTGCGTCTGGGGCAACGTGCCAACGGGGTGTCGAAGTTGCACGGCATCGTCAGCCGCGAGATGTTCAACGACCTGTGGCCGGGATTCGACGCATCCGAGGTGCCGATCGGATCGGTCACCAACGGCGTCCACGCTCCGACGTGGTCCGCCCGGGAATGGGCGGAGTCGGGGCCGATGTCCTCGGACGAGGTGTGGTCCACGCGCAACGCTCTGCGGGCGCAATTGGTGGACGAGGTGCGTTGTCGGGTGCGGCGCTCGGCCCTCGAACGTGGCTCGACCGAGGCCGAGATCAGTTGGACAGCAAACGTTTTCGATCCCAATATTCTCACCGTCGGATTTGCTCGACGAGTGCCGACGTACAAGCGCCTGACCCTGATGCTCCGCGAACCCGAGCGACTGCGCGCCATGTTGCTCGATCCGGTTCGCCCGGTCCAGTTGGTGGTCGCGGGCAAGTCGCACCCCGCCGACGACGGCGGAAAGGCGCTGATCCAGCAGATCGTCAGATTCGCCGACCAGGCCGACGTACGGCACCGCATCGTGTTCCTGCCCGACTACGACATGTCCATGGCTCGATTCCTGTACTGGGGATGCGACGTGTGGCTGAACAATCCGTTGCGACCGCTCGAAGCCTGCGGTACCTCGGGCATGAAGTCCGCGCTCAACGGCGGCCTGAACCTGTCGATCCGCGACGGGTGGTGGGACGAGATGTACGACGGGGAGAACGGCTGGGCGATCCCCACCGCGGACGGCGTCACCGACGACAATCGGCGGGACGATCTCGAAGCCGCTGCTCTGTACGAACTGCTCGAACAGGCGGTACTACCCAAGTTCTACGACCGCGGTGACGACGGCGTACCGAGTCGCTGGATCGAAATGGTGCGGCACACCCTCGAGCACCTGGGCCCGAAAGTGCTGGCGTCGAGAATGGTTCAGGACTACACGCTGGGTTACTACGCCCCCGCTGCCGAGTCCGCCCGCGCGGCTTCGGCCGAGAACAACCGCGGTGCCTCGGATGTCGCGTTGTACCGCCGTCGCGTCGAACAGGCGTGGAGCGCAGTCAAAGTCACCCGGGTCGACAGTGACGGTCTGCCGGACACCCCGGTGATCGGCGCGGATCTCTCGCTGCGCGCCGACGTCGATCTCGGCGGACTCGACCCGTCGGACGTCGTGGTGCAGGCGGTCGTGGGACGCGTCGACGAGGAGGAGAACCTCACCGACATCCGCACGACGGCCATGACGCACGTGGGTACCGAGGGTGGTGAGCACATCTACGCGGGCGAGACGCTGCTGCCGCACAGCGGCGCAGTGGGATACACGGTGCGGGTGCTACCTCACCACCACGGTCTCGCCTCGGATGCCGAGCTCGGTCTGGTGGCGACTCCGTAGCCGGGCGCGTTACTTTCCGGCCAGCCGGGTGAGCGCCTTGCGCACTACCTCCGGATCCGAGGTCTCCCAGAACGGCGGCAGCGAGGCGCGTAGGTAGCCGCCGTAGCGGGCAGTGGCAAGTCGTGAATCGAGAACGGCGACAACACCTTTGTCGTCGACGCTGCGGAGCAGTCGGCCGACGCCCTGCGCCAGGAGCAGGGCTGCGTGGTTGGCGGCGACCGCGAGAAAGCCGTTGCCGCCCCGGGATTCGACGGCCTGCTGCCGGGCGACCAACAGCGGATCGTCGGGCCGCGGGAACGGAATGCGGTCCAGGATCACCAGGCTCAGCGATGGGCCGGGGACGTCGACGCCCTGCCACAGCGACAGCGTCCCGAACAGGGAAGTGGCCTCGTCGTCGGCGAACTTCTGGACCAGTGCGCCGGTGGAGTCGTCGCCCTGGCACAGAATCGGGGTGTCGAGGCGCTCGCGCATTTCCTCGGCGGCGGCTTTCGCGGCCCGCATGGACGAGAAGAGTCCGAGCGTGCGACCACCGGCGGCGCTGACCAGCGACTCGATCTCGTCCAGAGAGGACTTCGAGAGGCCGTCGCGTCCGGGCGGAGACAGATGCTTGGCGATGTACATGATGCCTGCCCGGGCATGGTCGAACGGCGAGCCGACGTCGAGCGAATTCCACCGGATCGACCCGGTGTCGGACGGCGGTTCCACACCCGACGCCATCGCGGTGTCACTGCGCGAGGGCTTCTCTGCAGGCAGGCCCCAATTGACGGCCAACCCGTCGAACGATCCGCCGACGGTCAAGGTCGCGGAGGTGAGCACCACGGTGGACTCGGCGAACAGGCGAGCCCGCAGCAGTCCGCCCACCGACAGCGGCGCGATACGGACCGTGCGTTTGACGTTGCCGCGAAAGTCGTCGACGGCATGCCAGACGACGTCCTTGCGCTTGGCCGGATCTGGTTCGTCGAACGCCGTGAGGACACGAACCGCGCTGTCGTGAACCTCGTCGACCGCGACCAGAGCCGCGCTGCGAGCTGCGGCAGCCTCGGGATCGCTCGCTGCCATGCCCTGCTTGTTGGGGCCGATCGCGGTGCGCACCGCCCAGGCTGCATCACGAATCGAAGCGAGTGCTGGGCCGACGCCGTCGGGTAGGGACTGCCACCGGCTCGGCGGAAGCTCGTCCAGAATCGCGGCCCAGTTCTCGGCGGCACCCTCGAGCTGATCGACCGTCTCCTCTTCGATCAATTTGGCGCTCCGCCGAGCCGCGGCGGTGACGGTTGCGGCCGACAGCTCCTCCGTGGCCACACCGGTCACCCGGTCGACCAGTTCGTGGGCCTCGTCGACGACCACGACGTCGTGCTCGGGCAGGATCTGGATTCCGGTGATCGCATCGATCGCGAGCAGCGCGTGATTGGTCACCACGACGTCAACCTGGGCGGCCTCGGTGCGGGCGCGTTCGGCGAAGCAGTCCTCGCCGACGGGGCAGCGGGACTTGCCCAGGCATTCGCGGGCGGTAACGCTGACCTGCCGCCAGGCCTGATCGCTGACCCCGGGCACGACATCGTCGCGGTCGCCGGTCTCGGTCTCGGACGACCACTTGGTCAGCCGTACCACCTCGCGGCCCATGCGTGAGACGGCGAAGGGGTCGAACAGTTCCGCATCCGGGGCCTCCTGCGCAGCACCGGTGTGGATCTTGTTCATGCACAGATAGTTGTTGCGGCCCTTGAGGATTGCGAATTTCGGTCTACGGCCGACAGCCTCGGTCAGGGCGTCGGACAGGCGCGGGAGATCGCGGTCGACCAGCTGCCGTTGCAGCGCGATGGTGGCCGTGGAGACGATGACGGTCCTGCCCGATTCCACAGCGTGCCGGATGCTGGGAACGAGGTAGGCAAGAGACTTGCCGGTTCCGGTGCCTGCCTGCACCGCCAGATGCTCACCGGTGTCGATCGAGTGCGCCACCGCCGAGGCCATCGTCAGCTGATTGCTGCGCTCCTTGCCGCCGAGCGAGTGCACCGCGACCTGCAGGAGAGCGGGAACGGTTGGCAACTCGGTCTTCGACGGCACCGAAGCAGACTACTGCCGATCGCCCACTCGCTTCGGTACCGACACCGCTGTCACCCCTCGACGAAGCGCGTGGGTATGGCCGGTTCGCCCTGAGACAGTTTCAGACCCTCCCACGGGAGGCTGACGAGGCGTCGGGCCAGCAGGTCACGGCCGTCGGCGAGCGTGGGGAGGTCGGCGACTCGTTCTCCGCCGCGGACCAACGGCGTGGTCAACGTCTCCACCGTCAGATCGCTCTCGACGGTCGGCGGAGCGTCGAACGGGTGGACGATCTCCTCGACTGCGGTGCCGGTGCTCCGCGCGGTGCGCAGCGCCGCTTTGGTACCGCCGCGCGATTCCTTGTGACTGCTGCGCTTGGCGACGGGGATTCCGTCGACGGTGACCAGTTTGTAGACCATGCCCGCAGTCGGGGCACCGGAACCGGTCACCAGAGACGTTCCGACGCCGTAGGAGTCGACCGGCTCGGCCCGCAGCGCGGCGATGGCGTACTCGTCGAGGTCGCCCGAGACGACGATCCTGGTCTTCGGCGCTCCCAGGGCGTCCAGTTGGTCGCGGACCTGGCGCGCGAGCACGCCAAGGTCGCCGGAGTCGATGCGCACACCGCCGAGTTCGGGCCCGGCGACCTCGATGGCGTTGGCGACACCCTGGGTGATGTCGTAGGTGTCGACGAGCAGGGTGGTGGCCACTCCGAGAGCGCGTATCTGAGCCGCGAATGCGGACCGTTCGTCGGGGCCGTCGGCGGTGGTGTGCAGCAATGTGAAGGCATGCGCCGACGTGCCCGCGCCTGGAACGCCGTGCCTGCGGACGGCTTCGAGGTTGGACGTCGCAGTGAATCCCGCGAGGTACGCCGCGCGCGAGGCGGCGACGGCGGCTTCCTCATGGGTGCGACGCGATCCCATCTCGATGATCGGACGGGACTTCGCGGACGCCACCATCCGTGCTGCCGCGGATGCGATCGCACTGTCGTGATTGAGGATGGAGAGCACGAGCGTTTCGAGGACGACGCACTCGGCGAAGGTGCCGCGAACGGTCAGAACGGGAGAGCCCGGGAAGTACAGCTCACCCTCGCGGTAGCCGTCGATGTCGCCGGTGAAGCGGTAGTTACGCAGCCATTCGACGGTCTCGGCGTCGAGGAATTCGGCGACGATCCGCAACTCCTCCTGGCCGAAGCGGAAACGTGCAATCGCATCGAGGATGCGTCCGGTGCCCGCGACGACTCCGTATCGGCGACCGCCGGGCAACCTGCGCGCGAACACCTCGAAGCTGCAGATTCGATCTGCGTAACCGCTGGCCAGGGCCGCCGACAGCATCGTGTACTCGTACTGATCGGTCAGCAGTGCTGTGCTGGCACCGTCGCCGGGATTCGCGTGATCTGTGGTCGCATCGTTGCTCACCTCGCCCACACTACGAGCGAAGGGGCGAGCGTGGGACGCTGGCCCGATACGCCGTACCCTGTTGGGCATGCCTTGGTTGACGGTGGATGGATCGCTTCTGCCCGTGGACGGCTTCTCGGCAGGGGACGTCGTCGCCGCGTCTCCGCAAGCGGTCCCGGCACAGACCGAGGCCGTCGCGGCCGACGAAGCGCACGACACCCCCTGGGTCACCATCGTCTGGGACGATCCGGTCAACCTGATGCACTACGTCACCTATGTGTTCCAGAAGCTGTTCGGCTACAGCAAGGCCAAGGCCACCGAGCTGATGATGCAGGTGCACTCCGAGGGCAAGGCCGTGGTGTCGAGCGGAGAGCGCGACGCGATGGAGAACGATGTTCGACGGCTGCACGCGGCCGGTCTGTGGGCCACCATGCAGCAGGACAAGTAACCAGCTCACCACCTCTTCGTCAGTGAAGGACATCAGCAACAGTGCGCACGTGGACGAGACGGAATTCGTTGTCCGGGGTCAAGATAAAATCCGAGATCGATGCGCGTGAGGCTGCCGTGCTTCGGTCTCTCGTCGGCTCGGTTCTCGGCTTGCTGCGTGACCGTTCCGCCGCCGCTCCCACCGACGAGCTCGCAGCGCTGACCGGTCTGCGGACCGGCCACAACAGTCCGCCCGAGGATGCCGCGCTGGCCCGGCTGCTGCCGGACTTCCATCGCGCCGATCCCGACCGCGACGAGGAGGATCCGACCGATCTCAACGGGGCTCTCCGAGGACTTCACGAGCCCGAGATCATCGACGAGAAATTGGCTGCCGGATCGATGATCCTGGCCACTGTTCCCGAGTCGGGTGGCAAGATCGTGCTGACCCAGGAGCAGGCGGACGCATGGTTGACCGGCCTCAACGACGTGAGGCTGGCGCTCGGCACCACGCTGGGGATCAGCGCGGACACACCCGACGTCCTCGACGAGGGTGATCCTCGCGCTCCGCATCTCGACGTGTATCACTGGCTGACCTGGATGCAGGATTCTCTCGTGCAGGTCCTCATTCCCTAGGACGCGCGCGTGACCGCTGCATTCCAGACACCCGGACCACGGGACAGCCTGACCGATGTGACAGGTCTGCTGGTCGGCCATCATCACGACCTCGACGACGACGCCACGATGGGGTCCGGTTCGGCGACCGGCTGCACCGTCGTACGTGCTCTCGGAGGTGCCACGGCCGCGGTCGACGTTCGCGGCGGGGGGCCGGGAACGCGCGAGACCGATCTGCTCGATCCGAGCCATTCCGTGCAGCACGTCAACGCGATCCTGCTGACCGCGGGCAGTGCATACGGGCTCGCGGCCGCGGACGGCGTCATGCGGTGGCTGGAAGAGCACGGCCAGGGTATTCCGATGGGCAGTCCCGATCACGTCGTTCCGATCGTGCCGGCCGCAGTGATCTTCGATCTTCCGGTGGGCGACTGGGCGGCGCGTCCGACGGCGGAGTTCGGTTACCTCGCTGCCGCAGCAGCAGCAGCCGAATTCGAGACCGGATCGGTCGGAGCTGGAGTCGGTGCTCGCGCCGGAGTGCTCAAGGGCGGCGTCGGTACCGCCAGCACGGTGATCGAGGGTGGCCCTGCCGACGGAGTCACCGTGGCGGCACTGATGGTGGCCAATCCGGTGGGGGCCGTGTTCGATCCGCGCACGGGGCTGTTGTGGGGAACCGGCACGCTCGGGCCCGCGGCGTTCGGTATGCGCAAGCCCGATGTGAACCAGCTGTGGGCCGCGCTCGCCCTCGAACCCAAGGGCACCGCGCTCAACACCACGATCGGTGTTGTCGCCACCGATGCTGCGCTGTCGTCGGCGTCGTGCAAGAGGATTGCCGTCGCCGGTCACGACGGTCTGGCGCGTGCCGTTCGACCGGCACATTCCCCACTCGACGGCGACACGATCTTCGCCGTGTCCACCGGCACCAGACCCGTCGGCCCGGAGTCCTCGGTACCCGCCGCGTTCTCGGTGGAACTTCCGGTACTGGCCGCGGTCACCGAGGCCGCGGCGATCGTCGTCGAGCGCGCCATCGTCCGGGCCCTGCTCGACGCCACCTCGGTGGCCGGCATTCCTACGTATCGCCAGATCTTCACGTCCGCGTTCGGTGGCTCGGGAGTCTGAGGGACGCGGGCCTGTCACCTCTGTTCGGTACCGTGGTGGGACCGAATTCGGAGGCGATCATGAGCGAGATCAGTAACCGTCCTGCCCAGCGTGAGCGGCCGGTCTGGATGCAGGCCGCCATGCTGGTGGGAGCATTCACGGTGCTGCTGTGGGTCATCGAGTTCATCGATGTGGCCAGCGGATCGAGACTCGAACGCAACGGTATCGAGCCGCGCTCGGTCGAGGGGTTGTGGGGCATTCTGTTCGCGCCCGTGCTGCACGACGACTGGCAGCATCTGATCGCCAACACCGTGCCCATCGTCGTACTCGGGTTTCTGGTGCTGCTGTCCGGACCGGCGCGTGGGCTGGCGGCCACCGGGGTCATCTGGGTGGTCGGTGGGTTCGGTACCTGGCTCACGGCCTCTTCGTACACCAATACGATCGGTGCCTCGATCCTGATTTTCGGCTTCATCGCCTACCTGCTCGTCCGCGGCTTCTTCACCCGCAGACTCGGCCAACTCGCGATCGGCGTCGTGGTGTTCGTCCTGTACGGCAGCGCCCTGTGGGGCATCCTTCCGAGCGAGCCGAACGTCTCGTGGCAGGGACATCTGTTCGGCGCGGTGGGCGGAGTGGTTGCCGCTCGACTGTTGTCCGCCGATGCGCGGGCCGAGCGGGCGCGGATGAAGTCGCTCGACCGGCCCACTCCGTAGGCGCTGGGTAACTACGGACACAGCTGTCGCCTGCGGTGAATTTCGCCGACTCGCGCTGTGAATACTGCCCGAACGTTTCGAGCGATGCGCTCGGCGTGGCAGCATGGCTTTCATGCGAATTACCGTCCTGGGATGTTCGGGCAGTGTGTCCGGACCCGATTCGCCCGCGTCGGGCTACTTGCTGGAAGAAGAGGAGACCTCCCCGGTCGTCCTCGACTTCGGTCCCGGCATCCTCGGGGCATTGCAGCGCTACGCCGATCCGGGAGATGTGAGTGTTCTGCTCTCACATCTGCATGCCGATCACTGCCTCGACGTTCCGGGGCTGCTGGTGTGGCGGCGCTACCATCCCACTCCGCCGGAGGGACGAGCGATCGTCTACGGACCGAAGGACACGGCGTTCCGGCTCGGCGTCGCCTCGGCCGAGTGCGGTGGGCAGATCGACGACATGTCGGACACCATCGACCTGCGTCGCTGGGTGGACGGCCGCACCGTGGAGTTCGGAAAGTTGTCGATTCTGGCTCGGCAGGTGTTCCATCCGCCGGAGTCCTACGGCATGCGTGTCACCACCGCGCAAGGCCGCACGTTCGCGTACAGCGGAGACACGGGAATGTGCCAGGCGGTGCGAGAACTGGCGGACGGAGCCGACGTGTTCCTGTGCGAGGCGTCCTGGACCGACAGTCCCGAGCGGCCGGAGGGAGTGCACCTGTCCGGAACCGAGGCCGGCCGAATCGCGCGAGATGCAGGGGTGGGGGAGCTGCTGCTCACGCATATTCCGCCGTGGACCTCACGGGAGGATGTCATCGCCGAGGCGAAGGCAGAGTTCAGCGGACCGGTGCACGCGGTACTGCCAGGGGACGTCTTCACCGTCTGACGACGCGCTAGGCTTCGAGTCGTGTCCAGACGAGAAGACGGCAGGGCGGACGACGAGCTCCGCACCATCAAGATCACCCGCGGATTCACCAGCCACCCGGCAGGGTCGGTGCTGGTCGAGTTCGGCAACACCAGGGTGATGTGCACGGCCAGTGTCGAGGAGGGTGTGCCGCGCTGGCGAAAGGGATCCGGTCTCGGCTGGCTCACTGCCGAATACGCGATGCTCCCCGCTGCAACCCACACCCGTAACGGCCGCGAGTCCGTCAAGGGCAAGGTCGGCGGCCGCACCCAGGAAATCTCTCGATTGGTCGGACGCTCACTGCGAGCATGCATCGATCTCGCTGCGATCGGCGAGAACACCATCGCCCTCGACTGCGATGTACTCCAAGCCGACGGTGGTACCCGCACCGCGGCTGTGACCGGCGCGTTCGTCGCTCTCAACGACGCAGTCACCTATCTGCGCGCCGCGGGACGACTGGCCGATCCGCAGCCGATCTCGTGCATGATCGCCGCGGTCAGCGTCGGCGTCGTCGACGGCCGAGTGCGCCTCGATCTGCCCTACGAAGAAGATTCGCGCGCCGAGGTCGACATGAACGTCGTCGCCACCGACACCGGCACGCTGGTGGAAATCCAGGGAACCGGGGAGGGCGCGACGTTCCCGCGCACCACACTCGACAAGTTGCTCGACTCCGCGTTCGTCGGTATCGAGAAATTGTTCGAGGTGCAGAAGGAAGCTTTGGCGTTGCCGTATCCCTGCGAACTGCCCGAGCCTGCAGCCGCGGAATCGAAGAAGAAGTTCGGTGCCTGAGTCGAAGCTTCTGGTAGCGAGCCGGAACGCGAAGAAATTGCGCGAACTCCGGCGGGTGCTCGACGCCGCCGGAGTGGCCGGAATCGAACTGGTGGGCCTGGACGAGGTGCCGCCGTTCCCGGAGGCTCCCGAGACCGGAGCGACCTTCGAGGAGAATGCGCTCGCCAAGGCGCGTGACGGCGCGGCGGCCACCGGAATGCCTTGTGTGGCAGACGATTCCGGGATCGAGATCGATGCCCTGAACGCGATGCCCGGGGTGCTCTCGGCGCGCTGGTCCGGTACGCACGGGCAGGACGAGGCCAACACCGCACTGGTTCTGGCGCAGTTGAGTGACACCCCGGACGAGCGTCGCGGAGCCGCATTCGTCTCGGCGTGTGCCCTGGTGATTCCGGGCGGCACCGAGACGGTGGTCCGGGGCGAATGGCGCGGGGTAGTGGGCCGAGAGCCAATGGGGGAGAACGGCTTCGGCTACGACCCCATCTTCGTGCCCGAGGGCGACGGCCGCAGCGCCGCGCAGCTGAGCCCGGAGGAGAAGGACGCCGCCTCGCATCGTGGTCGCGCGCTTCGCATGCTCGTTCCGAGCCTCGGCGAGCTGGCGAGGCGGTAGCTCGTGGCGATGCGAACCGTTTCGATGCGGACGTCGGTTGTGTTCGCCGCCGCAGCCGCACTGTGCCTGGCGGGCACCCCGGCCGACGCGGCACCCGCAGCCGGCTCCTTCGCCGAGGCTCTCGCCTATTCGATCGCGCATCCTGGCGTGACGCCTCCGGGCGCGAATGATTTCTCGTGTGTTCCGAGTGCGCAGCATCCCGAGCCGGTGGTGCTGGTGCACGGATTCCTGGAGAATTCCTACGACAACTGGGCATCGCTGTCGCCGACGCTGGCCGAGGCCGGATACTGCGTGTTCGCCATCGACTACGGCAACACCGGGCCGGTTCGGGCGTTCGGTGCGCTCGAACCCATTCCCGAGAGTGCCGCGGAACTGTCGATGTTCGTCGATTCCGTACTGGAGGCGACGGGCGCGCAGAAGGTGTCGATCGTGGGGCACTCGAAGGGCGGCACCGTGCCGCGCTACTACGCCCGCTTCCTCGGCGGAGATCGAACGGTGGCACGGATCGTGGCGTTGTCTCCACCGAACCACCCGACGGCGGGCCCGCCGACGCAGGACGACGTGCTCGAGCGTCTGAACGAGGGCAGCGACACCGTCTCGGGTATCGACTACACCACCATCGTCACCCGGTACGACCAGATCGTCGTTCCGTACACGGCCTCGCTGCTCAGCGGCGCGGGAAACACCAACGTGGTGTTGCAGGACCTGTGCCCGGCCAACGTCGTCGAGCACACGGGAATCTCGTACGATCCGCTGGCTCAGCGGCTGGTGCAGAACGCATTGGATCCGGAGAACGCGCAGCCGGTCGACTGCTGACGTCAGACGCCGAAGTCGGCTTTGACCTGCTTGGTGCGCTTGTGCTCGACGTAGAAGGACAGGAACGGGATGGTCCCGGCGAGCAGTGTGCCGATCGTGCGGGCGGCGGGCCACCGCACCTTGATGGCGAGATCCACCGTGAGCACGAGGTACACGAGGTAGACCCAACCGTGCACGACGGCAATCCAATTGGGCACTTTCTCGACCTTGAAAACGTACTTCGCGACCATCTCGGTCACGAGAACGAGCAGCCAGATTCCCGTGGCGTAGGCCAGAACGCGATAGCGCAGCAACGCGGAAGCGATCTTCTGGGTCTTGTTCGCAGACGCCTGCGTCTTGTCCGGTGCCGAACTCACGTGGTGCTCCTGTCGGTCCCGCGGGATTCGTTCAGCTCCGCGAGGTAGCTGTTGTATTCGAGCAGTTGCCTGGCTTCGGGATCGTCGAGGTCCCTGGCGTCGGCCGCCGGGGCCTGCCGCTGGGGGAGCAGGTCGAGGGGCACCTCGGTGGGTCCGTCGGGCCGCACTGCCGCCGCCTCGTCGGAGTCCTCGTCCTCGAGGCGGACGAACTTGCGGTAGGCGTAGACCACGAACACTGCGAACAGGGGCCATTGGAACGCGTATCCGAGGTTCTGACCGTTGCCGCCTACTGCCTCGAAGCGTTCCCACTGCCACCAGCCGAGTCCCAGGCACACCGCCGCGGACACGATGACCAGCGCAATCAATGCTGGCCGACGGTTCGGGCGGGAAGAAGTCACCCTTCGACGGTACCGGAGGTACTACTACTGGAGGTAGTCGCGTGCTGCGGCCCGGCGGTGATTCTCACCATGGACGGCTCGGGTGCGACTCATGCCCGACGACGGTTGGCCCGTGCCTGGGCGAGTTGCTCGGCCCCGGGCCCGGCCACGTCGGCGAGAGCGCTGCTCCGTCCGGTCAGAACAAGTGCCAGGGTGCCGGCCGTTCCTTCGATGACCGGGCCCTCGCCACGGCTCCAGTCGAGATCGGTCGCGCGCCATTGCAGCCGAAGTTCGGGGCCCTTGAACGGTGCCGCGCCGGTTGCGGGTACCAGGGAGTCGAGCATGGTGATCATGCGTTGCTCGGGGACGTGGTGTTCGATGCCCAGCGGCCTGCACACGTCGAGTCCGTGCACGATGACGTCGGACAAGGGGGCGAGCGGACCGTGGCCGGGCGGGGTGAATTTCTTGTCTGCGTGAGCGGTGAGTAAGGCGGGCAAGTCGTCCTCGTGCTCGCGACGAACGCGCGTGGTCATCAGTTGATTGGCGCGGTCGAAGTTGCCGCGCGTACGCACCATGACCAGTCCGAACTGCCAGAGCGGGACGATCAGCGGCACCACCAGATGGGCGGCGACGTCGCGGACCGTCCAGGCCTCGCACAGCGAGGGTGTGTCCCATTGTTCGGGAGTGAGCGTCTCGAGAGTCGTTGCGAGAGAACGTCGTTCGTCGGAAATCTCGGCGAAGATCGCGTCGTCGTCGGGGTTGCTGGACATTCGAGCCGCCTTCACACGTCGGAACCTGCAGAAGTCTCGAGAAAATCCGGGTCGAACGACCGTCGTGCGCGAGGGGGGACTTGAACCCCCACGTCCGAAGACACTGGAACCTAAATCCAGCGCGTCTGCCAATTCCGCCACTCGCGCGTGCCGATGAAGTCTACAACCTGGGCGGTCACCGTCGCCGGTGCGGGCGAACGTTGCAGGTGTACACCGTACGGCGCCCGCTACACTCGGCGAGTGGCATCGAAAAAGGACGTCCCCTTCGACCCGGCCCGGACCCTCGGGCTGCTGTGGCGAGTCGACGCCAAGCCGAGTCGCACCGGACTGAGCGTGGATGCGATCGTCGACGCCGCCATCGAACTGGCCGATGCGAACGGCCTCGAGTCGGTATCGATGCGGAACGTGGCCGAGCATCTCGGGGTCGGCGCGATGTCGCTCTACACGCATGTGCCGGGTCGGGAGGACCTGGCCGACCTGATGATCGATCGAGCGCTTGCAGGTCTCTACTCTCGCGTCGACGAGCCGTCCTCCGTAGCCGGCGGATGGCGTCCCGCGATGCACTTCGTCGCCGAGCGCAATTGGACTCTGTACCAACGGCATTCGTGGCTCCTCGAAGCGGAGGGTGCACGCCCCGTGCTCGGTCCGCACACCAACGACAAATACGAGGCCGAGTTGCGTCCCCTGGTCGGCATCGGCCTGAGCGACGTCGAGATCGACTCCGTTCTCACGCTGGTACTCACTCACGTCTCCGGAACCGCGCGAGCCCTCGCCGGCGTAGCGCGTGTCAAGGAACAGTCGGGCATGTCCGACGCCCAGTGGTGGGCGGCTACCGCGCCGATCCTCGAACGGGTCATGGAGCGCGAACGATTTCCGGTGTCGTCTCGGGTCGGGACGGCCGCGGCGACGTCGTACGACGCCGCCAGCGACCCCGTGCACGCCTACCGGTTCGGGTTGGAGTGCATTCTCGACGGCGTGGAGGCACTGGTGTCTCGCAGTCAGGCTGCCGATCGCAGTTCCGCTTCGGAGTGACGCTGCTTCGGCTTGCGTGATTTGTGCTGGTATCGCCACACGGCATGCTCGAGCGAGGCGAGATCGGTGCCGAGTGCGTTCGCTGCCGCTGAGAGGATCACGGGGGAGCGGTCCTCGGCGATTCCGGCGGCGAGGTTCCGGTGGAGGGGTTCGAGAGCGTCGGCTACGAACGAGTTCGAATGGGCGGTCGCCTTGTCGGTACGCACACCGAGATTGACGAGCATGCACTCCCAGGTGGTCTCGCCGAGACCGGGGATCGCGCGGAACGCCTCGAATTGTTCTTTCGTGTGCTGCTCGAAGTCGGTCGAACAGCTCAACCCCACCGAGATCAACGTCTGTGCCGCCGCGGCTGCAGCAGCTGCCTTGGTTCGACTGTTTCCCGGAACCAGTTGACGGTTGGACAGAATCTCCACGGGTAGATCCGGAGTAGTGGTCAGTTCGGCGAGGGTTGTCAAGTCGTCGAGTCGGTTATCGCCGCGATGCGATCTCCATCGTTGGACCACCGCGCGGACCCCGCTGGTCGGGCCCCCGTACGCAGCCCGTGCGGAGAAGATCGCATCCAGCAACGCCGCCTCGCTCTCGCCGCGCCATCCCGGTGTCCAGTGTGGCGAACGCGATTGCGGCACATGCGATTCGATGTGCAGAATCATCGCGTCGAGTTCGTCCACGGTGCAGATGTCCGTTACCGATGAATACATGAATTCCCCCCGGAGTTCGTCGACCGCTCTCGGCGATGAGCGGCTCGTTCGCACAAGGTAGAGGACCGCACCGACACGGTCGCGTGGCGCTCGTCTGTGCTCGAGATCACATCACGAAAGGATAACGAAAAATGCGAGGCTTTCCTCATGTTCTGACGTCGCGCCCGATGCTCTCGCCAGCGTAGATGTGGGTTACCGACGAGTCGGGTAAACAAAAAGTAAAGCCGGTTCGAGCGACGTACTCGCTGGTAGCACTCGGACGTCCGAGCAAACCTGAGGATTTCCTCATGATTTTGTGTCAACCTTGAGCAGCGCGGAGAAGACCTGTCGACGAGGACCGGCTCACCGCTTCGACCCTGTTGCCCACGACGCGCCAGGGCAGTCATCACAGCGAACGCCCCGACCCCCGAGGCGTCCACGAGAGGAATCTTCAGCCTTGACGATCAACGAGAGCACACCATCACACGGACGAGGTTCGCGAAGCACCGGCAACGCAGACAAATCCCCTAGAAGCAATGGCGGCTCTCGGACTCTGGCAGATCGTTTCGCCGCGGGCGAGCCGTACGCACTGGCCTTCGGTGGCCAGGGTGCACCGTGGCTCAGCTCCCTCGAAGAACTGGCTCGCGACTCCGCGCTCGAACCCGAACTGACCGATCTCGTCAACGAGGCTGCAGTCACTCTCGCACCCGTTGCCGACGAGCTGCTGGTCGTACGCTCGGTCGGCTTCGACCCGATCGGCTGGATGCTCGAACAGGACCTCGCCGACGACGACACCGCCGGCTCGTACGGACCCTCCGAGGCTGCACTGACCTCCGCTGCCGTCTCGCTGCCCGGAGTGTTCCTCACTCAGGTCGCGGCACTGCGCGCACTGAAGTTGCAGGGACTCGATCCCGCCCAGACCCCGCCGGTCAAGGTCGTCGGACACTCGCAGGGTCTCATCGCCGCCGAATCCGTCGCAGCGGACGGCGCGAAGGACGCGAGCTTCCTCGCGATCGCCCAGCTCGTGGGTGCCGCTGCAGGTCTCGTCGGCCGCCGCCGCGGCATCATCGGTGCCGGAGACCGCGCCCCGATGGTTTCGGTTGCCAACGTCGAACCCGCACGACTGCAGTCGATCATCGCCGAACTCGCGATCGCCGGAGCGCCGGAGCGATCCGCCGCCCTCGCCATCCGTAACGGCCGCCGTCGCGTCGTGCTCTCGGGACCTCCCGCCCAGCTGGCCCGCGTGCAGGAGAAGTGCGAGCAGATCGCTGCCGAGGAAGAGCGCGACCGCGACGCCAAGAAGCGTGGCGGTGCCGTGTTCGCCCCGGTCTTCGAGCAGCTTCCCGTCGAGATCGGCTTCCATCATCCCGCCCTGGCAGACGCTGTCGAACTCGTCAGCGCCTGGGCACAGCGTTGTGGACTCGATGTCGAGCTCGCACGCGACCTTGCGCAGAAGATCCTCGTGGACTCCGTCGATTGGGTCGACGCCATCGACGGTGTCGTCGACGCCGGTGCCGACTGGATTCTCGATCTCGGTCCGGGCGACCTGCTCACCCGCATGACCACTCCGGCGCTGCGCGGACAGGGCGTCGGCATCATCGCCGCGTCCTCACGCGGAGGCCACCGCAACCTGCTCACCCCGGGAGCTGCTCCCGAGGTCCAGCCCGCATGGTCTGCCTACGCCCCCACGCCGGTCACGCTGCCCGACGGCCGAGTCGTGGTCGAGACCTCGTTCACCAAGATGACCGGACGTTCGCCGATCCTGCTCGCAGGCATGACGCCGACGACGGTCGACGCGAAGATCGTTGCCGCAGCTGCCAATGCAGGCCACTGGGCCGAGCTGGCCGGTGGCGGCCAGGTCACCGAGGACATCTTCACCGATCGTGTCGCCGAGCTCTCCACCCTCCTCGAGCCCGGCCGCGCCATCCAGTTCAACTCTCTCTTCCTCGACCCGTACTTGTGGAAGCTGCAGCTCGGCGGACGCCGCATCGTGCAGCGCGCTCGCGCAGCGGGTGCGGCCATCGACGGCGTCGTCGTCACCGCAGGCATCCCTGAGCTCGACGAGGCCGTGGCTCTCATCGAAGAGTTGTCCGAGGCCGGAATCAGCTACGTCTCGTTCAAGCCCGGCACCGTCGCGCAGATTCGCGCCGTCATCCGCATCGCCAACGAGGTTCCGTCCTACCAGGTCAACGTTCACATCGAGGGTGGCCGCGCAGGCGGACACCACTCGTGGGAGGACCTCGACGACCTGCTGCTGACCACCTACGCCGAGCTGCGGTCACGGCCCAACCTCGTCGTCTGCGTCGGCGGCGGCATCGGCACCCCCGAGCGGGCAGCGGAGTACCTCACCGGTACCTGGTCGGCCGTGCACGGCTACCCGAAGATGCCGCTCGACGGAATCCTCGTCGGCACCGCAGCGATGGCGACCCTGGAGGCCACGACGGCTCCCGAGGTCAAGCAGCTTCTGGTCGACACCCCCGGAACCCCCGACTGGGTCGGTGCCGGTACCGCCACCGGCGGAATGGCCTCGGGCCGAAGCCAGCTCGGTGCCGACATCCACGAGATCGACAATGCGGCATCTCGGTGCGGCCGACTGCTCGACGAGGTCGCCGGCAACGCCGACGCCGTGGCCGAGCGTCGTGACGAGATCATCGCCGCACTCGACGGCACCGCAAAGCCCTTCTTCGGTGACGTCGCCGACATGACGTACCAGCAGTGGCTCGTTCGCTACCTCGACCTGGCTGTCGGAACCGACTCGCGCAGCGAATTCGACTGCGGCGGTGAGTTCACCGATGCCGTGACCGAGGCACGCGAATCCGTGTGGCTCGACATCACCTGGCGGACACGCTTCCTGGAGATGCTGCAGCGTGCCGAGGCTCGCCTGCATCCGGTCGATCGCGGACCCATCCCCACCCTGTTCGCCGACGCCGAGGTTCTCGAACGCCCACGCGCCGCACTGAAGTCACTGCTCGCGCAGTTCCCCGACGCCGCCGACGTGGTTCTGCACCCGGCCGACATCACCTTCTTCACCTCGCTGTGCCGCATGCCCGGCAAGCCGGTCAACTTCGTCCCCGTCGTCGACGGCGATGTGCGTCGTTGGTGGCGCAGTGACTCGCTGTGGCAGGCACACGACGCCCGCTACTCGGCCGATCAGGTCTGCATCATCCCCGGTACCGTCGCCGTCGCGGGCATCACTCGCGTCGACGAGCCCGTGGGCGAGCTGCTCGATCGCTTCGAGAAGGCCACCGCAGATCAGCTGCTCGCCGAGGGCATCGAGCCCACGGCCGTCGCCAGCCGTCGCCACGCCGAGATCGCACCCGGACTGCTGGGTATCGTGCTGGCTGCTCCCGACGTCACCTGGGCCTCTCGCATGACGCAGAACCCCGTTGCACGCCTGGGTGATCCGGCCGACTGGACCGTGGAATCCGAGACCGTCGCGGCGCACCCGCAGACCGGCTCGTCGCTCACCGTGCTCGATTCCGAGCACGTGGAGCTGCTGGTTCCGCTCGCTCCGGGCAAGGAAGTTCGCATCCGCCTGACGGTTCCGGCCTCGACGATCGACGGCGGCGCGCCCGTCGTCACCGCACAGGACGCCCAGCAGGCCATGTCGGCTCTGCTCGGAGTTGCTGCAGGCCAGGAACTTCCGGCTGTCAAGAGCGGCGTTGCCCGGCTGAATATCGCGTGGATCCCCGATCTGATCGCCGACCACGCAGGCGTCACCGGATCCGGATTGCCGGACTCGCTGACCGTCAGTGGCAAGGCCGTTCCCGACGTCCTCGTCGGTGCCTGCTGGCCCGCCGTCTTCGCCGTCCTGGGTGCCACTCGCAACGCCGAAGGCATCGACGTCATCGAAGGCATGCTCGACCTGGTGCACCTCGATCACAGCGTCGCCCTGGTCGGCGAATTGCCCACCGACACCTCCATTCTCGTGGTCAAGGCCGCGGCCGGAGAGGTGCTCGACACCGATCTCGGCCGCGTCGTCGAGGTCACCGTCGAGATCGGTGCCATGCTCGGTGAGGGGCTCGACGCTCCCGCCGTCGCAACTCTGGTGGAGCGCTTCGCCATTCGCGGACGCACCGGCAAGGGCGAGCTCGTCGACCCGGCTCGCGCCGGTGGCTCGGTGAGCGCCGACGCACAGGACACCCCGCGTCGTCGCCGTCGTCAGGCCACCATCGTCGCCCCTCGCAACATGGCCGCGTTCGCTCAGGTCTCGGGCGACCACAACCCGATTCACACCTCCGACGCCGCGGCTCTGCTCGCCGGTCTCGGCAGCCCGATCGTGCACGGCATGTGGCTCTCGGCCGCTGCCCAGCAGACGGTCACCGCAGTCGACCACGCGGACACCAAGACTCCGCCGCGTCGCCTCACCGCATGGACCGCACGCTTCCTCGGCATGGTTCGACCCGGAGCCGAGATCGACGTTCGCGTCGACCGCACCGGATTCGACCAGGGTGCCGAGCTGATCGAGGTCTCCTGCCGTGTCGCAGGAGAACTGGTCATGGTCGCCACCGCTCGCACCGCGCCGCCGAAGACCGTCTACGCCTTCCCGGGCCAGGGCATCCAGCGTGCGGGCATGGGCCTGGACGCACGGTCTCGCTCGAAGGCCGCACGTGAGGTGTGGGAGCGTGCCGACAAGCACACCCGCAGCGCGCTCGGCTTCTCCATTCTCGCTGTGGTGCGCGACAACCCGACGTCGCTCAAGGCGCGGGGCGTCACGCACAAGCATCCCGACGGTGTGCTGCACCTGACCCAGTTCACCCAGGTCGCGATGGCCGTTCTCGGCGTCGCACAGGTTGCCGAACTGCGTGAATCCGGTGCGTTCGTGGAGAACTCGATCCTCGCCGGCCACTCCGTCGGTGAGTACAACGCCCTCGCAGCCGTCGCCGGTGTGCTCCCGCTCGAAGCCGTCCTTGAGGTCGTCTTCCAGCGTGGATCGGCCATGCACGCGCTCGTTCCGCGTGATGCGAGCGGCCGCAGTGACTACCGCATGGCAGCGATCCGCCCGTCGCAGATCGGCCTGGCCGACGAGGACGTACAGGGCTTCGTCGCCGGTGTCGCAGCAGAATCCGGTGAATTCCTCGAGATCGTCAACCTCAACCTGCGCGGCTCGCAGTACGCCATCGCAGGCACGGTTGCCGGCCTCGGCGAGCTGGAGAAGAAGATCGCGATCCGCCGTGCCGAGTTCGGTGGCAAGGCCGCCTACATCATGGTTCCCGGCATCGACGTGCCGTTCCACTCCACGGTGCTGCGTGGCGGAGTCGACGACTTCCGCAATCGCCTCCAGACTCTGCTCCCCGAGCAGATCGATCCGGCGATCCTGGTGGGTCGCTACATCCCGAACCTGGTGCCCAAGCCGTTCTCGCTCGAGCGCGAGTTCGTTCAGGAGATCGCCGATCTGGTTCCGTCCGAGCCGCTGAACGCCGTTCTCGCGGAGTTCGATTCGTGGGCTGCTCGGCCGAGCGACCTGTGCCGCGTGATTCTGACCGAGCTGCTTGCTTGGCAGTTCGCCAGCCCGGTGCGCTGGATCGAGACCCAGGACCTGCTGTTCGCAGACGAGTCCGACGGCGGTATGGGCGTCGAGCGCTTCGTCGAGATCGGCCTCGGTGCAACTCCGACCGTGGCGAACCTCGCGTCGCAGACCCTCAAGCTGCCGGGCCGCTTCGGCCACCCGGTCGAGGTACTGAACCTCGAGCGCGAGGCTGCGATCATCTACGGCACCGACACCGACCCGGCTCCGGCCGACGAGGAAGAGTCGGTACCGGTGGAGGCCGCTGCTCCGGCAGCAGCTTCGGCCCCTGCCGCGGCACCCGCGCCCGCTCCGGCCGCAGCACCGTCCGGCGGACCTCGTCCGGACGACATCGCGTTCGTCGCGGCCGATGCGACCAAGATCCTCATCGGTCTGTGGACCAAGCTGCAGCTCGATCAGATCGGGCCCGCCGACACCATCGAGGCACTGTGCGACGGCGTGTCCTCGCGTCGTAACCAGCTGCTCGTCGACCTCGGTTCCGAGCTCTCGCTCGGTGCCATCGACGGCGCAGCCGATGCCGACATGGGTGCGCTCTCGGGCACGGTGAACAAGCTGGCTCGTACCTACAAGCCGTTCGGTCCGGTGCTCAGCGACTCCATCAACGACCACCTCCGCAAGGTCTTCGGCCCCTCGGGTCGACGCCCGGCCTCGATCGCCGATCGCGTCAAGAAGACCTGGGAACTGGGCGACGGCTGGGCGCACCACGTCACCGCCGAGGTCGCTCTCGGTACCCGTGACGGTGCCTCGGTTCGTGGTGGCGCACTCGGCGGCCTGGCCGACGGCGCTCTCGCCGACGGCAACGCAGTCGACAACGTCATCGACGCGGCCGTGGCCGCGGTGGCCGCACGCCGCGGCGTCGCAGTCTCGATGCCGCAGGCAGGCGGCGGGGCCGGCGGAACCGTCGACGCTGCTGCTCTCGGTGAGTTCACCGAGCACATCACCGGCCGCGACGGCGTCCTCGCCTCCGCAGCCCGGCTGGTACTCGAGCAGCTCGGACTCGCCGATGCTCCCAACGCAGTGCTGGCCGAGGATCCCGATGCCGCTCTGGTCGAGCTGGTTTCGGCCGAGCTGGGATCCGACTGGCCTCGCCTCGTCGCCCCGGCGTTCGACGCCAAGCGCGCCGTCCTGATCGACGACCGATGGGCAACCGCGCGTGAGGATCTGGCCCGGTTGTGGCTCGGTACCGCAGGCGACATCTCGGTCGAGTCCTTCGCCGGCGCAGGCAATGCCGTTGCGTCGCAGGCACAGTGGTGGAAGGCCAAGGCCGACCACGAGAACAAGACCGTGCTCGCCGAGACCTTCGGACGCATCGCGGATATTGCGGTCGCATCCGAGGACAAGGGTCAGTGGTCCGACGAGGTCGCAGTGGTCACCGGCGGCAGCAAGGGGTCCATCGCAGCTGCGGTGACAGCCAAGCTGCTGGCCGGGGGAGCGACGGTCTTCGTCACCACCTCCAGGCTCGACGACGAGCGACTCGGCTTCTACCGCAGCCTCTACCGCGACAACGCACGCAGCGGAGCATCGCTGTGGGTGGTTCCGGCCAACATCGCGTCGTACACCGACGTCGATGCGCTCATCGAGTGGATCGGCAGCGACTTCGTCGACACTGCCGGTGGCGCGAAGACCCTGGTCAAGGCCGCAGCGACGCCGACGATGCTGTTCCCGTTCGCCGCACCGCGGGTCATGGGCGAGATGTCCGACGCCGGAGCTCGCGCCGAGATGGAAATGCGCGTGCTGCTCTGGTCGGTCGAACGGTTGATCGGCGGACTGTCCAAGGTCGGTCACGACACCGACATCGACACGCACCTGCACGTGGTGCTGCCGGGATCGCCGAACCGCGGAATGTTCGGTGGCGACGGTGCCTACGGTGAGTCGAAGGCTGCACTCGATGCTGTTGTCGCCAAGTGGGGCTCGGAGAAGAACTGGGCCGAGCGGGTGTCCATCGCCCACGCTCACATCGGGTGGGTACGCGGAACCGGCCTGATGGGTGGCAACGATCCCATCGTCGAGGCCGTCGAGGCCGAGGGTGTGCGCACCTGGTCCACCGACGAGATGGCGACCGAGCTGCTCGAACTGTGCACGCCTGCCGCTCGCCGACAGGCTGCGCAGGAGCCGATCGTCGCCGATCTCACGGGCGGGCTGGCCAACACCAAGCTCAACCTCGTCGAACTCGCTCGAGACGCAGCTGCGGCCGTGGCCGAGAAGACCGAAGAGGTCGTGGACAGTTCGGTTATCGCGGCACTGCCCGCACCGCCGCGGCTGTCGACGACGACCACCGCTCCGGCGTGGCCGACACTCGATGTCGACCCGAAGGACCTCGTCGTCATCGTCGGTGCCGGCGAGCTCGGACCGTACGGTTCGGCACGTACCCGCTTCGAGATGGAGGTCGACGAGCAGCTCTCTGCCGCAGGCGTTCTCGAACTCGCGTGGAACACCGGCCTGATCGCCTGGGAGAACGATCCCAAGCCGGGTTGGTACGACATCGAGTCCGGTGACCTGGTGCCCGAGGAGGACATCGCCGACAAGTACCACGACATCGTGGTCGAGAAGTGCGGCATCCGCACCTACGGCGACGACGGCGCGATGGTCGGCAACACCGCTCCGCTGATGACCTCGATCTTCCTCGACAACGACCTGACGTTCGTGGTCGGAACCGAGATCGATGCCCGGTCGTTCGCAGCAGCGGATCCCGAGCACACGCTGATCACGCCGGTCCCGGATTCGAGCGACTGGCAGGTCACCCGAAAGGCGGGCACCGAGATTCGTGTCCCGCGCAAGATGAAGCTCACTCGCACCGTCGGTGGGCAGATTCCGACCGGATTCGATCCGACCAAGTGGGGCATCTCGCCCGACATGGCCAGCTCGGTCGACCGTGTCGCACTGTGGAACATCGTCACCACGGTCGACGCGTTCATCTCCTCGGGCTTCAACCCGTCGGAACTCATGCGCTGGGTGCACCCCACGCTGGTGGCCAACACACAGGGCACCGGCATGGGCGGCATGGAGTCCATGCGCTCGCTGTACATCGACACCCTGCTCGGTGATGCTCGTGCGAACGACATCCTGCAGGAGGCTCTGCCGAATGTCGTTGCTGCGCATGTGGTCCAGTCGTACATCGGTAGCTACGGCGCGATGGTTCACCCCGTCGCCGCCTGCGCCACCGCGGCCGTCTCCGTCGAGGAAGGCGTCGACAAGATCAAGCTGGGCAAGGCGCAGCTCGTGGTCGCCGGCGGCTTCGACGACCTGAGCAACGAAGGCATCATCGGCTTCGGTGACATGTCGGCCACCGCGGACTCGGCAGCGATGACAGCCAAGGGCATCAGCGATCGGCGGTTCTCGCGGGCGAACGACCGCAGGCGCGGTGGATTCGTCGAATCCCACGGCGGCGGAACGATTCTGCTCGCTCGCGGCGACCTGGCACTCGAGATGGGCCTGCCGGTCCTCGGAGTGGTGGCCTACGCACAGTCGTACGGCGACGGAGTGCACACCTCCATCCCGGCTCCGGGACTCGGTGCGCTCAGTGCCGGTCGCGGCGGCAAGGATTCGGCGCTCGCACTCTCGCTCAACGCACTCGGCGTCAGCGCAGACGACGTGGCCGTGATCTCCAAGCACGACACCTCCACCGCAGCCAACGACCCCAACGAGGCGGAACTGCACACCCGCCTCGCCAAGGCCATCGGCCGTTCCGACGGCGCTCCGCTGTTCGTCGTCTCGCAGAAGAGCCTCACCGGACACTCGAAGGGTGGAGCGGCTGCCTGGCAGCTGATCGGCCTGTGCCAGGTGCTGGCGAACGGTGTCATCCCGCCGAACCGCAGCCTCGACTGCGTCGACGACAAGATGACCGCGTTCGAGCATCTGGTGTGGGCACGGGAGCCGCTGCGCTTCGGTGACTCGGTGCCGCTCAAGGCAGGTCTGCTCACGTCCCTCGGATTCGGCCACGTGTCCGGACTCATCGCCCTGGTGCACCCGCAGGCATTCGTCGAGGCCGTTCCGGCGGACCGGCGTGCGGAGTACATCGCGAAGGCGAACGAGCGCCGGATCGCCGGTCAGCGCAGGCTGATCTCCGCGATGGTGGGGGGAGACTCCCTCTACGAGCGGCCCGACGATCGACGGCTCGGACATGACGGGACGCCGGCCAAGACGTCACGTGAACTGGAGGCGAACGTGTTGCTCAACGAGTCCGCTCGCCTCGGCGAGGACGACGTCTACTCCTCCGGTCTGCCGGGTGCCATCTGATGGCGATCCTGGGAGTGGGTTTCGACCTGGTGACGGTGTCCGACTTCGCCGAGCAGATGGAGAAGGTCGGCACGACGATGATCCGCGACAGCTTCACCGCGGGCGAGCGCCGTCATGCCGCGACGAAGAGTTCCGATCCGACCCGCCACTACGCAGCACGGTGGGCGGCCAAGGAAGCAGTGCTGAAGGCATGGGCGACATCGCGATTCGCTCGGCCGCCGCAGATCGGTGACAACCCGTATCCGCTGATCGAGGTCGTCAACGATGCGTGGGGCCGGCCGTCCATCAAGTTGCACGGGATGGCGCAGGAGTTCCTGCCGACGGTGAAGATTCATCTGTCGCTGACGCACGACGGTGACATCGCCGCTGCCGTGGCCATTCTGGAGGAGTGAGTTCGCTCCGACAACGAGTCAGGCCCGTCCGATCCAGGTGATCGGGCGGGCCTTTCGTCTGTGCGGGCTCGGGTTGCTCAGGCTTGGTCGGTGTCGCTCGCCGAGCCGCCGGAGCGCCTGCTCTCCTTCTCGGCGACGAGCAGGTACGCCATCATGATGCGTTTGAGCTCTGCGACGGCGTCCTCGTGGCTCTGGCCGTCCTGCACGGAGAAGTTGAGCATCGAGTAGACGATGTGCACCAGCACCTGAGCCATGAGGTTGCGGCGATGCCGAGGCGTGCGCGGAGTGAGCGGTCCGAGCATGCGCGAGACCTGCTCGGCGAACTCCCGCTCGTGGATCACCCCGGTTGCGCGGGTCGACGGTGTCGACTGCATGGCGAGCCACACTTCGCGGCGCGACGGATCGGTCATCCACATGCCGGCCATGTGGTCGACGAAGTTGTTGAGGAAGCGCACCCAGTCCAGGGACGGCACCTCGCCGTCGAACTCGGCCAGCTCCTGTTGCACCCCGACGAGGTCCTGGCGGTTGAGCTCGCAGACGATGACGTACTTGTTGGCGAAGAACTGGTACAGCGTGCCGATCGGGAGTTCGGCGCGCGACGCGACTTCCTCGCAGGTGAACGACTCGAAACCGACGTCACTGAGCAACTCGCGTGAGGCTTGCAGCAGCGCGTCGAACTTGCGCTGGCTGCGTTCCTGGGTGGGACGCCGTCGCGGCATGAGCTCCTGAGTCTGTGCCGTCGACTCGAGCGCGGCGTCGAGACGGCGCGAGGACTGGGCACGAGCAGAGGATTCCACCCGGTCAGGCTATCCGGCGCGGGTGCTCGATATCCACAACGGTCCGCGAGGTCACGCCCGCAGGCTGCGCATCTGGCTCGAACAAGCGGGTTCCAGCCTAGGGTTTCGAAGAATCCTGGGGTCGATTACAAACGCCGGATCCTCATACTGTGACAAACTCCAAGACCGATCTGGGCCAATTTAACCGTCAACAGGTATGGTTTAGGTAACAGAATCAAATTCCGTGCAGGGTGATCGTCATTCAGAACCGCTGAACGACGTTCATGGTCGGGTGCCTCCACCCTGAGCACAGGGAGACTGCCATGGCAATTATTGGTATAGCGATCGAATCTGGCTCGATGCAGACAGTGCTGTTGGAGCCGACCTCGGGCGAGGTTCTCGCCGACCGGACGACCCCGCTCGATCCCGACGCCGCCTCGGTTCTCACCGCCGCGATCGAGACGATGCGCAGCGAGGCGGCGACGCTCGACGAAGACGTGGACGCAGTGGGAGTGGTGTATCGAACCGAGGAGGAGCGCGCGGAGTTCGCGGATGCCCTCGGCGACGAACCCGCAGTGCTGTCGTCGGTGACCGAGTCGTTCCTCGGCTGGCTGGCAACCTCGGAAGAATTCGCCGACGCGAAGACCGTGCTTCTGTACTACATGGGCGACACGGGCGTCTCCATTTCTCTCGCCGACGCAGCCGACGCCTCGATCACGCCGGCGAAGACTGCTGCGCTGGACTCGATGTCGCCCGAGCGCATCGGCAGCACCATCCCCCTGGCGTGGGAAGTGGTCGATCAATCCGGCAAGAAGCCCGAGTTCGTTGCGTTGTTCGGCGACCGGTCCAGTAGTCGAGACCTGGTCGACATCCTGTCCCTCGGACTCGGCGTTCCCGTGGTGCGCGTGGGTGATGCGGACCAGGTCGCAGCGCGGGGAGCTGCGCTGCTGGCACATCAGGAGGAGCCGACAGCAGTGGCCGCACCGCCGGTGGCGACCGAGGAGTCGGAGCAGGTCGAGGCCGTCGAGACCGAGGTCGTGGAAGCGGAAGAGATCGACGCCCGGATCGCCGTCGTCGAGGCCGCGGAGTCCGATCCAGAGGTAGCGGCGGACGCGGATGTCGACAGGGTGGTAGCGCCGCTTCCGGTGCCTGCCGTGCGGTCGGTCGTCGGGGCCGAGCCGGTCCGGTCGGCAGGCTCCGGGCGCAAGCTCGTGTTCGCCGCAGTGCTGCTGGCCGGGGTGCTCTCTGCAGGTGTCGCGGTCGCTGCGACGTTGCCGGATGAATCCGAGACGACTGCCGAACAGAGCGTCGATCGACGCGACGCCGGTACGGATCTGGTGGGGGCGACTCGGCAGGCGGGCCCCACCACGTCCGACCCGGTTGCGGCCGTCGTTCCACCGGCACCGGATATTGCTCCCCCGACCGAGGCGATTCCCCCGACAGTGGACCCGTGGGCGGTTGTCGAGCCCGCACCGACCACTGAGCCTTGGGTGCCACAGGATCCGCCACGTCAGGCCGTGGCGGCTCCGCAGCCGGCAACGACCACGGTGGCCCCTCCGCAATTCACCGTTCCCGTTCCCATTCCGGAGCCGGGTAAGTCGCCCGAACAGCTCGAACAGGAAGCGTGGGATCGGCACTGGCAGCAAACCGGTGAGTGGATTCATCAGGAGCTCTCCGGCGGCTGACGGTGAACGGTTTCGTATGACGAGTGATGACAGACTGGCTACGGCCCGTCTGTCATTTTCTCGTTTGGAGGATTCATGCCCGCCGATTCGCGACCCGTCGACGTTCGATCTGCAATCGCATCGCAGATGCCCCGAGCGAAATCGGAGCTGGCAGAGTTGGTCCGGTTCGCCTCGGTGCACGATCCTCGGCAGTTTCCGGTCGAGGAATGCACCGGTGCGGCGCAGTGGGTGCAACGGGCATTCGTCGACGCGGGAATTCCCGACGTCCAACTGATCGAGACGGTCGACGGCTCACTGGCGGTCGTCGGTTCGCGGCCGGCTCGCGCGGGAGCGCCGACCGTTCTGCTGCACTCGCACTACGACGTTCAACCTCCGGGTGACCGAACACTGTGGAACAGTGAACCTTTCGAGCTGACCGAACGGGACGGCCGTTGGTACGGGCGGGGTTCGGCGGACTGCAAGGGCAACGTGATCATGCATCTGCTGGCGCTACGGGCACTGGGGGAGTCACTCGACGTCGGCGTGCGCATCATCTGCGAGGGTTCGGAAGAGATGGGCACGGGCGGGTTGGAAGCGCTCGTGGAGCAGCGACCCGAACTGTTCGTCGCAGACATGGTCGTCATCGGCGATACCGGGAACACGAAGGTGGGATCGCCGACGGTGACGACCACGCTTCGCGGTATCGCGAATGTAGTAGTGCACGTGGAAACGCTTGCAGGAGAAGTGCATTCCGGAATGTACGGCGGTCCTGCTCCCGATGCGCTCGCAGCCTTGGTGCAGGTGCTCTCCACGTTGCGGAACGAGCAGGGAGACACCGTGGTCGACGGTCTGGACGGAACGCAGACCTGGGACGGGGTCCAGTACGACGCCGAGCAGTTCCGTGCCGATGCCGGGGTACTCGACGGCGTCGGGCTGGCCGGCTCGGGCTCGGTAGCGGAGGCGGTGTGGGCGCGGCCCGCTCTGACGATTCTGGGGATCGACTGTCCACCGGTGGTGGGGTCTGCTGCTGCGATCTCGCCTCGTGCGTCGGCACGGCTCAATCTGCGGGTACCGCCTGGAACGGATCCGCAGCGGGCTCAGGATGCCCTGGTGGCTCATCTGGAGGCGCGTACGCCGTGGAATGCGCGCCCCACCGTCGAGCGTGAAGCGATCGGATCGCCGTTTCGAGCCGGGACCGACGGGCCGGGATATGCGGCGCTGTCCGAGGCGTTGGAGGAGGCATTCGGGCATCCCATGGGGACGGCCGGCCAAGGTGGGTCGATTCCGCTGTGCAACGCGCTGGCTCAGGTGTTGCCGGACGCCGAGATCGTGCTGATGGGCGTCGAGGAACCTCGGTGTCGGATCCACGCTCCCAACGAGAGCGTGGATCCGTCGGAAATCGAGAAGATGGCCGTCGCCGAGGCGTTGTTCCTGCAGCGACTGGCCGGGTCCGGCAGTGAGGACTCAGACAGCTAGATCGCGGCGAAGCTTGGCGACGTGGCCGGTGGCCCGGACGTTGTACTGCGCCACCTCGATCTTGCCTGCCTCGTCGACGAGGAACGTGGAGCGAATGACGCCCTCGTAGACCTTGCCGTAGTTCTTCTTCTCCCCGAATGCGCCCCACGCCTGCAACGTCGTCTTCTCCTCGTCGGAGAGCAGGGGGAACGTCAGCTCTTCCTTGTCGCGGAACTTGGCGAGCTTGGCCGGCTTGTCGGGGGAGATGCCGATGACTTCCAGGCCTTCTCCGTTGAGCTCGGCAAGGCTGTCCCGGAAGTCGCAGGCCTGCTTGGTGCAGCCGGGGGTGCTCGCGGCGGGGTAGAAGTACACGATCACCTTCTTGCCTGCATAGTCGGCGAGAGAGACGTCGTTGCCGTCGGCATCGGGCAGGGTGAACGCCGGAGCGGTGTCGCCCGGCTCGAGCTTGCTGTATTCGGTCACCGCACGAGACTATCGAAATGTCGTCGTGCTCTAGGCTCGACTGCGACCGAGACTATTTGCAACAAGTTGGAGGACACGTGGCCAAGGACACCGACCGGATCGAGCGCGAGATCGAGGCCGCTCGCAATCAGCTCGCCAGCACCCTGGACGAGCTGAGCGTCCGTGCCAGCCCCAAGAACATCGTCGCCAATACCAAGCAGTCCGTGGTGGCCAAGCTCGACGAGCCGGCAGTGAAGTTCACTCTCCTCGGAGTCGGCGCAGTGGTGGCAGTTCTCGTGGTTCGCCGGATCTTCAACTGAGTCAGCAGGCGCTCCGACCAGCCGATTTCACATCTGGCGGTATCTGCTGTTAATGTTTCTCCCGCACCGCAGAGAACACGCGGTGCGGATCGGCGCCATTAGCTCAGTTGGTTAGAGCAGCTGACTCTTAATCAGCGGGTCCGGGGTTCGAATCCCTGATGGCGCACACTAAAACACCCCGTCACCAGCGTAAAGCTGGAGGCGGGGTGTTTTGCTTCTGCGGGGTTTTGCACCAACTCATCACTTACTCATCACTTTGAGGGCAAAGTGATGAGTTGCTCGCTCCGTTGCTGCTAGGAGCTCCGCGCGACCCCATGGAGGTCGTCTTCGCGCCTGCGGTCCGTTTATGGTCTCGAAAGTTCAAGGACAGATCGGTTCCAGGTTGCGGCGAGCGCGATCGGTCCCGCCTGCCGAGATCCGGCCAGAATTGCCGATGATGGGGCCAGGGCCAACTGTCCACGCGACCGGCTCAGCCGGACCTTGATGCCTGGGGAGGCCTAAGTCTTGGGCGCAAACTTGTTCAGCGCATCGCTCATGTCTGGGGCCAAGGTCACTCGCTGGATGTAGTGCGCTTCGGTGACCCTTGTGTTGGCGTGTCCCAGCTGAGCCTGAGCTGCTTCGACCCCGTAAGTCTCCTTCACCAAAGTGGCCACGGTCTTTCTGAGCGTGTGAGGAGTTACCCAGCCGAAGTCGTCGCCGCGTGCAGCTCGCCATGATCTCCGAACGTTCGCCGGCGACACCCAATTGCCGGTGCCCGTCACGAACAGCGCGTTCTCCGGGTTGTGAAACGTTGGCATAGCGCGCCTACGTCGGAGTGCTGTGACTGCGAACGGCGGGAGCACCACGGTAAGCGGAGGTGCATCACCCTTCCGGAAGTTCTGACGGAAGAGGCGTTCGCCTACCGCTCGCGGAACAACAAGAGTTGCGCTGAATGTGACGGTCGGGATCGGCGAGTCCAGATCGACTTGGTCCCACTTCAAAGCCAAGAGCTCACCGATGCGCGCACCTGTGGCAATCAGGAGCATAAGAATGTCCTCGAGATCGGCACCGGGTCGTTGTCCGAGCTTCGGCCGTACGACCCCATATTCGTCGATGGTCTGGTGGCGAGAGTAGTTCCGCACGCGTTCGCGCAATTCGTCGAGCTCGTCGGAAGTCAGCGCGCGGACTGCGGACTTCTTTGGGGTCGGTCTCGGCGTATCGCGAACTGGATTGTGGCTGAGGAAGTCGAACCGTACGGCGATACCGAGCATGCCGGACATCACGATCCGCGACATCCGAGCGCCACTCATGGTCCTCTCTCCGATCGAATTGATCAGAGAGTCAACCTTCCCTGCCGTCATTTCACGGATGAGGATCTCGCCTACAGCTGCCGCACAGTAGGCGTTCCATGCTTGCCTGTAGCCCGTTATTGTCTGCGGCGAAACAGTTTTCGTCTTCTGAGCTATCCAATAGGTGAACAGCTCCGACATCGTGGACGTCTTGCTCAGTTCAGCACGCTGAGAAGGATGTGGCGGTTCGCGGTTGACAATTTTTTCCTGCAGTTTGCGTCGCGCTTCGGCTGCGGTTTTTCCACGAGCTTCGACCAGCCGTCGCTTGCCGTCCTGATCTCGGATGCGAACGCGCGCCACGCTGACGCCACCCGACGTCGTGGTCGAGATTCGACCCCACTCGCCAAGTCTGAAGGGGTCCCTAGCCATCTAGTTCGTCTCCGACCGCCATTCCCAGTTCGGTCATCTTGTGAAAGAGGTCCTCCGACCGCCTGCGCGCATCCTCGTAGGCCATTTGCATGGTTTCGATGTGCTCTGCCGATTCGCTCTTCGACAAACCGTTGCGCAGTTGAACTCGCGCGCGCCGCATCGTCTGTAGCGACTGGAGCCATTCGCGTGTGATGCCGACACGGTCGTTTCGAGGGTCGAACTGCTCACGTACCCACACCCCGGCCGACTCTTCGGTGTCGGCCTCGGTCCAGTCTGGCGACGGCTTCATGAGACCTGCTTCGCCGCTGAACCATCTAAGAGCCTCGTGCGATTCTTGCTCCAGCCCAGGAAGGATCTCGACTGGGCCCTTGGGTAGGTCTGGGTACAGAAGTTGGGCCGGCGATACGCCGAGTGCTGCTGCCAAGACAAGTAATTCAGCAACATCGATGCTCTTCTTGCGCCCTGTCTCCAGATCGGCGACTACCGACCGTGAGATCCCGAATCCGATATCGACTGTGCGATCCGAGAGCTTCGCCGCTGACAGAGCCGAGTGTTCCTTACCTCGGAGTCGTCGAACTTCGCCGGCGACGCGGGCCACTAGCTGTTCGGCCCAAGACTGTGTCATAAGAACGCAGTCTAGCTGATTTTTCGCAAGTGTTGTGGCAGCGCTACTGAATTGCTACTTTGTGGTGGAACCACATGGATGGGACTCGGTCGAGTGCGCGATTGTGGCTTCGTCACACAGAATGCGGAAAGGAAACACCATGTCTCGACGGTTGTATTCGGTCCAGGAAGCGATGGCTCGGACGGGTCTCGGACGTTCCAACCTGTTCAACAAGCTTGCGGCCGGTGAGATTCGCAGCGTCAAGGTCGGTAAGCGCCGACTGATTCCCGACACGGCCATTGACGAGTACATCGTCGGACTGGAGGAGGCGGCACGCGTCAGCTCGGGCGTTGCCTGACATGCCTCTCACTGCAGACCTGTACGAACTAGAGACGCCCCCGGCGAGTTCCGGTGTTACGAGCACCGGTGCCGAGGGCGTCCTCGAAATCCCCACCATGCAGGAAGGAGCTTCGTCCTCGGATACTAATCGGTCCTGACGCGCCTCACAAGGCGTTTTGCCGCGCTCATGCCCTCACTCTGCTTCGGGATGTTGTCGACGCAGAGCGGGGATGAGTGGAGGCCGGATTTACCCATGTCTAGGTGAATCCATCTGCGTACACACTGTTTTCGCGGTTGTCTATGTAACGCCGTACCCCTGCGTGGGTCCGGCGTGCAGTTGAAGTCCGCCCGCAGTCGCTGTCGCAGCGTCGTTTTCTGGCAGAGCCCGACGAACAACCAGCCTGCCGCCGGCCTGTGCACCCTTTGTAAATCCTCGGAGACCGGCCTCGAGGCACCACCAGCTCGACTGATCATCGAACGGGTGGCGATACCGATTAGCCGCGCGTCCACTGAGACGCGGGGCTATCGGGCGTGGAGCGGACAACGTGGGTGCGGAAATTGGCTCAGGGGCCATGGGGGGTCCGGAGGGAATGAACGAAGTCCCTTGTCTGTCATACGTCACCACTATGGAGGTATCAGTTGAGTTCTCGACCCATCTGCAAGGCTGACATCACCAAGTTGTCCGGCATGACGAACCGTCATTCAGACGTCGATTTTTCAATCCTTGCCGCGCCCTTGCTTGTATCCGTTGTGGACGCAAAATCTTCGAAGATGCAACCAGGGCAACACACTTGGTTCCTTGGACACGAGCGCAGCAGCCCGCCGGCGCAGGCCGCTCCCGATAGCGGTACGGCGGCGTTGCCCGCCAGTCCCATACCTGAATTACCCGCAAAGAGTGCCTCAGATGACTCGCTGGCGACGGGCGTCATACGTCCTGCGGTGGTTACACCTCCCATGCACACAAGGGATGTCACTCACACCCGGGATGTATTGGTAGTAAACGCTTCTCATGCCACTATGGCATGTCTTTCGCCTTTGGGGCGTGACTCGCGAATCGAGCCCCTTACTTGCAATACATCCAGCACTTCTACGGGGCCCGACACATCCCTCGGTTCGAAGGCGTGCATGACATTCCAGTCCCGCTATACCCCCAGTTCGTCCCATTCATCTATGGAAAGTGAGACCCACCATGCCCGCTGACATCTTTGCGTTCTGCAACCAGAAGGGCGGAGTGGGCAAGACCACCACCGTCTTTCACCTCGCCTACGCCGTTGCCCAAGCGGGGAAGCGAGCACTCGTTATCGACGTGGATCCGCAAGGCAACGCCAGCACAGTCCTGACCAGGACTGGGCTAGAGAGCGACGATGTCGGTGTTGCCGACGTACTCGCCGAGTCGTCGAACGCGACCATCGCCGATGCTGTCGTCCCCACCATCTGGCCTGGCGTAGACCTGGTACCCACGTCGCCGGGAAACGAGTCCCTGGCCTATGTCCGCGATCAATTGGTCGTCGCCGGTGCCGGCCGAGAACGGCGGCTTCGCGACGCAATCGACGTCGTACGAGGCGTGTATGACGTGATCCTCATCGATTGCCCACCTAGCCTCGATCTGCTGACTATCAACGCCCTTGTTGCAGCGCGCGCCGCCGTCGTCGTGACTCAGTCCGCGCTGTTCTCAGCCAATGGACTCGCGCGATTGCTGCGCACCATTGATGCAGTCAAGCGCAGCTACAACACGGACCTCGCCATGCTCGGTGCGATCGTCAACCTCCACGAGATCGCGACGATCAGCGGCCGAGAACAATTGATCGAGATCGCCTCAAGCATCAACGTTCTCGGCGATGCCGTTCCCAAGCGGGTTGTCATCAAAGACTCGATGGAGGCCCAGACCAGCCTGGTCGACTGGGGGACAACACAATCTCGCAGCCTGTCGACGATCTATCGGGACACTCTTGCGCTGCTCACGAAGGGACACCTGTGATGGCCCGGCCCGAACGTATGAAGAGCGCACTCGCCGGATCGAGCCCGGTCGATCCGCCGGAGAACTCGCGGCAGCCCCACGACAGTGTTTCGTCGGCCGAGACCGGTGCGCAACCGTCACCGGACACCGCAAAACAGAAGCGTTCGTACTACCTCTACCAGTCCACCGTCGACGATCTTCTCAACGCAGCCGAAGCACTGTCCGCAACGCCGGGCGCGCCGCGGGGCCCGTCGGATCTCGTCAATGCGGCAATCGAAGACTACTTGGAGTTGTTGCGCAACAAATTCAACGACGGTGCGCCGTTCCCGCAACGAACGGGTCCGCTCGCACGAGGACCGAGAATCCGATGAGCCGATCACACTCCGCGGCAACCCCGTTGACAACGAAGCCGTCAGACGTCGTTGCGCTCCATCCAGCGATCTTGCAGTGGGCCCTCGCAACGGCCGTTGCGCTGACAGTTGGCATTGCCGGGGCGTCCTTCTGGCTCAGTTTCGCTGTGTTGCGTGATCTCGCGGTGATGGCTGGGATAGGTCCCGGCGAGGCGTGGGTGATTCCAGTCGTGTTGGACGGCGCAATTGTCTCGACAACAGTGACAGCCATTGCGCTGTCGAATCACCCGGACGACCGCACGATCAAGGGCCGTCGCTTCGTCGTCACGATCTTGCGTGTCGCCGCATCGGCGTCGATTGCGGGTAACTCGTACCACGCAGTGTTGAGTGCGACCTTGCTTCCAGCCGTAGTCTCGGCGGGTATTGCCACCATTGCACCTATTGCGCTCCTTGCGATGACCGAAGTACTGGCCGTCATACTTCGTGCGCCCCGCGGAGCCGTCAGAGTGGAATTCGCTCCAAGTGCTGCCACAGAGGAGCCGGACTGGACAGACACCGAGTTCAGCCAAGAAGGCCCCAGCCCGGGCCGGGATGACTCAGAGGGCGAAGACGGCACGCGGGGAGAACACGTCGAGACGGCGGACTCGCTTCGACTGCAAGTCGACGACCTCACACCGGAAGTTGCGCAAACAGCACGGCTCCGACACGCCCACCGCGAATGGTCGTGGGCACGAATCGGTAGAGAAACGGACGGCTCCGTTGCATCGACCGCGATGCGCCGATATCGGAAGTGGGAAGAAGTCACCGCAGGGATCGTCGATCGCCACCAGGACGGACAATCCGAGTTTGATGACAAGCCAGCCAGCGAGCGTGACCGGATGTCCGCAAGATAGAAGTGCTACCGCGACATCGAGCCTGGTTGCTTTCCGTCGCTCCCGCGCAATCACCCCAGGCTGTTGATGGCTATGAGGTGGTTGCGCCCGGATGGCTCAGTCTGCGTCGAGGCACGCGCTGCCCTGAGACCACCTCCGGCGGTCTCCGGATTGAGCTCCGCTGCGCTCCGCACAGCAGAAAGAACAATTTCCTTCGCACATCTGGCTCCGGTCGAGCATGCAACACCCTGACCCGTCTTACCCAACCCTGACTCCGCGTTGCTCCGGCCCGATGGGCTCCGAAACTTTTCAAAGCGCCTGCGGCTGAAAACTTTCCGAATCAGGGCCAGGACGCCGGTCCAGTGCGCCGCCTTCTCTCCTTCGAGCCAGATGACGGCGAAAGAAATTGGCAGAGCGAAAGGGCCGGGGGAGCCGGTCACGCAATAGAAAGAGAGCCCGACATGCCGCAGAACGCATCCAGCACAGGACGACGGACCACCGCCGCACACAACGCCCGGACCACCGGAATTGTCACCCACACCACCGTCCTGGTCTCCGGGCCCCAACAGGCCACTATCACCGCTACCTCCGCGGCAACCGACGAAGCGCAGATGATCGTCGCACTGGGTCACGTCATGATGACCTTCCGCAGCGCCGAAACAGTATCGGCAGTCATCACCGGATTTGCTACCGTCCGGGCCGCACTCGCCGGAGCCGACGGACAAGCCCCCCACCCCGCCCAGCCGGGCGCAGAATTCGGTGCCGCTGCGATCTCCGTCCTATGGCTCGACAGCCCCGAACACACCGCTGTCCCACACCACCGCTACAGCACCGAACAACGCCGCACCATCCACTGGGTAGACCTGCACATGGGACCAGTGACCTGGCGCATCACCGACCGCATCGGGTACGACACTCTGATGGCCGAACTCCGCCGCGTGCACCGTGCTGCTGTCGGAGTATTTCTCGACGGCGGCCGCTACCGCCGCGACCCCGCCAAGCTCCTCGATGTCTTCGACGACGTCTGATACCACACGTTCGGCCCCAAACCCGGGGCCGAACGTCATTTATCCACAGGCTGACTCGACACGACAGTTATCCACACCCTCTCCTGATCTGTCCCCGCAGCGAACGCTTTGTTACGGACCTCGTGTGACGCTCGATTAGAAGCAGCTGGCCGGCACGAGCGACAAGGAACCAACGATGATCACCTGGACAGTCACCACACACCCTGAGGACAACCCAGAAATTCTGACCGCAACCGGGGCAGAACCCAATCTCCAGGTTGCGAAACGCGCCGCCGCCGATGCCGTCCGTATCGCCCTCCTCGACGCGCGCGAGCACGCATCGTCCGACAACGGCAGCCCGCCGTCCTACCTCGTCACCCTCGACGGAACCTGTGCACTCATCGTCGGACTCGGAAGCTGCAGGCCCGAGAACTACAACGCCGTCCTCGACAGCCTCGAGCAGTTCGACGGCACCGCACCGCCAAACCTTCTCTACATCTGATCCACACACCGGAATGACGACGAATGCGGCATACCCAAGCAAAGCCCCACCGGAATGTCGAATCCAGTTCTTCCGCAACGGACCCGCGAATAGAAACGAGGCGAACAGATGACCCCGTTGAGAGCAGTCGAACCCACCGACGACGACGATCACGCTGATCTGACGGACCATCCGGAGACGGCACCGGAAGCACTGGTCATCTGCGCGCTGATGTGGTTGCAGGACACCGACGAGGCCGTCCGCATTGCAGCGTCACTGCAGGCCAACGATTTCCACGATCCCGTCTATCGCGAGCTGTACGGCATCGTGCAGGAGCTCATCATCGACAACCTCCCACACGACCCCGCGAGTGTTCTGGGCGTCCTCGTCCGGTCGGGTGCCAGCGGACACCGCGGTGCCCGGCTGCGTCGAACACTGACCGACGTCACCGCAGCGAACGCATGCGGTGCGTCGGCGACCGACTACGCCGGCATGGTCCTGTCAGAAAGCTACCGACGTAGCTTCTTCGACGCAGGGATCAGAATTCAGCAGCTCGCCGAGGAAGCGCCGGAAGAATTCCTGTTCGACCAGCTCGTCAAAATCGGAAGGGCGCAACGTGAAGCGACGAACCGCCTGAACGCCTTCCGCAGCGGCAGCACACTATGACCGCGCGGAAAGAGACAGAGTCGGGCGACGAGCGGCGTCGAGCTGCCCTCGCCTCTGCACGATTGGCCGCCATCGATGTCGCGCATCTCGATAAAGGCGAAGTCGAGGACCTCGCTGTTGGGCGGGAGATAGATGAAGCGCTCGCCGCCGGCACGACGCTCAGTGACGTCGCGCGGTCCATCGGTCACACCGAGGCAGTCGCCTCAGACCTTCTGGGCAAGTTCCGAGAACTCCGAGACAGTCTCGCGGCGCGCAACCAAATCCCTCTGTTTTGAGCAACATTCAACGCACACCTCGTATTGCCGCTACAACTCGAATAGGCCGCCGCCATGAATTTCATCCGCATCGACACCGACCGAGGCACCCTCTACGGACCGTCCTTCGCCGAGACTCTGACGCACTTTTTTGGACAGAACCAGTACGTCGAGTGGGAATGCCACCAGCTGACCGCAGGGTACTCCGGTGGGCGGTGCACAGTGTCGACTGCAATCCGAGTGCATCACCGCGGACAGTGGATTGTCGCAGCCAGGTCCTTCGGCTCCCGCCCGGTCGATGCGCTCCCCGAGTGCGCAATGCGCTTCGGATCCAGTTTCGCTACCGCACCGTTCGATGCACCCGAGTTACCTCGCTGGGTGTACGAGTGGGCGTATGACCTGCTGGTCTGAATGGACGGCAGAGATCGACCGGTGCAGATCGAAAGCGAACTTGCTCCAGCGCTACGGCGTTGACGCGGAGCGCTTCCGTGCACTGAGCATCTTTCGGCCCACGCCCCAAGCCCGCCACGTGACGAAACTTCGACGAGATGTCAGAAGGTGCTGCGCAGCGCGCCGCACTCCGAACCAGCCACACGAAAGGAACCCGGCCCGTGCCAGCACAAGCCTGGATCACCCTCATAGTCGGCGTCTTCGCCGTCGTTGGCGTCGCCGGAACCGTCAACCAACGCACCCGAGCGGACAACCGCTCCCAATCCTGGCAACGAATCACCTGGTGCCTCGAACGCACCGTCAGCGACAACCCCGACGAGGTTGCCCTCGGCTGGACGGTGTTCGGCACCGTAGCCGCGACACCGTTTATCGCCAAGACCGACCGTCGCACACTCCGAGCAATCGCGGACCGTGACATCGACCCCGGCAGCGCCGATCTGGCGGAAACCGACGACAACAGTGACAATGGACCTACAGCAGACCGCGAGGAGCGCGCATGACCACCACCGAACCACGCCGCGCATGGACCCCCGAGCAACGCCGGAAGGTCCGCGCCGCAGCCGCAGGAGCCTCGATCAAGCTCCGCGAGTACGACAACGATCCGGTCCCGCAGTGGCTACGCGATGTCGCCGCAGGCAAAGACACCAAGCCGTCGACTGACTGACCGCCCCATCAACCCGACAAGGCCCGCCCCCAACCAAGGGACAGGCCTTCGTCATGTCGTGCACGTCGGGAATCGATGCCGTCGACTACGCCGAACGAGTGGCCGCCATGCGGGAGGCAGGTGAATCGAACTCCACTGCGCTTCGTCCTGCCACGGCCCGGGCAGCAGAGAGAACGTGAAGCGGCGGCTCGAGTAGCCGCAGGCGGCGCGCCCCGCCTGTCAGTGTGCGGCCTTGTACGCCTCTTCGATGTCGGCCGGGATGCGGCCGCGTTCGCTGATCTCGTAGCCCTGGTCGAAAGCCCACTGCCGAATCGCTCGCGTCTGCTCTGGATCACGCTTGGCTGATCCGTCGGCCGCTGTAGCGGCAGATGCAGCAGCGGGGGAGGGCTTGCGCTTGCGGCCACCGACTCGCGTCGCGTGTTCGACATAGTAGTCGAGCTTCTTGTGGAACTCGTTCGCGTTCTTCGCTTTCAGGTCGATCGAGTACTCGACGCCGTTGATCGCGAATTCGATCGTCTCGCCGGACTCGTCGTCGATGACCGACCCGTCGATATCGTCCACCAATTGGGTTGTCACTCGTTTGGCCACAGCCGGAGAACCTTTCTTCGATGCATTCGCAATGCGCTACCGCATTCGTAACCATGAGCGTAACCAGCACCGTGATCCGCACTCTCATCGACACGAATATTCGAGCATCTATCGAGTCGTATGCGATCCCGCAGTCGGATGAACAGGCGGCGAGAAAGCAGTGCCGCTGACGCGCAGGTGAGGGCCTTCACAAACCGTTAAACGCAGCCGAACAACAGTATTCGGACGCGTGGACGCTTCTTCAGTTCACCTTGCGGGGCCGCCCCATGTCGGTCACCTCTATTGATCGTACGAGTCGCCCAAGTCTGATGTGCCGGGGCCCCGACTAATTAACCCACGCTCGCTCTTCGGGGTTGACAGGCCACTTGCTATCTTCTTCCCAGCCGCTGACCGGATTGTTCGGTCTAGTGCTGGGCGCGGTCAGCGAGCCGGGATGCGCAGAAGTTCCACAGTGCGGCGTAGCGCTGCTGGCCGCGGGAGCCGCGTAGCTCGGTGAGTGGGCGTCGGGCGTCTATTAATGCCGTTTCGTAGCCGTTTCGTAGCCTCTCGCCCAAGTGCGCTCCTACGCTTTGACAAGGGGCGAACGCTTTCCGCTGCCATCCGGGCGATGAACGCCCTGCCAAGTTGATCGGTCACGTGGCCTCGTCCACGTTGAGATTCAGTTGAGTCCGACCAGCAGCCTACGAGAACCAGTTGCTGTTATCTGCGAGTGAGGACAGGGGCAGTGCGCGCTCTGCTGCGTACATCGACATCTTGTCGAGCGCAAGTTGGACGACGTCCACAGGCCACTGGTCTGGATCGCGCAGTACTGCTTTGGAGATGGTGGTGGACATTGTGGCCAGGCGTGCACGACCGGCCCATTCGCCGGAGGGAAGTTCTCGGCGTGCACCGATAAAGGTGTCCAATTTGATCTTCCGTGGGGTTCCCGCGGCCTCGACTGCAGGGCGCCCGTCGGCAGTCCCGGCCAAAAAGACATCTCGTAGTTCGGGTGATAGGCGGGTGGTGACGCGCTCTCGTGTCAAGTCGGATCCAACGATCCATGCCAACCACAGGGTCCGTCCGGATAGGGTCAGCTGCTGTAGCCGCAGGGCGTCTGCGATGTTGAGGCCACGGATGCTGTGGAATTCGTGGTCTCGTCGCAACGCCTGCTCAACAGTGCGAAAGTGTTTGGGCAACAGGGTGTGGACGAGTCGGTCGATTGTGGGTCCGAGTTCGACGAAGGTGCTGGTTCGCGTGTGGCCGAAGGCCGCGATCAGGCGGAGCATTTGCTCGATCGGAGTGGTGATGGAGAGGAATTCATCCTGCCACCAGGTGGGGTCGTCTTTGTGGTGGCGGTACGACGCTTCGGCTCGTGCCGCGTCCGTCAGCGCCTGTGTGCGAGCGTTCGACGCAATGTCCATCAAGTCGATGTTGTTGGGAGCGGAGGCGACTGCGCGCCGGAGTACCCATCCGTCCCCCCAAGTGCGAGAGTGCGCTTCGAGAGATGATTGCCAGTCGCTTGTCGACGCAGTGTCGGGCAAGTGTGTGCGTACTGTGGTCGCACTGTGTATGAGGTCGGTCAGCGAAGTGTTCGGCCCGTCCGGAATCCATTGGTGTCGGATACCCTCTGCGGCACCGTTGTTCAGATCATTTCGTGCGGCATCCAGGATGTCAGTGTCCGCGTCGTCGTATTCACCGTCGTTGAGCAACTGGACGCGCCAGTTGCCGGGGTCCTCGTAATCGGTGAGTGCGGAAATAAGTTGATGTGTCTGGACCGAGTCGAGGTTATGTAGTGCGCGGAGACGTGCAGCGGTTTGTAACCAGGCTGTGGTGGGCTCGAATTCTCCCCACCACCAGCTCGAAAGCTGATCGTCCGGTACCGCGTGAGCGAAGAGGCTGAGTGAAGCGGCGTCCCGCATCTCGGACGTGATTTGAGAGTTCGCGAGTCGCTCTTTTAGGTGTGCCACAGCCTGACTGCGGCCAGCGCGATCGCCCAGTCTCAGCGGGGTCCCTGCTGCGTCGAGGACGCCATCTTGGGAAAAGATGACGCCGGGTCCTTCTAGGACGAAGTCGACTACACCGCGGATCTCGGTGGTGGTCAAACCGTCGAAAATGCGATCGTTGAGCACCATGACCGCCATTGCGCGTACGAGCGGGTGCGGCGCAACACGGTTGTCGACCGCGCAAAAGTTGCCGTGTAGTGCACGAATCTCACCGCGGGTGAGCATCCCGATGAAGAATCGGCAGACGTTGGCCCAGTACGGGCGTTCGAGTAGCGCGTTCAGCCCGTCGTCTCGCGAATTCCCCTGGCCTTTCGGCGTGAGGTTGTCCGCGATGTGCAGTGCTGCAAAGTACTCACGAAGAGATTGCACCTCGAACTCGAACGCGTCGTCGCGCTCGACCAGACACAGCACTCTATCGGTGATTGCTGAGTAGAGCTCGTCGGCTAATTTCTGCTCTTCTGGCTGACCGGCCAAGTATTCGCGCAACAGATGCCGTAGCTCCTCTCGGGTGATCCTGCCGGCGCTACGCCCCGTCTCCGCTCGCGATTGCAGGTACCAGCCGAGGTAGGCGTGAGTGTCCTCGACGACGCGTCGCTGTTCGGCCAGGAGCGGCTCTTTGTCTTCGGTCTGTTCGCGGTCGAGAAACGTTTTCAAATACTCGGCATAGAGTTCGGTCCGCTGCTGCGGGAGCAGCTGGCGGCGATACAGCAAGTGCAAGAGAATTGCCAATTGCATTGGATAGGAAGCCAATTCGTTGACATGAGGAACGTGCTGACTATCCAAGAATGTCGCTTCCAGACGCGCTGCTGCGTCGGAGGGCAGTCTCGACACCTCGGACCAACGTTGTAGATACTGCAACCGCAGACCAGGTGTGAGTCGTTGGAGGTGCAAGGTTGGGAAGGCGCCCGAAGACGTGAGCGGCTGCAACGAGCTGCCGGGCCGGGTTGCAACCAAGATCATCAAATCGGCAGCGTCGGGGGCCAATCGCCCTCGGCACTGAACGATTTCGTCGACAACGCGCGATCTGTCCGACACTTTGGCCACCTCGTCGAGCCCATCGAGCGCCAACAACACAGGCTCGGTCGCGATGAGGTCAGTAAGGTCGTCTGGTTTGAATCGTTGTGCGCCAATATGGCTGCCAATCTCTTTGAGCAGATACTCCTCGAGACTGGACCAGGTGTCGCCGTCGGGTGTTCGTGATGGCTTACCCTTCCTGCCGGCGGCCCGGGACGGGGTATCGATCGCCCACTGAGCGTATTTGCGCAGATCGACTCGTATCGGGAACCTGTTCACAGCTGTCACCTGGTCTAGCTCGGCCTGGGTGGCCGTGTATGCGTCTTTCTTACCAAGTCGACGGGCGCGGTGGAATTGGCACACGTACTGCAGCACAGTCGATTTTCCTTGACCTGGTCCGCCGACGAGGACCGCGCTGCCCTGCCATTGTGGATGCAAGAGAGCTTGTGTTGCGCCGGCGACAACGAAGCCGGATGCAGACTCCAGGTCGGTCGTATCTCCCGGAGCAGTTTTGCGGATGTGACCGAAGAGCGTCGCAACGGCGGAGTTGTCTCGACGGCATCCAACAGGGACATCGACGAACATCGAATCCACCGAGGGACCGTGCAAATCGACCTGCTGAAACTGAACGGTGTTCTCGGCGGTGTATCGATCCCCGAGGTAGGAGCGAAGCACTGATTGAAGTCTGTCGCGGCGCTCCTGGTTCTTCTCGTGGGACACCTTCATCTTGACAAGTTCATTGACGGCATAGCCGGCACCGTGGTTGGCGTCGATCAGGGTGTGGTGGGTCGGGCACAGCAGCACCAGGTTGTCGTAGCCGTTGACGTCTGCGTAACTCGCGTCGTAGCGCGGTCCACCGACGCTCCGCGCCCGGATGTGGGCTTCCATGCCGACTACGACAACATCCGAACTCCCCGACACCACATTGTCGATGTCGACGGTGAGCATCTGCCAGCAGCCTGGAAAGGCGCACCGGTTGTGGGCGCGCGTCCACAGCATCTTGCGCGTGCGTTCACTGATCGCCATACAGATCTCCCCCGGGACAAACGGTAGTTACCCCATCCTTTCAGCGGCCGCCGACGTTAGCGTCTCCACGGTCCACTAGCTGACTTTCGGCGGAATGCGGAGGGTCTTCATCTCCCTTCGCTGCCAGCCGTTGACGGCGTCGTAGTCGAGTATGTAGTTGCCGGCAATCAGGATCACCACGTCGATCTCGGAGGGCAGCGTCAGCGGCGTGACAGGGGTGCCGTCGTCCTCTTGAAGTGTGCGGATCATGCCTTCGGCGGGCCCGTTGCTGTCAGCGATGAGTACGGCGATACCTCTCCACGGTTCGGCGGCGAGGGACGCTCGTAAATTCGCGGCCAGATCGGAATCGAGCCACTGACCGAGGAAGTGAACGACGTCGGTCTCAAGGTCGGTGGTGCGTGATGTGCCGTGCGAGTCGGTGAAGATAATTCCCGGATCGAAGGGTGAGTCAGGGACCGAGGAACAGACCCACGAGTGTGTGAGTTGGCGGATGGCCAAATCGTGACCAGCGTTGATCTCTCGTTCGGTCTGGTGGTTTCTTTCTAGCCGTTCTAGTTCGGCGGTGAGGTCGGCGACCAGGGATTTTAAAGCTGGCGTCTGACTGTCTGATCCGAAAGTAGCGTGCCCGTGGCTGGTGTCGATGAAGACCAGCCATGTCCTCGTCAGCGAGGTAACCGGATGGAATGGCTCATGCCCGAGGTGCTTGATGCGTCGAGCGTGGTGTCGCCGTACCGACGCGCTCGTCAACTGCTTCACTTCGACGGCCGTCGGCACTGATACGGACAGAGCTGTGCGGTAGTCAGGCTTTGGCTTCTGCGTCGATCGTTCGCACACTCGCTCGAAGTCGAGGCCAGTGAGCGCAGCCGCGACAGCGATCGCCTGCTCTTCCTCGGCACTCGGCCTGCAGTCCGAATGTATGTTGCCGGGAGCGCCGCAAGAGTCATGGGAGACATTCATGGTCAGCGACCGCCCCTTTGTTTGAGCAGGTCCCAGCTCAATCTGGCCATCTCAATGGCACTGCAGTAGTGGTTGGCCAGTTGGCCGAAGGAGCCGCCCGCGGTGAACAGTGCTCGGCCGTATTCGTCTGCTTCGCCCGCTTGCTCGATCGATGGGGTGCCATTGATCTGCCAGGTGAGTCCGTGTGCAGCTCCAGATGTTGCTTGCCACGAGAGTTTGATCTCGTTCGCCAATTGACGGGGATCATCGGCGGACCGTTTGCTCGCGACAAGGCTCTCGGCTAGGGCGTCGGCAGCAACGCCGATCTGGTCAGTTGTGGAGACGCGGAGTTTGTCCCAACTCTTCTTCGAGGTGACACCGAGCTTTGTGTTGATCTCTGATAGCCGTAAACGGACGTGAGCGAGGACGGCGGCAGTGTTTTCGTGGCTCGGGTCCAGGTGGGTGAGTTCACTCAGATATCGCGCGTGGTTGCGGAGTTCGTCGGCGATCGAGATGCGATGCCGCTCAATCCGCTCCTGCCGCTCGGCCGGGTTCAGCAGCCACACAGCCAGTGAGGCCGCGACCAATGCAGGTCGGCAGAGACTGAGGTGGGCATAGGGGAACAGCACCGGTTTTGGCACGTCGAGGTGGACACGGATTGCCTGCAAGTGGTCCAGCGCCGCAGTGAACGCTTGGTATGCGCTTTGAGACAACGGGTGTGGGATCCAGTCTTCGTCGTCCAGGTGAAGCTCGCTGCTCTTTGCGGGTGTGAACATCGCTGATGCTGCACGCATCTTGTCGAGCACAGGGAACCGCTCGCGGATCGCTTGCTCGCACGCTCGCTCGGATTCGTTAGCGCTCATGACAAGTAATACTCGACCACCCGTGACCGGAAGTGAAGCGGCTACGTTGGCGGGGTCGGTCCATTTGCTTGCCCGCGGTAGGGCACGCGGGACGGTTCCACGTCTATCCGCGATTGTCCGGAACTCAGCCTTCGCCGAGTAGGCAGCACCTACCATTCGCAGGTGGAGGAATTAGATCCGGCTTGGCGTGGATGGAGCGATGAGCAGGGGACTGCAGCTTTCGTCCAGTGGCGTTTCGCGCGATCCGATATCGCTGCGTTCCATCACTTGACAGCGCGGTGGTCGACGGAGGCTATCGACAAGATGTGGGCTGCGATCAACCAGAGTCCCGGCACCGGAGACGAGCTCGACCCGATCGACATTCTTTTCGGCCAACTGCACGACGTGATGCCGCACGACTACGACTGGATGCTGCACTCGGCAACCGTGAAGGACTCGGTGACAGCGTTTGAGGTATATCTCGAATCGGCGGCAGCGGAAATGCTGTATCAACATCACCTCAAGTGGGCCGGTCGTGCTGACAGATCGGTGAATTGGGGGGTACTCAAGGCGTTCTATGCCCGTCTCGGCGTTGACGTGGACACGGACGAAGTACGACTGATTCGCCAGCTGCGGCACACCCTGGTGCATCGGCGCGGAGCGCTGAGAACAGAAAACGATCGAAAGCAGTTCCGCACGCGGGACGGACTCACCGTGGATCTGGACCTCGATTACGTGCAGCAATCGACCAGCGTGTTGGCGAAGGTTGTCCAGGCAGTCGAGCAGGCGGTGGTGCCCTACGTCTCCACATCACGTCGTGATCTGAACCTCGCAGATGCGGGCGGAGTGCGTCCGCGTGCGAGAGGGCGTGCGGGTCAGTAGACCGGGACACGATGTTCCCCTGTTGCAGTGTTGGCTCTAGACACCTTGGGGTCGAGTAGCAACCCGCACAGACTTTTCGGGGCTCATATGCCGTCTCAAGTCGACGAATAACCGCGACAGATCTGTTTGTGAAGTGATCCAGATCCGCGCCTCCATTCTCCGAGATGTAGCCTGGCCCGACTTCGCAGAACTCAATCATTACGTTGTAAGCGTCGTTGGGTACAAACCGTTGTCGACGTTGACCGGGCGATAATCGTCAAAGGAGATCGACCACGGGCACGGTGGGTCAGCGGAGAATCTGGGCTTGGTAGTCGAGCAGTACTTGGTCCGGGATGTCGGCCCCGAATTTGTGAAGAATTCTCTGGGCAAGGTCGACCCCGGTGCGGCGGGTGTCGGTGAGTAGCTGTGTGGTGGTGATCGTGTGTGAGGCCGGCACTTGGTCCGCCGTGATGATGAGGTCGTTGCGTATGTCGCGTTTCCGATCGCCGGAGATGAGTTGGCGTCCGGAGACGTTGTTGAGGGCGATGTCGAAGGTGATGGTGTCGCATTCGAGGGTAGTAGCCCAGCGGGCACCGAACTCGACGATCTCGACCATGTAGAGCAGGACGTCCCAGACGGCGACTGCACCGGTTGCTGCTGGGTGCGTGGCAGCCAGTTCGGGGCTGTCGGGATGCATGTCGGTCGCCAGCGCGCGGCGGTGGAGGAACTGGCCACTGGTGAATAGTCTCCATGCCTCTTCTTCGTGGACGCCGGGCGCGGAGATGTCTTGAGCAATCCAGCGTCCGTGGCGGACGATCGGCTCTCGCTGGTCGACCATCGGTACGGGCCATCCACGCAGTCGGACAACGTGCTCGATGAGGGTGGCATCGAGGCGCGCAGGGTTGAGTCTTTCGCGCTCGTAGGTTCCTGGGCGGATGGCGATGTCGGTGTACGCCCACGACCCGAAGAGCCCACCGTGGGGGTTGGTGGTCAATCCGGTGTGTTCCGATCGCGGTTGCCAGGCTTGTGATCGTTCTTGCGCGTATGCCGTTTTGTCGGTGTCTTGCTGGAGGTCATTCAGGCCTAGGGGTAGTCCCGCTGCACCGGCGCGGCGGACGAACTCGCGCACACCTTTGCTGATTGCGATCTCCAGCAGGTCTCGCATGTCCGATGACGAGGGGACGGTCACTGATTCCGGTTTGCCCCGTGGGCGGACGTACGTGAAGCCGTTTTGCAACACGTCGGGAAAGCTCTTTTTGCACACGTGTGGGACGCGGTCGAATTCGGAGATGTCGAGGACGACGACGGTGACTCCGTTGGACAGCGTGTACTGATCCGTTTGGAATGTAACGGGTGGGTCGCTGTACTTTGCCAGTGCAGCACTGACGTTGTCGAAGTCCGACCAGTCCGCGGCTTGGGTGGTGCTGAGGCCGGGCATCATCTCGCGCATGCGTTTGTCGTCGATGCCGAGACAGACAATCCCGCCGTCGCTGAGGTTGCCCATTGCCATTGCGGCGCGAGCGATCTTCGCGACGTAGGCCTTGTGAGCGAGGTCCCCAGGTCCTTTGACCTCGAATGGACGTGTCTCGTGATTCAGCGCGAGGTGCTGCTCGACGTCTTCCTTTTCGATCATGGTGTGGACACTAGGGGCAGGCGACCCGCGCGGTGGGGGGAACTCAGCGTTATGCCCCCACCGGTGCGGTTGGCGCGTTGCGTGCCGGGGTGTGTCTGTTCAAGGGGTGCCAGTCTTGTCGTTCACCGGCTTGGGGTTCGGCTCAAATCGAGTTATCACAGGCGCTGGATACCGAAGTGGTGCGGACCCGTGAGAAAGGATCGAGCAACATCCGGACCACACTGCAGCTCGCCACGTGATGAGGCTTCGACGACCTATTGGAAGGTGCTGCGCAACGCGCCGATGGCAACAGTAACGACTACGGCAAACATGATCGACGCAACAACCACGCCGATGCGAAACACGCCGATGCGAAACACGCCGCCGGCGATGACTCCCGTTGCCCGCAGGGGAGCGAACCGCCAACCTGACTCGGACTTCCCAGCGCGCCACAGCGCTCCTACGACGATCAAGCCGATGGCAACAAGTGCGATCACTATCGTTCACCTCCTGCCTCAAGCTGGATTCAACACCAAGCCAACGACATAAATATTTCGCCGTAACCATGTGCGGTAAGGCGTGCGCTCCCATTGCGTTCTCGAACTACCGTTGTGTTGCAATGAGTTAGAACCTTCGATGTACGCGGGCGTGAAGCCTGCGGCGCTAGCTCCGCTCGTTTGTCAGGCGATGCTGCGCGCGCCCGCTCCATCCGCCCCCGCGTCTCCATCTGTCGAAGGCTCTGCAGATGCAGTTGATGCGAAATCCCCAGGGCTCTCGAAACTCTCCTCCGTGCTACTCGTGCCACCCGAGTAATTCTCTGCAGTCGGACCGCTATCGGGCCTGGCGGTCGCACGTGCCGGCATCGTCGATTTGACCAACCGCGTCGCCTCCGGCACTGAAAGATCCACCAAGGCCGCGATACTGGCGTATGTTTCACCGCGTTTCTTGAGCGCGGCAAGTGCTTCAGCGCGTCTCTCATACGCCGCGTCGAGCTTGCTTCGTGCGTCCCGCCGCAACCGGTCGATCCTTTTCGTCACATCGTCGTTAATCCTTTGTTCGTCGCGGGTGGCATCGAAATACGAAACCAAATCCTGCTCCTGATTCTTCAAGTGCATCTGCGCGTCCGAAAGTCGCTGCGCATTCGCTCTCCGAGCCCGTTCCCGAGCGCTGACCGGTCCACCGTTCGAGGGAGTCATGTTGGACAGGCTACCGCCAACATGCTGGCCGGCGAAAGGGTCATACGCACCCACGGTCGCCCTGATTAATCTGTCCTGCTTCAACTTTCGTCCCTCATCGTCCATGCACGTTCTAATTCGTCCGAAATCTAGATACTATCGACTTTAGATTCCCTGTATCGCTTCGCGAAATGAAAAACCAAACGCCACACACCTCTTGCACTATTAGTGTCCATGGGCGGAATCTGCGTACTATCGCGAATGTGCCGCGCGATTTAGAAGCAGAATGCGAGCGAGATCGGCCCGTGAGATCTCGTCGCACACCGCCTCGTCGGCGGCTGTGCCCGCGATGATGACTGTTCATGCGCTGCACGCGGGCGACGGCTACACCTACCTCACCCGCGAGGTCGCCAGCGCCGACATTCGCCTCGAACGCGGCCAAGACCTCACCGACTACTACGCCGAAGGCACCGAACCGGGCATCTGGGGAGGGCGGGCATCGGCCGAACTCGGCGTATCCGGGTACGTCCGCGAGGACCAGATGAAAGCCCTGTTCGGCGAAGGACTGCACCCCGAAGCCCAGGCGTTGATCGACGCCGCCATCCTGGACGGTACGAAGGCGAATGCGGCGATCGAGAGCGTTCGGCTCGGCCGTAAGTTCGCGAGCTTCCGCAACGAAGTGCCGCTGATGAAGCGCATCCGCGCCGAGATCGACAACGGCCGCGCCGCCGGCGGAGGGCCGCTCACCGCGGAGCAGTGCCAGCAGATCCGCTACCGCGTCGGAGCCGACGAGTTCCACCGCGAAGTCGGCCGATCACCGGCCAGCGAAGCAGAGCTCGTCCGCTACATCGCCTCGCAGCAACGCCGCGAACGCCAACCCGTCGCCGGCTACGACTGCGTGTTCACTCCACAGAAATCTGTGTCCGTTCTCTGGGGCCTAGGCGACGACGACACCCGTGTCGCGGTCGAGCGTGCACACAGGGCCGCGGTGAGCGATGCCATCGGCTGGGTCGAGGACAACGCCTCCTACACCCGCGTCGGCAAAGCGGGTGTCGGACAGATCGAATCGACCGGCCTGATGTACACCCGGTTCGATCACCGCGACAACCGCAACGGTGACCCGAACCTGCACACCCACGTCGCGATCTCCACCAAAGTGCAAGGCATCGACGGCAAATGGCGCAGCCTCGACGGGCGCGTGCTGCACAAGCTCGCCGTCGCCGCATCCGAGCGCTACAACACCCTCATCGAGGAGTACGTCACCCGCGAGCTCGGCACCGTGTTCGCCGACCGACCCGGCACCGGAATCAACAAACGCGCCGTCCGCGAAATCGAGGGCATCCCCACCGCACTGCTCAGCGAGTTCTCCCGCCGCGACGCCATCGAGTCACGCCTGGAAAAGCTCGTCTCCGACTACCGCAAGACCCACGGCAAAGACCCCTCGACCGCGATGCAGATGCGCCTCGCCGACCAAGCGACCCTGGAAACCCGCAACGAGAAAGCATCCCCGAAATCACTTGGTGCCCAACGCGCTGAATGGCGCGAACGCGCACTCGACGTCGTCGGCCGCCGCGCCCTGAACTCAGCCTTGAAAACGAGCACCGGGAACACGATCACCGTCACCGACGCCGCCGCGATCGACGACCGCGAAATCGCCCGCACCGCCGTCGCACGCATCGCACAGCAACGCTCGAGCTGGAACCGCTGGCACATCCAAGCCGAAGTCCAACGACAACTACGGCCACTCGTGTTCACCACCGCCGCCGAGCGTGACGCGGTCGCCGAGAAGGTCACCGAAGCCGCGCTCGGCGGGGAGTCGATCCGGTTGACCCGGCAGGTCGACGCGACCCCGGCAGCGTTGCAGCGCAGCGACGGTGCGTCGATCCTGACCGTGCACGGCAACGAGACCTACACCAGCGCAGCGATCCTCGCCGCCGAACACCGCCTCGTCGGTGCCGCCCACACCCCGACCGCGGTCATGGCACCTGCCCACGCCTACACCGCCGCCCTCGCCGCGCACACCCAACGCAAAGGCTGGGATCTCGGCGCGGACAAGAAAGCACTCGTCGAGCACTTCCTGTTCTCCGGTGCCCTGCTGGCTGCCGGTGTCGGTCCGGCCGGCACCGGCAAGACCACCGCCATGCGCGTGGTCGTCGACGCGTGGCGCAGTACCGGATACGACGTGATCGCCCTCGGACCGTCCGCGAAAGCCGCCGGCGTCCTGGGCGACGAACTCGGTGTCACCGGCCGCACCATCGCCGACGTCCTCACCCGCTACGAGAACGAACTCGACACCGGCATCACCCCGGGGGCGATGATCCTCGTCGACGAAGCAGGCATGGCCTCCACCCACGATCTGGACCGGCTGACCTACATCGCCGCCGAGCACGGCGCAGTGGTCCGACTACTCGGCGACCCGCAGCAGCTCGCCGCCGTCGACACCGGGGGTGCACTGCGGCTGGTCGCTCGATCGAGCGCGGCACCGGAACTGGTCGACGTCCACCGCTTCCGCGACAAGGAAGAGGCCGAGATCTCGCTGCGTCTGCGTGACGGTGATACCTCCGTCGCGGCCTGGTACGCCGCGAAAGACCGCGTGCAGCACGGTATGGCCGACGACCTCGCCGAAAAGGTCTTTACTGCGTGGGCGCAGACCTCGGACACCGAGACGACGTCGCTGATGATCGCCAGCAGCAACCACGCCGTCCGCGACCTCAACGATCGGGCCCGCACCGAACGACTCGCCAAGGGGCTGGTCAAGAAGGGCGGCAACGACCTCTCCGATGGACTGCGCGCCAGCGCAGGGGACCGCATCGTCACCCGCCGCAACGACACCAGCCTGCGCGTCACCGGCACACGTGGGGAACGGGTCCGCAACGGCGACCTGTGGACGGTCAAGACCGCGCACCGCGACGGCTCGCTGACCGTGCGCCACCTCGAACACGGCGGGCGCATCCGACTGCCGGCCGAGTACGTCACAGAGCACTGCGAGCTCGGTTACGCCGCCACCATCCACCGGTCGCAAGGCATGACCGTCGACCAGGTCCATGTCCTCGTCGACGACACCATGAACCGGCAAGCCCTCTACGTCGCCCTCACCCGTGGCCGTGATGGAAACCAGCTGTACGTGCCCATCGACCGGATCGTCGACCCGCACCTGATCCACGTGCACCCGGACAAGAAGATCGCCGACGAAGTCGTGCGGACCATCATCGGCCGCGACGGCTCGGACGTCTCGGCGACCGAACAGCAACGCGACGCCGCCGTCGCACACCGCAAGCTCGACTACAACGTCGGCGGATACGAGTACGCGGGAGAGCTCATCGACGCGCACCGCATCGAAGCGATCGTGCGCGAGAACATGGGTCCGGAGCTGGCGAACACGATGATCGGCGAAGCCGAATGGGACACCTTCGTCCACCAGTACCGCCGCGCCGAGCAGCTCGGCCTCGACGCCGCCCCCACATTGGCCGCCGCACGCTCGGAGCGTGAACTCGCCAGCGCCGACTCCGTCTCCGCCGTGATGCACTGGCGACTCGAGAAGCACATCGAGAACGGCGCGGACGAGATGCACGCGTGGGCGCAGAGCATCGAACCGACGCTGCGGACCCAGTTCGGTGAGCACGCCGAGACCATCCTCGCCGATGACGGGGCGTGGCCCGACCTCGCCGCGCACGTACGCAATGCCGAGCGCGCCGGCAAAGACCCCCATGCCGCGATCGTGGAACTGCGGCGCGGTGTCACCGACCCCGACCCGAGCGCAGCGGATCTGCTCGATGATGCGGAACGACGCTGGCCCCTCGGCCGAGAAGCACGCGACCACAGTGCCCCGAGTTGGGTCCTGCCGCCGATGCAGGACCGCGAAGGAATCGACCCCGAACTCGTCGCCTGGAGCCGCCGCCGATACACCGAGATCGCCGAACGCACCCGCGAGCTCGGACAGCACGCTGTCGACGAACAACCCGCCTGGACCCGCCACCTCGGCGAGGTTTCCGACTACGGCGGTGCCCGACTGCGCTGGCAGATCACCGCCGGGCAAGTCGGGGCCTACCGAGAACAATTCGGCATCGACACCGACCGCACTCTCATAGGCGACCGACCCGAACACGGGGAAGCGGCTCGCGCGTGGGATCAGGTCAACGCCCGCATCAAGACAGTCGCCGCGCCCGCTCAGGTGCCCGCACACGCAGGCCCCGGACAGCAGTCGGCACCGACCCCGCAACCTGCGACGCCCGATCCGATCATCGACACGGACCGGGCGCGACGAGAGGCAGCCGAGCAACGCGCGGCAGAACAACGCCGCCTCGCCGAGCAACGCAAAGCCGAACGCCGCGAACAACTGCGCCAACAGCAAGCCCGCCGATCCGGGCCGACCCGCGGACCACGTATCTAAAGCCCGCCGCACCTGCCGCCGCCAGTAGCGCCACCGAGCCAGAGGCATCACCACGCCAGCAGCACGTCCCCTTGCGTGGACCGGTCGGTGCGCGCGAACAGCGACTTCGAAGGAGCACCCTCGACATGGCCCGATACCTTCCGGCGAACGATCCGTACGAGCTCAGGGATTTCACCTACATGAGGATCGAGCAACACGACTTTGACCCCCGCACCGTCGACCTGCCCGACTGGAGAACCCTGCGCCTGTTCACCACCCGAGCGCAACTGGGCCGCGAACTCTTCGAGCACCTCGAGACCGAACGCGGCATCGCAGAACACTCCCTGACCGCGATCGACATTCGAGAGCTGACCCGCCCGAGCTTCTGCGCCTCGCTCACGGGGTCGGACCAGCCGATTGATGTCTGGGAGTACATGCGCACTCCCGACGAGCTGGCGCACCATTTGGCCGTGGACGCCGGCGTCGAGCTGCCCGATACGGCTCGTCTGCACATGCACGCTGACTCGACCCTCGCCGAGTACGCAGACCTGCATCTCGACAACCTCGGTCTGGTCTTTCAGGTGGAATCACTGCGCCGCGATCTTGCAGTGCTGAGCGAGAGCGCCACCGATGACGCCGCGATTGCGGCACAGACCCATACCCCCGAGCTGCTGCAACACCTGCAGACAGTGGAAGCGCAGCTCGACGTACACCGCGCCGCAACCGTCCTCGGAGAGACGTCGTCGCACGAGCTCATCGGCACGCTCGACGACGAGGTGACCCGGGAGGCCCGTGTTGCCGAACTCCGCTCCTGGCCGGGAGGAGACCACACCCGCGCGACCGTGGAGAATCTCCACGAAGCGATCGAGGTCTCCAGAGCGGCCGCGCACCACGACGTCGTCGATCACATCGACCGCAGCATCGACCTCACACGAGATTTCTCGACCGACATGTCGCACGTGCGGATCCGCGAATGGAGTGAACAGGCAACCGGACTAGATCGATCGAAGCTTGTGCAGACCGAGCGTCGGGTCGCTGGTACCCAGGCGACCGGGATTCGCTACGAACCGCGTGTGGATCACTTGAACCGCTCACCGGTCGGGCCGCACCGACGACGATTCGATGCGCCTCCACCTGCACAGCGGCGGCCCACGATGTAGGGCTAGCCGTTGGGCTCATACGTCTGCTGACGGCCGAGGGGCGGGTGGAGCGTTTCCCACGGGTGCAACTGCTGCAGCGCGGCTGGTCGGGCGTTGATAGTTTCGCTGTCATGACGGTGGTGGTTGCAGTCATTTGTGACTACAACCACCACCTTCACCTCCTGACTTTTTGTTGACTTATCTGGAAGCTGAGGTATGTTATCTATTGAGTGAGCAACTCACAGATAACTAAATACTTCAGAGATCCAGATCGAAAAAAGCGAACAGCAGTTCACGCACGATCGTGTGACCGATCCAGCGCACTGCCGACCTGAAGCGTCTTCGACGCTTTGATGGTTCTGTTTTCACAGATTTTCCTCCTCTCTGTAGTTGTTGCGCACGAGCCCGGAACGCATCGCGTTTCGGGCATGAGTCATGCGCTAGTAGCATCCTATCATGGGGTGGCAAAGCTCCTGCCCGTTGGGGTGGAGGGGTCTAGTTCTGGCTTCAACTCGCCTTCCCATCGACGCCCAGCGCCTGGTCCCGGTATCGGTTGACCTTTCTCCGCACTGATTCGCCTTGCTTCAGAGGAGCACCACACTCGGCCGCGGCATCTGCCCACGTACGTGCCCCACTTGCTTTTGCCGCGAGGATGGCCTGCTCCATCGGGTCGAGCTTGCTGAGGATCAGCAACAGCGTCGGGTCGCTGAACTCGGCCTCGAACGGATCTCGATCGGCCTGTGCCGGCACCAGATCCTTGAATGTCACGCCGTTCGGGTCCCGGCCTATGGTTGCGTCGAGCCTCACGACCTTGAAGCGATTGAGCTGTGACTCGGTGATAGGGCGTTGGATGCTTCGATGGCGCTTGTGGAGAAGTCCAATGGTGGATATCGCCTGGTCGGGAGTGACGTCCAGCCAGTCATCGTCGAGGAGAGCAGCCGCGACGGCGTCTTGCCCCTCCCTCGTCGGCTTGACGCCCAGCCAGGTCTCCATGAAGCGCACCAACGGCTCCGGTTCCCCGTGAACAACAGCCTCTCGAGCAGCGAGCGCAGCATGGAGCCCGAAGCGTGCAGCCCGATGGCCGAAGTCACCCAGAACCTTCCAGACATCGAGCAGCGACGACACCCTCGCGCTCAGAGTGTCGACGATCGGAAGAATCTGAACCGAGAAGTCCCCCATCCATTGGCCTAGTACTCCCGCGACGCTCGTGATCGCACTCAACGCACCCAGATCGATCCGCGGTACAGCCAAGTCGAGACCGAGGTCGAGCTTGGGGATCGAGACGGGGTGGTCGGGGATCTCGATGGGCGGAAAGAGGTTGATCTTGGGTGCGATGTTGTCGAGACCGAGGTTGAGCTTGGGGATCGAGACGGGGTGGTCGGGGATCTCGATGGGCGGAAAGAGGTTGATCTTGGGTGCGATGTTGTCGAGACCGAGGTTGAGCTTGGGGATCGAGACGGGGAGGTCGGGGATCTCGATGGGCGGAAAGAGGTTGATCTTGGGTGCGATGTTGTCGAAGAAGTTGATCTTCGGGATCGCGGCGGTGAAGTCAGGCATCTCGATGCGTGGGGCAAGCCCGCTGAGGTTCACGGGGCTACCTGGTTTGCGGGTGCCCTTGGGTGGGGTCGGCCGAGTAGGAGCCGGACCGGCGACAGGTGCTCCCGTGCCTGCGTTAGCCGCGTCAGCGGTTTCGGCGGCCTCGTGGGCTTGCTTGGCGTAAGTCAGCAAGTTCTTGCGGACATGGGCGAGCTGCGCGGCGGCAGCTGGGCCGAGCTCGCGCTCGACCTCGTAGATGGAGAGCGAACGGGTCGTCTTCTCGGGCTGAGTCGTGTCGTCTGAGTCAGACATGGGTGGGGCCTTCCGTCGTTTCGATTGTGTCCTCACCTACTAGCTGCGCCAACAACCAGAAACGACAAATACTTCGGTGTGAGCTACATCACTCTTTCAAAACTGACATGAAGCTCCGGAATTGTCCCGGACATCGGCCGGCGTCCGGGCGGGGAACGTCCGGCCGATGCCCGGGTTCGGCGGCCCTGCTCTCTTCGGTGGCCGCGCGGGCCGTATCCGGGCGGGATGTACGGCGTCGCGGCCACGCTCGAGCTGTACAGGCCCGCAGCTCAGGGAGTGGAATTGACGGTCAGGTAGAAGGAACCCAGGCACCCATGCGGGCGTTGAAGGTCCATTCGATGCCCTCGAAGCTCACGGGGCTGTCGGGGTCGGCGGGGTCGAGCGGTCCGGCGAGGCCGGAGTCGATGGCCATGTCCATGTCGTCGGCGGGGATGGTGCGCACTTCCTCGGCCGTGGTGACGTCGACGACCGGTGCAGGCGGGGCAGGGAGTGGTTCGGGGCGGGCGTCGACGTCGGCGGCGACGAACTCCTCGTTGCCGGCGAGCGTGGCCGACGGCAACGGGCGGTGCGCGCACCGATCGTGGGTGCAGCTGTCGAAGTCCGAGATGTCACGGATGCGCGCCATGAGCGGGCGGAACCACTGGGTGTGCCAGGCGGTGAGGTCGTCCCGGTACTCGTCACCGCGGTAGTAGGCATCGGTCCACGCCGCCATCAGGGCGCTCAGTTCCTCGACGACGGGATCGTGGCGGTACCAGCACGGCGGGATCTTGGTGCCGAGCTCGTAGCGCTCTCGCAGCCAGGTGGTCCAGTCGATCAGCTCCGACCACAGGGCCCGAGCCTGTTCGGCGTCGAGGTAGCGCCAGGTGAACCGTGACGGCACCAATTCTTCTTGCTCGGCCCCCGGTGCGGTCACGACAAAGTCGTCCCGTCACTGACCTTGTCGAGCACTACCGCGCCGGACCGGAGCTCGGCACGAGGCGCGGTGCCCAACGCCACGATCTCGTCGAACACCTTCTGCGAGCGCAGCACCGCGGCGCGTGATTCCTTCTCGTCCCACACTGTCGGCAGGTGCACCAGGATCGGCGGCGCGGTCCGGTAGATCAATAGGCCTTGATCGGGGTCCATCTGACGGATCTGCGCCGGCGACATCACCGGTACCTCTCGCAGCGTCGGGCCGGACTGGGCGTTGCCGGAGGGCTGCCATTCGTATCGGTCGCCGAGCATCTTCGAGATCGCTTGCAGCTCGTCGCCTTTGAGGCCCGGCAGGATCAGGCGGGCGGGGGAGTTGTCGGCGAACATCTTGCCCGCGACCGCGCCCCAGCGGAGCTTGTTCTGCTCTTCGTTGTGGGCGTAGGCGTGGATGGTGATGCCTCGGCCGCCCGAGTCCGACATCAGATCCGGCAGGCCCGGTATCGGGGCGACGTTGTTGACTTCGTCGAGCTCGAATCGGATCGGGGGATCGAATCGGCCACCGGGCAGGCTCTGTGAGTGGCGATCGGCGAGGTAGTGCACTTCGCTGGCCAGGGCCGCGATGAACGGTGCCGCAGAATTGTCCTTGCCCTTCGACACCAGATACAGCGTGTCCGCGCCGGATCGAATGAACTCGTCGATGTCGAACGACTCGCGCATCGGTACATCGACCGCCTTGAGCAGTGCGGGGGAGGCGAGCGGGACGAGGAGTCTGCTGGCCGCGCCGATCATGTCGTCGGAGGAATCCGATCCGGAGTCGAGGATCTGGCCGAGTTCGGCTTCCCAGCCGGGCATCGTCCGCATCAGGATCTCGCGTGGTTCGCGGCCTTTACGCGAGTTCACCCACACGCGCAGCGTGGCCAGATCCGCACCACTGATCGCAGCCGCGTGCAGGTAACAGCGCAGCAGCACGACTGCTTTGTCCTCCCAGTAGCCGCCGTTCTTGGTGTCTCCCATAGGCATTGCCGACACCAAGCTCTGTGCGCGGCGGATCGCCACGTCCGGATCCTGGCATCCGGAGAGGATCGACCAGCGGATCGGGTCGGGCCATCCGGTGATGTTGTCCGGATCGAAGATCGACACTCGGCCGAGCGCGGCGCGGTGCTCGTACGACGCCGAGATCAGGTCCACTTTCGTCGAGGTCACCAGCAGTGGACCAGGTGCGTCCATGCAGCGCTGATACGCCACGCGCCAGGTCTTACCCGAGCCGGTGACGCCCTCGACGAGCATGCAGTCGTTCTGTTTGATGTAGACGACCCTGTCGGGGTCGACCATGTTGCGGCCCAACGCGATCGCGACCTCGCTCGCGTCCAGCTTCGAGGCCCGCGTGCCCTTCAACGACGAACGGGTGGCGACGGCGGCGGTGCGGACACTCTTGTCGTCGATACCCGCCCGGGCGAGCTCACGTCGGCCGGCGAAACCGCGGCGGGCCTGGCTGCGGGGGTGCTGCCAGTCGTCGATCTCGGAGCTGATCCACAGTGCCACAGCGGTATACAGCGCACCGAGCACCAGAATGCACACCCAGGTCACCCACGCCGGGCCCGGCTGCCCGGTCGCCGGCCACGCTGCCGATGGGTCCGACGGGTTCGTGACCAACCCACGGAAGATCGAGAACAGCTCAGCGAGGCTGGTGGGCATCGCGATCACCCTGCCCGACACCAGCGAGGAGACCATGCCGCCCCCGGCGATAGCGAACACCAGACCCACGATCAGAGTGGCACCGACCCAGACCTCGGACGGAACGAACGGATCGCTGGGCCTACGGGGAGGGGATTGCATCGCACTCATCGAACTGTCCTGTCGTCGGTGGAAGGGGCACGGCGGGAATAGCTTTCGAGCACATGCAGCTCGGCGGCGAGACCGACAGCGCAGTCCGCGTCGGCCACCGGGTCGAGGGCGGCGAGGTTGGCTCGCAGCTGCGTGATCCGGATGGACCGGGCCACCGCGTCGGCGTCGGTATCGGAAATCGGGTCGGGATGGGTGATCTCGTACCGCCCCTGGTCGGGGAGATAGGTCACGGTGGCCGGGCTCCGTTGACCACTGCGCTCGGTGATCGAGCGGGCGAGGTCGTGCGCGAGGCGGTGCGCGAGGTCGGGTGCCCATTGTCCGAGCAGCAGCGTCGAGTTCGGCAGCGGGTCGGGCCGGGTCGAGAGCACGCGCACATCGACGCCGGGCTCCACTCCCACGCTGCCCCGCCACTGGATCGGCAGGGCGACCTCGTCGCCGGCGGCACGCAGGTAGCCCGGTGCCGGTATCCGCGCTGCGCGGACGCCGGCACTGTAGATCGCGATGGCGGCGAGCGCGCAGGTAATCTCGCCGGCGGTGCCGGACACACAGACGTCGTCGTGTCCGTCGGCAGTGATGGTGACGGTGATGGCGGAGCGACCGGCGTCGAGGGCCGCGGCGTGGCTGACGGCGAATCGTGCTGCGGCGGAGGGCGATGCGAACCTGCCCCCGGTGCTCGAGCGGGTGTCGTCGTACCCGATCGGGGCCGGCGAGCTCACGCGCACCTCGATGGCGCGGGAACGCTTGGCCGCTGACGGCGATGGCGATGAGGTGCTCATGCGGGCGTGACTCCTTTGACGGCGGCATCGGTGTCGGTGAGGGCGATCTCCTGCGGTGAGCGGACGTGTTCCATGAGGATCGGGTCGGACGAGCCGATCTTGACCAGGCATTCGCCCTGGCCCAGGCCCATGATGATGTCGATGGACCCGGGCGGCAGGTGATACATCTCCGCGGTCTCGCGGGCGTCGTCGAAGCGTTCCTGCGCGAACAGGAACACGATTCCCGCCTCCTGCATGAGCGCCCGAGCGGGGGAATCGTGGGACATGTCCGAGGGGTGATGGAAGGCCGAAACGGTCGACAGGCCCAGTCCGCGAGAGAGTTTCATGTTCGACCGGAACACCGTGCCGGTCGATCCTTCGGCGACGTGCCAGCCTTCCTCGACGATGAGAATGGTCTGCTTGGACACCGACGAGCGTGCCGCGAGCAGGTTCGCCAACCAGGTGTTGATCACGGTCATCACCACCCGCAGCGCAGGCCCTTCGGTCGGCAACGCGGACACGTCGAAGTGCGCGAAGGGGTGCTCGAGCGCCTCCCGGACCTCCGGGGAGGTCTCTGCGTCGACGAGGCCCTTGAGGTCCCTGTCGACCAGGCGGAGCAGGGCCAAGCCTGGCTCGTAGCCCCATTCGAGCGAGCGCTCGGACCAGCGGTCACCGAAGTACGAGCCGTCGTCGGTGGACGGCTCGACGAGGCGGCGCGCGAGATCCTCGAGCACCGGTGCACGACCCGTGGCGGCGGCGTCGGCGTTGACCAGCTCCAACGCTCGGCCGACGGCGCTCTTCTCCGGTGTGGTCAGCGGGCGTTCCATCGTGTCGGCGAGGACGGCGAGCACGAGGGCTTCCTGACCGGCCGGGGTGACACCGTCGAGGCCGCCGGCGTGTTCACCGCCGGTGGTGATCGCCGGATCGAGCAGGTTGAGTCTGGCGCCGCCGCCACCGGTTTTGAACCGGACCGATTCCACCCCGAGGGTGCGGGCGAAGATGGAGTACTCGCCTTCGCTGCCCTGACGTTTCTTGTCGATGACCACCACCTGGCGGCCGAAGATGATCTGCCGCCACAGAAACGCGGTCTTGATCATCGAGGACTTGCCCTTGCCGATGTCCCCGACGACGCAGACGTTGATGTTGGAGATGTCGGTGCCGTAGAGCTCGAACGGATCGGTGATCACCAGGTCCTGGGAGATCCGGTTCAGGCCCGTCACCGCTCCCTGGTGGCGGGCACTGCGGCGGCTGATGGCCAGGTTCAGCGCTTCGGACTGCCTGGTCGTACTCCACGCGCCTTCGGTGCGGGGTTCGTACCAGCCGTAGCGGTCGAGGAGCGCGAACCGCCGAGGTGGCTTGCGGCGGGCAATCCGCTTCGGGACCGCCTGCGCGGCCTCGAGGACGGTGCCGCCGTCGCCGAATCGTTCGCGATCGCCGCCGAGCAACCGCGGGCGTACCGGTTGCTCGGTCTCGGCGGGTCGGGTGGACGGACGACGGGTGGTGTGTTGCGGCATCGAAATCTCCTGGGCTACTTGGTGTAGCGCGTCACGGCGAGACCGCGAGCGAAGGGAAGGGTGGTGAACAGGGCGACGTCGTGCGTGTCGTCCTGCCAGGTGATGGTTTTGATTGCCGATTCGTCGGCGGCTTCCTCCACGCGCATGCAGGCCCGCTCGAGGTCGTCTTCGTCGCGGCCGGTGACTGCGACGGCGAGGGAGTAGATGGTGCCGTGATGGCCCGAGCCGGGCATCAGATCGGCGCGTCGACGTCCGGAGGCGGTGGCCATCACTTCGGCCGAGCCGTCGCCGGTGATGCCTTTGCGGGCGGCGCTTTCCTGCGCCGCCTTGTCCTGGGTGAAGTCTTGACTGGCCGCTTCCCGGGCGACGGCGTCGGGTACGAAATCGACTCGGACACTGACGGTTCGGATCGTCGGTGAGGGCAGGTTCTCGTCGTCGCCGATGTCGGGGGCGACCCCGGTCAGCAGCGGCGCGAGCCACAACGGGCCCAATGGAATGGGTTCGATGCTCGCCGGCGGGAGGAACCCGACACGGGTGTGCCAGCGTCCGGATACCACCACCGAGTCCTGGCCACCGACGTACGAGGGCCAGCAGTTCGACCACCGCGCCCCTTGGTGTCGATCGAGTGGGTTCGACGGGTCGACGAACGCGCGGATCAACGCACAGGTGCGCTGCTCACCGAGGACCTGGACGCGGCCCATGCCGGCGGCGACGAGTTTGCTCATCGCGCGCATCGTCTCGTCGCGGATCACTTGGGCGACACCGCCTTCGAATCGGGCACCTTTCCCGCCTGCCGCTCGTGCGGCTTCGGCCTCGAAGTGGTCGGTCTGGGGGAACTTGAGCACCACGTACGCCCGGTGCTCTTCCGAGTGCGGGCGGATGGTGTCGATGAGGTCGCCGTAGGACTCCACCGGTGCCCGCAGACGCATGTCGCCGAGCTTTTCGACCTCCCGCTCGACCCAGTCCTCGTGCATGGTCAGATCCGCCGGAATGGAGCGGTGGATCAGCTGCACTCCGCGGATGAGCGAGGTCTTGCGGGCCATCGAGGCGCTGAACAGACCGAACTTCTCCGAGGTCGTCGCCCAGGCCGCGTCGGTGCGCAGTCCGCCGGCCAGGCCCTGCACGGACAGTACGACCGTGTAGTAGGCCCGCTCGCCGGGGTTGGCGGTGCGGACGATGAACATCTCGTCCAGGCCGGTGCCGGCGACGTCGAGCGGGGCGGTCCGCCCGAGCGGGACCGGGTACTCCCAGCCGGGGTCGAGATCGGCGATCCCGTAGGCGGGGTCGTCGGCGTTGCGGTAGACGTGCTCACCTCGGCGCATCCGCGCCCAGTTCCGCAGTCGGTGCAACTGCCGCGCTGCCAGGGAAGCGTCCCCGAATTCGTATGTCGAGGCGAACACCCCGACGTAGAACACGGCCACGAGCCCGACGGTCATCGCGCCGCCACCGGCCGCGAAGTAGCACACGACGCCGATGACCAGAGCAGCGGTCCAGGTGATGAGCACCGGTGCCGAGATCCCGGTCATGCCGCGGCGCGCGATCTCACCGCCCAGGATGGAGGTTCTCTGCTCGCTGTCGTGCTCGACGGTCTCGGTCGACATCGCTTACTTTCCTTCGGCTTCGGACGGAGCGGACTCGGCACTGGATTTGGCTTTGCTCATCGCCGCCGCTGCGGACTGCGCGGCGATCGGCACCGCCGCTGCCCCGGCCGAGGCGACCGTCGCGGCCGATCCCGTCGCGAGCTTTCCTCCAAGTCGGCCGGCCATACCCATCGTCGAGCGCTTCGGTGTCGACGCCCCGCCCTTGTCGGCACCGCTGTGGGCGGCCCCGGTGGTGTGGCCGGGAGTGGAATTGCTCGACGGGGCCGAGTGCGCGGATCGGGTGGCCTTGTCGACGCCGTCGCCGGAGCGGGTCGAGCGCGGTGTGACGGTCGAACCGCCTCCGCCACCTCCGCCGCTCCGGCTGCGGAACAGGGCCGAGCTGCCCACGCCTCCGATGACACCGCCGGCGACGGAGCCACCGCCGCCGCCGAACCCTTCGGAGTCGGCCTTGGTCGGCAGGATCGGTGCCCACTTGAGCATCGCCCACGGTGCCAGGCCGACGACGACCATCGAGGCACCGACGAGCACGAGAGCGCCGAGCGAGGTCAGGTCTCCCGAGCCGCCGCCGCCCGAGAGCAGAGCGTTGTTGGCCCCGGCGAGCACGATCGCGATGAGCAGGAACAGCATCGGCTTGCTGAGCACGATGCCGACGAACGTGAACAGTGGCCGCAGAGCTTTGGTTCGCCACGTCGGGTGCACCCACATGCCGTAGCCGATTCCGGCGACGCACGCGGTCAGCGGAAGCCCGATCTGGTGCATGAGCAGACCCAGGTAGACCGACATCGCGCCGAGCAGCAGGATGCCGAAGAAGACCAGTCCGACGATCGAGCCGCCGACGACGGTGTCCTTGTTCAGCGTGCCCATCGTGGCGTAGATGTTCTCCACCATCTCGGTGATCGTGGATCCGCTGAAACTGGCGATGCCCTCGGTGAGCACCGTCGCGAACTCGATCACCAGTTGAGCCAGGGCCAGGGAGAACAGCATCATCACCACCCCGGCCGGCATGTAGCCGAAGACGTTGGCCACCAGCTCCGACGGTGAGCCCTTGTGCCGTGATCGCATGATCGCCAGCAGTACCGCCAGCGACATGACCATGATTCCCAGACCTGTCGACCCGGCGTAATAGGTCACGAACCATTGCTGGGTGGGATCGAAGTCGCCGGTCGAGGTCAACCCACGCAGCACGGCGTCGGTGAGTGAGAGTGCCCCGCTCTTGGTGGCGTTGACCCAGTCGTCGATGACGGTTGTTGGATCGGTGACGAAGTCGACGACGTCGTTCGCTGCCTCCGAGATCCACGAGAACGCCTGCAGGTAGGCCTTGCCGAGCTTGTACTGCGGGGTGGCCGCGATGACCTTGCCGAGGGTGTCGTCGAGGCGTTCGGTGAACGAGGTGTTCTTGTCGATCCAATTCGCGGTGCCGGCGAACAATCGTCCGATCGACAAGTTCCAGTCCTGGCAGCGGCTGGCATCTGCCCGTTCGGCTTTCGAGCAGTCCACGAAGAACGCGTGCATGCAGTACTGGTCGCCCGAACCCTGCGAGCACGGGTCCGACCAGGCGGCGTCGGGCACCTTGTCGGCACCGGGCAGCGCTTTGATCGCGGTCAGCGAGTCCGCGTCCGGGCTCTGCGCCCAGGCGAAGCCCCACGTGCCCCATTCCTTGGTGCCCCACCGAGCGAGGTCGGCGGCGCAGGTTCCCGTCGGTGGGTGAAAGCTGGTGTCCCCGGCCGGAAACACCGTCGGCAGAGCGTCGGCCGGTGGTTCGGTCCCGTCGGCGACGGCCTGACGGGTGATCCCGGCCGTGGCCTGGGCCTGCGGGTCGCTGCCGACCGCGCCCGCACCGCCGAGCATGACGGCTTTGTTCTCGTCCGATGCCGTCCAATACAGGAGCCGGTTTTCGTTCGTGAGTGCTTGGGAGATATAGGTTCCCAGGTCGCCGCCGTGGTCTGCGCAGTTCCCCGTGAACCAGGGCCCGCTCCGAAATTCCTCGGTACCGCCGATGAACTTCTTGAGATCGTCCGGAAAGTGCGCAGGCAGCCTCGAGGCCGGTTGCTGGGCGGTGACCGCCCCCGGTGCGGGAGCGGGAACGGCGGAAGGCTGGGCGAGCGCAACAGCGGGTGATCCGAACAGTGCCACCAGTGCGGCGGTGACCGCGATGAGAACGAGACGGCGAATCATGTTCTCTCCTAGTCGATGTAGAAGGTGTAATACCCGGCGGTCAGTTGACCGCCGAGCGCGGAATCAGCGGCCGGGTAGGAGGCGTCTTCCGGGCGCGGGCCCTGGCGGTAGGACCAGTCCTTGGCCTTCCAGTCCCCGTCCTGCCAGACCAACGAGATGTCGGTGGTTGCCCACAGCGTGCTGACAGCGACGGTGCCGGTGTTGTTGATGTCGGACTGGGTGGTGGTCATCGACCACACCGAGATCTGCGCGGCGTCGGTGCTGAACGAGGACACGTGCACCGCGGCCGGCAGGGTGTTCATCACGTCGCTGCTCTCGTCGCGGTTGCTGCCGAGTTCGATCTCGCGGGCCAGTTCAGCACCGGGGTCGGCAGCGATCATCGTCGAGCGGACATCGTTCATGTCGATGCGGCCCTGGCTTCCCTGATCGAACGCCTGGAGCACGTTCACCGCGGCCGTCGATGCGCCTTGGGTGTCGCGGGTGTAGCCGCTGGGGACACCGTTGTTCACCGTCGTGGGTCCGTGTACTGCGCGTATAGCATCGGAGCCACCGCCGCCGGAGTTGTCGGAGCTGCCCGACAGACCGACCACGATCACCGAGACGACGGCGAGGATCGCCAGGGCGACGGCCCCGGGAATGATCCAGCGCTTGGGGGCGGGTTTGCTGTCGGAGTGCTGATCACCAGAGACGGTGCCGGTGTTGGGCGAGCTTGGGGGTTCGGCGCCGACGTTGCGGTAGTCGATGGCCATGATGGGTAACTCGTTTCTGCGGACGGTGCCCGCGTCGGGGAGGGGTAAGAGTGGTGGTCAGAGCCGGGTCGACTATGCGCCGGGCTGGACGAGGAGTATGACCGCGCCGACGATCGGCGAGACAGCGGCCACTCCGCCCAAGATGATGAGCGAGAGCTTGAGATCCTCGCCCGCTTCGCTCAGATCGCTGGACATCCCGCGCTTGCGGGCCTTCCTGGAGCTGAGGAACGAGGTCAGCACCCACAGACCGGCGAGGGCGATGCTGGCTCCCCAGATCGCCGCGAGCAGGCGCTTCCACGTCTGGTTCAGAGCGGGCCCGAATAATCCGATGTCCGGGTTGACCCCGTCGTACGGGTTGACGGTCTGTGCGGCGGCGACTCCGCCGGCCAGCACGGTCAGCGCGGCGGTGAGGGCGAGGACGCCGAGGATGCGGCGCGCTCGGTGCGGTGTGCGGGTGGTGGGTGTGGTGACGGAGTCTGTGTCCATCGGGGGTTCCTTTCCGTAACACGTTGTTCTGCAGTGCCAGTGGATGTACGAGGCGGGGTTATTTGTCTTGAATGCGGCTCACTTCCCAGCCGTCGGAGCCGCGCCGCAGGATCATCGCGACGACCCTCTCGCTCACCGGTGCCCCGTCGATGCGTTGGGTGACGCGGTAGGAGCGGTAGGCCGTCGAATCGTTCTGTGGGGGAACGGGTTCGTCGTCGGCGACGAGGTCGGGGGTCAGGACAGCGCCGCGCGCTGCCCAGTCCAGCCACTGCGCGCCGGGGCTCGATTGCGCTGTGGTGGAGGTGATCTCGCGCGCGTAGTCGGCGGTGAGCAGCGGTGCGGTGCGGGCGGCGGCATCGTTGGGTCCGGCGTCGACGGCGGTGTTCCAGGTGAACCAGACCGTCAACGCCGCGGTGGCCATCGAGTCCGGGTCCTGGCGGTCCACCCCTGCCGCGATGTCGGGCAGCGTGGTCGCGGCCGGCGCCGGGGTGCGGGTGGGATCGCTGCCAGTGGGCGGTGGCGTACCCGGGGTCCACTGCTGCGCCGGGATCGACGGGGCGTCGGTGCCGCCGGTCTCCTGGCCACCGCACGCGGTGAGAACCGTTGCAGTGATGAGGATTGCGGCGAACGCGGTGTGGGTGGTTCTCATCCGAATCTCCGTGCTGTCAGGCCGCTCGCGGGCGGGGTCCAGTCCGATACCTTCACGACGTCGCCGGACTGCGGTGCCTCGACGACCTTGTTTCCGCCGAGCCAGATGAAGATGTGGCCCGAGTGGGGTTGGATGATGTCGCCGGGAGCGAGCTCGCCGGGGGTGGCGATCACGCGGCCGCGGCTGTCGGCGATCTGTGCCGAGTCCTGGTGGGGGAGCACGATCGCACCGCCCGAGGCTTGTGCGACGGCGTAGAGGACCAGTCCGGAGCAGTCGAAGCCGACCTTGTCGAAGTCGCCGATCATGTCCGCGCGGCCGCCGCCGTCGCTGACACCGCGGGTGGGGCCGTTGCGGTCGCCTCCGCCCCAGGCGTAGGTGGTGCCGAGCCAGCGCATCGCGGCCGCGACGACGTTCTGACCGAACGGTCCACCGGGGACGATGCCCGGCGTGGCCTGGGGGACGGCGACGGAGAACGCTTCTGGTGCGCGGCGGGGAATCTTCGCGACGTAGTCGAGGGTTTCGGCGTTCTGGCACACCCGGCCCTGCGAGAGGGTCGCACCGGGCCCGCAGTTGTACATCGACAGGTACAGCTCGGTCAGGTCGCCGCTGACCTTGCCGGCGGCGAGCGAGTCCTTGGCGATGCCCGCTAGCTCGCAGTCGTAGGCGGCTTGACTCATCACCGCGTCGGCGATGCTGCGGGTGTCCTTGCGGCCGTCTCCGTCTCCGTCGACGCCTTTCGCGGCCCAGGTGGCGGGCATGAACTGCGCCGGTCCGTCCGCGCCGGAACCGTTGTTGTGGGCGTTGACGTTGAAGCCGCCCTCTTGTTCGAGCTGCGCGGCGACGACCGGGGCGGTGACCTCTGCGCAGACGGTGCCGGCCTTGACGATCCACGGCTCGAAGTCCGCCGGGACCGACCCCGGTCGCAGTCCGGTCGATCCGGCCGGGACTCCGCAGCCGGGTTTGATGGCGGCGGCGAGTTTGACCGATCGACTCGATACGCCTTGCGCCGCGGCACCGGTGGTCGGGGTCGCGGCGGAGGGGCCGGCCGGGGCTGCGGCGAGGACGTCTGCGGTGGCGGTCGGTGCGGTGGCACCGGCGGCGGCGAGCCAGGCGACGGGATCGACCGGGCTCGATCCGGATGCGAGGCGGGTGCCGGGCCAGACCTCGAAGTGCAGGTGCGGGCCGGTGGACTGTCCGGCGTTGCCGACGCCGCCGATCGGGTCGCCGGCTTTGACGGTCTGGCCCGCGGTGACCCCGACGCCGTCGTCGTTCATGTGGCCGTAGACCGTCGAGAGCGACTGTCCGTCGACGGTGGTGTCGATGATGATCCAGTTGCCGAACCCGCTGGCGTGTTCGGCCTTGACGACCGTGCCGTCGGTGGCCGCGTAGATCGGGGTTCCGATCGGGGCGGAGTAGTCCTGGCCCTGGTGTCCTTCGGCTTCGCCGGTGACCGGGTTCGTGCGGGCACCGAAACCGCTCGTGGCCTGATAGGTGCCTTCACGCAGCGGCATCACCACTGTTCCCGAGTGCGGGGCCACTACGGCCGCGCCGGCAGGCATGCAGGTGCCTTCGTCGACCGGCGGTGTGCGATCGCCCGAGAGGACACCGAACATGCCGATCGCAGCGACGGCGGCGATCAGCAGCAGGCTCAGTGCGCCGGCACTGCCCTTGCTGCCCTGCTGTGATGCTGCCATCGGTGCATGTCCTCACGAATCGAAAAAGATGATCAGTGCCCGCCCGGACACCTGTGGTGGTACGTGTAGTTCGGTTGTGGTGCTGTAGTTTTCGGCTGCTCTGCGTCATACCCGCCCGGCTGCAGAGCCTGCTCGGTGGTCGCCGGTCAGCCCCCGATCTTCTGGGTGAAGAAGTCGATGAGCCATTGCAGGGCGCTGCGGCCGGTGGAGTCGACCTTGAAGTCGCCGTAGGACTGGTGCGCACCGGAGGCGAAGAACGTCGCGGCGTCGATACCGGCACCGACCAGCTCCGCGGCATCGCCGGCACTCGGTGACGAGGCCAGTGAGACGAGACTGCCTGCCAGACCGGCGAAATCGCCGGTGGAGGCTTGCTGGCCGATCGCTGCGGACTGTCCGGTGACCTGGGTCTGTGCGCCGAGTTGGTCGGGGCTGGTCTTGGCGGCCGAGCCGGTCAGGACTCCGACCGCGACCGAGGCGAGGTCGAGCCCGATGGGAAGCAGCTCGGCGGTGGCCGCGAGGTTGCCGGTTTCGAGGATCTTCCACGCGACTTCCTGAATCGCGCCGACATCGTTGGCCAGGCGGATCACGTCGACGTTGCCGAGCAAGCTCAGCACCAGGGAGGCGATCTGCGCCGAGCCGCTGGGGTCGGGGATCATCGCCACCAACACCGACAGGGTGTGCAGATCCACTCCCGCGGCCATCTTCACGATCGGTGCGAACTGGTTGTTGAGATCTCCGGCGATCTTGTGCGATCCCGTGACATCGAGTGCAGCGACCTTCTGCGGCAACGCGATCAGGTTGTCGACGATGCCTTGGTAGTCCAGACTCGTGAAGCCGGTCGCGACGTTGACGACCTGGTTGACCACCGTCTTCGGCTTGAGCAGCGAGAGCACCTGCGTTGCCGAGGTCAGCGCGTCCGGGGACACGGACTGCAACGGTGCGACCTGCCCGCCCAGGGTCGACGCAGTGCCTGCGAGGCCGGCGGTGGTGCCGGTGCCGCCCAGTACCGACGATGCGGTGTCGGCGATCGAGGTCGCTGTGCTCAGGACTGCGGGAATGTCGATCTGGTCCAGTGCGTCGAGCACCGTCGAGGTCTTGGCCTCCGGTGATCCTTCCGGGGCGGTGTCGAGAGTCGAGCGGATGCCGGGGTTCGCGGCGATCACCGACTGCACGTCGGCGACCGGTTCGAGGGTGTTGAGCAACGATGTCGCGGAGGCCCCGACGCTGGCGACCTGCGACTGAGTGCGGTTGGTTCCCACCGAGTCGGGCAGGGTGGCTACCCGCTCCCCGAGAGTCGATGCGGTGTTCGCGGCACCGGCCAGATCGACGCGGGAGAAGTCCGAGACCAGCGACGACGAGAAATCGCTGACCCCTCCGGCCTGTGTCGGCGTCGTTCCCGGCTGTGTCCCGGCACCGGTCACACCGCCCTGCGCGGTCGTCGACGGCACTGCGGTACTCGACGCTGCCGCGGTTGACCCGGTTCCGGCCTGTCCGCCGGTGGTGGCCGGGTCGACAGGCTTGTTCGCCAAGACCTTGCCCAGGCCCGCGAGCAGACCGTCCTTGCCGGCGTTCGTCGAGCAGTACAGGTCCGTGGGATTGCAGAGCTGCTTGACCACCGGGGCGAGAGAGCCGAAGCCTTCGGGCCGGACCCCGCCGATGCCCTGGCCGTAGACCTTCGGTCCGACCACGGTGCCGCCGGCGGTGCCCTGGTGCGGATCGGCGACCAGGCCGACGCCGAGAATCCGGGACGCGGGAACGACGCCGCGTCCGTTACCGATCTCGGCGGCGACGTCGCCGGCGGCGTCCGCGCCTTGGGAGTAGCCCGAGAGCAGGAACTTCGACGTCGCGCACGCCGAGGTGAGGATGTTGTTGATGGCGCTCTTGCCGGTTTCCTTGCTGTCGGCGTAGGTACGGCCCTTGTCGAACGCCGACGCCGCGTATGCCGGGTAGTAGACCTCGATGTCGTTGCCGTACTTCTGTTTCAGGGCGTTGCCGACGGTGGCGAGCATCCCGACCGGGGTGGTGGGATTCGCCGCGGCATTGGTCTCCCACGTACCCGGGGCCATGATCGCGACGTACTTCGCGCACGAGGTCGCCGCCGTCGCTGCCGGTGCGGCGTGTGCTGGGACAGCGCCCAAGGCCAGGACCACCGCGGCGGCTGCTGCCATCGCGGAGTGCGCCCAGCGCGGTCGTCGTAGCGCGGTGGTGAGCGTTCTCTGGCCGGTCATGGTGTTCTCCTCGTGTGCTCGAGCGGGGTGGGGACGGGTCAGGCTCCGCGACGGTCGCGGCTGCGCCGCTCCCACTGCGAGAGCTGTGGGGGTGGTGCGCTGTCGGGCTGGCGGTACACCGGCTGCGGGGAATACGGATCGGTGAACTGATAGGCCGCGCCGGCTCGTGCCGCGGCGACGTTGTCGGCGACCAGCGCGGTGACATTGGTGTAGGCCTCGATCGTGTCCGGGGGGAGGTCCTTATAGACGATCCGATCGCCGCGGGCGAGCGCTGATTCGTACGGGGCCTGAATGAAATTGCCTTCCTGGACACCGAGATTGCGCAGGTCCTCGAAGACCGCCGACGCCAACTGCGGGTTGAAATCGGGTGTTGCACAGGTCACGACGATCGTCGACGCCAACAGGTGCCCGTAGCCGCGGGCGATGATGCCCTCGAGCATCTGATAGACCTGCCGGGCGATGTCGAGGCGTAGCGGGAGCGGAACGACCAGGGCATCGGAATGCTGCACGGCCCACTGCCAGGACTCGGCCAAGGGATTGGCGGCGGTGTCGATGACGATCAGGTCCCGGTGTCGGCGCAGCACTGCCATCACCGCGGCGCATTCGTCCCACCCCAGATTGCGCTCACGGTCGGCCGAATTGTCCGCAGCAAGAATGTCTTCCATCGTCGGTTGACGCCGCAGGAACGCGTTGAGCGATCCCGATACCGCCGACGAGGACGCCAGCTCGTGTGCATGGTCGAGCAGGTCCCACACCGTGAGCTCCGGATCGGTGGTGCGGGCGGCTCGATCGCCGAGACTGCCGAGCGATTCGCTGGCGTCGAACACCGTCACCCCGTGGCCACGGTGCTTACCGAACGTCGAACCGAGCAGCACCGATGTCGGAGTTTTGCCCGCTCCGCCCTTGGGATTGATGACCGAGACCACCGAGCATCCGGGAAGGGGTTGTTGCACAACGCGAATCGACTGACGCAGTCTGACTTCGGCCGAGGTGGGCTTGGGCTTGAGATGAGTTCCCAGGGCGGCGTTGATCCGGCCCCTCAGCCCTGCTTCGGCGGGCTCGGCGGTCGGGTCTTCTTCCTGGCGGTCGAACAGTCGTGCTCGGTAGAACGCTGCGGGGTCGACGTCGGGTGTTTCGACCGCTGCCAATGCGCCCTGCCCGACCCCGTACGGGTCCGGTGCCGTGTCGTCGGCCGGCTCCTCCGCAGGCTGTTCGTCCGGTTCGGATTCGGGTCGTCGTAGGCGTTGAGCGCGGAGGTTGACGGTGTCCTCGGCTTCGTACCCCGCGACGGGGTTGTCGACGTCTGGGCGCGGGTGCTGTTCGGCCATCAGCCGACCTCCGCTTGATCGTCGACGAGCAGATCGGAGAGCCGGATGGCCTGCCACGGACGGTGTCCGGGAACCTCGCACCACACGGTGGCCGGGTTCTCGTCGTCGATCTCGAGGCGTTCGAGGTGCACTCCGTATCGCGCGGCGAGAGCTGCGAGCCGTGTGCCGTCGAGGTGCGGGTTGGAGATATGCAGTATCAGCCGGATCGCGGGGGCGTCGAGCTCTTCGCGTAGCTTGCCGGCGAGAAAGGCTGCCTTGCCGGCCGCCGAGTCGTCGGCCGATGTTTGATCGCCCTGCCGAAAGACCGCATCCTTGGCGTGAAATGTTCCGTACCAGGCTGTTTCGTCACCGTCTCCGACCACTGCGAAGCTGCCACGCTCATCACCTGCGGCGTAGAGCTCGACCACCGGTGCGGCCGATGCCGCGGAGGCGACGGCGTCGGTGACCTGCTCGGCTTCGCTGGCGCGCAATCCGTCGTAGTCGAGGGCGAGCTGCTTGTAGAGCTCTCGTTTGATCTTCTGCCACATCGACCAGTCGGTCAGCCCGGACTTTTCGGCCCATGCGCGGATCTCGCTCGCGGTCGACGCCTCGAGGGTCTCGCGTGCCTGTCGTACTGCGGTGGCGGCCTCGGCCCATTCGCTCGCTGCATCGCTCATGTCCTGACGTTCCTTTCGTGGTGGCTGTTCGCCGCGGTGCTGCGGCGATCTCGCGCTGTGGCGGCGGTGGGTGATCACGCTTGCTCGATGGCGGCGATGACGTAGCGACCGTCGACCTTGTCGGTGGTGATCCGTTGGCGGTACTGCGTCCCAGGCCCGTTCGGGCCGCTCTCGGTGAGAGTGAGGGTGTAGCAGCCGGTGCGCAGCGGGTCGATGTCGAGGCAGTAGGTGGTGCCGACCGGGACGGTGGCGATACCTGCGTCGAGGTTGGCTTCGACGGTGAACGGGGCACTTGCCGGGGCGTTCGGTGACACCAGAGCGTGCGCGGCCGCGCCCGATCGCTGGACGTAGTACGCGTGCTCGAACGCGGCGATGACCCCGGGGCCGCTGTTCTGATCACCGGTCGGCATCGAGCAATCCGGCCCGGCCGCAACGGTTGTCGGCGCGACGGAGGAAGCGGCTATCGTGTCGGTGGCTGTCGTGTCCGGCTCGGAGTCGCCACCGCTGAGCAACACAGCGGCGGCGACGGCTACGAACACGACAGCAGCCCCGGCGGCCGCGATCGCGCGTCGGCGCGATCGCGGCACACGGGGCGCGCTCGACGGCACCCCTGATCGGGCTGGGCCGGTGGCACTGGCAATCGGAGATGTCGTCGAACGGCGGATCATCTGGAATGTGTCCTTCCTGGCTGGTTCAACTAGCTGGCTGTAGGGCGAATCAGGCGGGTGCGAACGCCGCCTGCAAGCCGCCGAGAGCGGCAGTGGCCTGATCGACGATGGGTGCGGCTGCGGTGTTGACCGCGGCGACGGTGTCGGCGACGGCAGGCTGCTCGAGGGCCTTCGAGGTGAACCCCTGTGCTGCTTCGACGGCCGGTGCGGTCCACACCGACGCATCGTTGACGGCTTTGTCTACGATCGGAGCCGCGTTCTGAACGGCTTTGTCGGCCGCCGCGAGAACCTGGCGGCCGTTCGGGTCGGCCGCGAGAGTGTCGCGAACTTGCCCGATGGGGCCGGGGAGATCGACTGTCGCGGCCGGCGGGATCGTCGGAACGCTGTCGGCAGCCGGGGGAACCACTGCCGGGGCGGGGGCCGGCTCTTCGATGATCTGCTGCTCGCCGCCGAGGACGGTGGCACCGAGGATGCCGCCCATGACAGCGCCTGCGCCGGTCAGGCCCAGCACGATCGGTGCCGACAGTGCTGCGCCGACGCCTGCACCGGCAAGTGCGGCTGCGCCGGGGATGAAGACCCAACCCACCGGTCCTCCCCAGACGACCGCACCGGTGCCGGTGGTAGCGGCGACTCCGAGTCCGCCGCCGACAGCAGCAGCGGTGCCGGTGATCACCGCGGCCGGGACCACCGATGCAGCGAGGCCGACAGCGCCACCGGTGATGACACCGGTCGCGGTACCCGCTGCGATCCGGTCGGCGCGGGGCGCGTCGGCGAATCCGTTGTCCACAAGCCAGTTTCCGCCATCGGCTTGTATCGCCTGCAACGTGTTGTTGGTACGTGTGAGCAGGTTCTGGTCGACGATGTTGGTATCGACCGGCACCAACGTGCCGCCGGCGATGAAGGTTCCGGGCGGGGCCTCGATCGGGGCGATGACCTTGCGCTGCACCGTCGGGACCGGCGGCGGTGGCGGCGGTGGCGGCGGAGTCGCCTGCAGGGCCGGGGGTGCTTCACTCGGGGCAGCCGGCGGAGCGGGGGCCTGGTAGTAAGTGTTCTGGTAGTTCGAGGACTGCTGGTTACCGGCCAAGTAGTCGTCGTAGCTACGCGATGGGGTTTGCTGCACCTGTGGTGAGGGCTGGTAGCCGTCCAAGTACTGGCGCGGTTTCGGAGCTGGCGGCGGCGGGATGGCCGGTGCCGTCTGCGGTGTGCTCGTGACCCCCGGTTGTGATCCTCGAGGACTGGTCACTCCCGGCTGAGATGGTGCAGCCTGCGCGGGAGCGGCCTGCACGGTCAGGCCGGCGATCGTCACCGCGGCCACGGCGGGCAGCGATTTGATCACCCGCCCTCGCTTCTTGGATGAGCGGTGGTGTCCGGTGCCCTGTGATGCTGGCATTGGTGCCGATCCCTTCCTGGTGCGACCCGGCGATCGGGTCGTGCTGGTGAATGCGTCTGCGGGACAATCACTCTGGCGACAATTGGTTTTAGTGAGTCGGTGGGGAGAAGTGGATGGGTGCGTGCGATCGATAGGTTGTGGGGCAGTTGCACGCACCCATCACGTGCTAGAGGCTCAGAGCCAGCCGAAGACCACCGACCAGAACCAAGGCTGCTGGAAAATCCACATCAGGTACGGAATCCTTTCTGTGCGAACGGGTGTGGGTTCGAGGGGCGATGTCCCGGCGGGGCCACGCAGCGCTGAACATGATGAAATGCGCTTACTACGCGACCCTCGCGCCGGTCCACCGGTCGAGCTACAAGGCGCGGGGGAGCTCCTGTAGCTCACGAGTGGGGCTATCAGCGAAAGCCCACTCGAGTCGGGGCAGTCCGAACTGCCAGGTCTACGGCATACGGGTAGGAATGGACCGCTCGTTGCACGATGTGGATGGCTTCCACTCGGCTAGCAGTGCTCCGTCGTCACCGATGTATTGATGGCGACCGGAATGCCCGTGGTCGAGCGAGCATGCAATCAAGTCGCCATGTGTCCGATTCACGACGATCGCCGTGCAGAACTGATGCTCTGGGAGGAAATTCGGCTCCATCGCATCCCGTGCGGTGCTCACTTCGGTTCGGCCCCGTGACTTCGACGGAAACGGCAATGTCGGTCGAATGCGCTTGCTGTCGCACCTCGTCCGTAACGGCTCAACGCTGAACTTCGACGACGGTAAATGCTGGTCTGAGCCGTCGATGGCATGTGCGATGCGGCAAGGGCGAGCGACGCGAACATGTGGAACTCCCGACAGGAATGATCGGACGGATTCTTTGAACAGACCGACCTGATGTCCCGCGCTACAAGCAGTGCCGAGATAGGCAAGCACCGAGGAATCCCTTTTGGGCGCGCATCAGGACTGTAGAACAGGTTCAGTGCACCGCGCAATTGGTTCAGCTCCGTAGCACCGAGATCGAAGGGATGCATGACAGCAACTGTAACGCGCAACTATAAAACGCACAAGAGTCCAAGGTCATGACGGATCGAGGAAGATGGGACTGTCTTGAAAGGTCGACAGGGAGTTGGGGACAGTGCCGCGAAGCGGAGTTCGTGGGTTTCGCGCCGACCGGTTGCGTGAGCTACGGGTACGGGCGGGGTTCAGTGCAGACGACCTCGCGGCGAAGGTGGGCGCGACGAGGCAGGCGGTATCGACCTGGGAAACTGGACGCTCGACGCCACCGCCTGCGACGCTTGGCCGAATCGCGAACGCCCTGCACACGTCCGTAGCGGCGCTGGTTCCGATCCCGCAGTCTCAGCTCAAATTGTCCGACCTGAGGGTGCATGCGGCGCTGTCCCAGGGTGACGCTGCGCAGCTGCTCGGGATGTCGACTACCGTTCTCGCCGACATCGAGCGTGGGCGAAAGTCCGAGACCGAGGAGCGCATCGAGTCGTTCGCCGAAACGTATGGTGTGTCGACTCGAACAGTGGCAGCTGCGTGGAGTCGGACTCGCGATGCCCGCACGACACGCGCACAATCCTTGTAAAAAACGCAACTATTAAACGCACCTTCGGAGTTCACGCTTCAACTGCACTCAGTCCGGAGTGGGCTATGTGGGTCCGCATGGGTCCGCGAACTTATTTACTCCTCGCACAATTCGGTCAGAGTGACGAGTGCGGCCGTGGTGTGCTGATCGAGTGAAACTAGAACGGCATCAATTGTCATCGGCTTCCAGTCGCCGTCAAGAGTTCTGAACCGAAGCACGCCGTTGGTGCGTTCGCGTGCGAGTGCGTTCGACATTTGCTTCGCAATTGGTATGTCGTCCGGATGAATCGCCGGTACCGGTTCGTCAGGAAGGTTTTCCCAGCAGATACTCGGTGCAGGTTCAGAGTTGTACCAGCGCAGCAAGCTCAGATTTCTAAGGTTGACCAGTGCGCGGTACTCGCCCTCCTTGGTGGAAGCCTCCAGAACGCGATGCTCGAGAATCGTGGGTGGGGGAGCGATATTGATTTCACCTGCGGGGCCGATGTCCTGGGTGATACCCCTCAGGATGACTTCGGTGCCCGAAATCCCGTCTTCGGCAATCATCCGGCACGAGAAATGCGCGGCTCGAAGTTCGCCGTCGTCCCGCCTCACTGTCCAGACCGCTTGGTGAGTGGTGCCCGGCGCTGATTGCACGATCTTGGCCATAGCTTCGCTCTCGTCCCGGTTGGTGACAAGTCGGGTGAACGCTCCGGCGAGTGCACGCTGCGTCTCGCGCTCGTCTTGCGGAACGCAGTAAAGGTCGAGTAGATCGTTGCTACCGCTTGCTGTGCTCTTGGTTAGGTTGAACTGCCACGCCCCGGCGGCGTCTCGTCGAGGTGGAGTCTCGTCGCGCTGGCCGAGCCACACCCATGCGCCATGTGTACGGCCCGCGAAGGTGTGCAGTGGTTCGGCCAGAATTCGCCTGTAGCGGTCTTTGCATGGCCGATCCACTACGGTGCCTGTGGAAAGCGCCTCAGCTACCGCGGCGACTGCCTCTTCGCGGCTGGTGGAGCTGCGGAGAACTTTACGAGGTGGAACAAAGGATTTGGGCGAAGACCCAACTCCAATCACGGTAGGCTCCGCGTCTCCGAACGTCTCTATCAGGATCCAGCTGTTCGACATAGTTGACCGACCCCCGCAGGTCTGGTGAATGGTTTCTGTTGATGACGACTTGTTAGGTCCGTCGTAGTGCTTGGAGCGAAGGCAGCAGCCGTTGGTACTGAGGGCCAAGTACGCGCGTGGTCGCGGTGACGAGGCGGGCGTCGTTCCCTATAGTCACCTGCGACTTCCCCCTCCACGCACCCGCAATGATCTTTCGGGCGGCCACTTCGGGGGTGGTTCGGGCTATGCGGCTATCGAAAAAATCGGCAGTCCGCGCGTGATCAACGCCTGGTGCCGCCCGCGCCGTCCGAGCGATCGACGTCTTGAGTCCACCAGGTATCACACAGGTCGCACGCGCGGTTCGTGACGCCAGCCGCAGTTCTTGGTTGAGGGCCTCGGTGAAACCTCGTACGGCAAACTTGGATGCGTTGTACGCCGAATAGCCGGGTGCAGACATGACACCAAATGCAGACGACACGTTGACGATTCGACCTCGACGCGACTTCAGGATGTCCGGCAAAAAAGCGCGAGAGCTGTTGACGACACTCTCGAAGTTGGTCGCCATCACTAGATCGAAGTCAGCTGGGGGAGTGTCGATGACATCGCCGCTGTAGAGAACGCCTGCGACGTTGAAGACCGCATCGATACCGCCCAGTGCGGAGCGTGACGACGCCGCCCACGAATCGATTTCGATTCGGTTGGTGACATCCAGGTGAGTCGCGTGTGCGGTGTTGGTGGTAGCCGCGCACTCTGACTGTGTGTCGAGGAGGGCATCAAAGTTATTGTCTGCGAGAGAAAGAGACCAGTTCGAGCGTGCTAGTTGCAGAGCGACCTCACGGCCCACTCCCGAACCTGCCCCGGTGACCGCTGCTTTCCATTCCCCCGGCATCTGCTCTGCCTCCCAGCTCTCGGTGCCATCGGTAACTAGGCACCGTAACGACTCCTCGCTCATCGCGCTAGCAACCAGCTGGTCTGTATCCGGTCGCTCGGATGAGCTGTGTCCGACAGCCACCTCCGGCACCTCGATCGTGGCGATCAACTATCGTCGTCACACCGCCGGACGTCTGTCCCCGTCCGCGAATGACCCCGTCGCCGAGAAGCCCTCCGGGGTACGGCGCGAGTAGGCCGGAGCCGGGGATCGACCATCTCCATGCGACCCACTGCTCGTCGAGGACACGAGCTGTTTGTAGGACTCGACCGAGAACGGTGTCGGGGCTGTGCAAACGCATTCCCTGAGCGCCGTGACTTGGCCATCCTGCTGCTTCTAGTTGACCGATGCTTGCGGCCGAAGCGAGTTGGTGGAGATGGTGTGCTGAGTCGCAGTAGTCGACGCTCAAGCACAAGTGCCGCAACCTTCGTAGGATCTGCGCGGGCGCCGCCGAATCCCGTGTCGCACGCGGGACTCTCGTGAATACTGTCAGATTGGTTGCTGATGTGTTGTCAGGTTCGCGAACCCCTGTCTGCGGGCGCGGGCAGAGTTATAGCGCTGTATGGCGATCTCACCGCTCGGATGCAGTGGTGGAACAGGTGCGGGATTGCCGGCCCCGTCTACGGCAACCATCGTGAAGTAAGAACTGTTGACATGTCTGAGTTGCCCCGACCGAATGTTCTCGGCATCCACGCGAATACCGATTTCCATTGAGGTCCGTCCGGTGTAGTTGACCGAAGCGGAGAAAGTCACGAGCTCACCGACGTGTATTGCCTCTCGAAAAATTACTCGGTCAACTGAGATTGTCACGACATAGGTTTGCGCGTATCTACTCGCGCAAGCATAGGCAACTTGATCCAGTAATTTCAGTAGCGCACCACCATGAACATTTCCCGAGAAATTGCTCATGTCCGGTGTCATGAGGACAGACATTGAGAGTGCCACTTGGCCGCGCGGGACGGCCTGATCGGATGAGACGTGGTCGGTCTCGGTACTATGCTGCATTGCACTCCTGATAACGTCAATAATTGAGGCGTAGATCCGACTGAGTAAGCGATTCCGTGAAGCAAATCCAGTGGTCACTTCGAAGCGCTTCCTTGCGAACAGTTCGGAGACGGCGAACGCTCAGTGCATGTTGGTGGGTGGTGATAGGGCCACTTTGGCGTAAGTCAGTCTGCCTATACGGGGACCGAAGTGTAGCCGACAATCTACGTTCGATCTGACGATGTGTACCAGCAAACGTGCTACACAGGCGCTGTCCTCGGCGACCTTGATGGGTCCGGCCGCGCCACGATATTGAACCGCGAGACGGTCGTCATCGGGACCTTTCACTTCTCGAAGTCCTTTGCGCTCAGGCGTGTACCTAGCCGATCGGCCAGATTCGACATTGTTTCGATCGCGCGAGCTTCGTAGAGTCCACCTTGGAAAACTGATCTGCGCAGCGGTTGTGACGATGCCAGGAATGGCGTTGGTGTCCGACGTGGGGGGAGTGCCAAGTGTGGGAACCGTGGAAATGCTGGCGACGCCGTGCACGGGAATTGCGCTCCACGTAGAAGTAGGGATTACATCACTGCTCGCCGTCCGGAACTAGTAAACGCGATGCTGCGTACAATTCGAGGCTGAGATGACGAGCTTCGAGGGGCTTACTGATGACGCAGATCAACCGGCCGGCAAGCGCTGCTAACCAGTCCCCGGCCGCGTTGGCAGGACGTGCGTGTGGAGTCGAAGCGGCCGGCATCTACAGTCCTACTCTGTACGTTCGCCAGCATTTTGGATCAGCGATCACAGAGTTGTTTCTCATTGAAGCGAGTTTGTACACGTGTAAAGATCGAACAACGAATGATCGTGCTGACTTCGGCCGGCATGAGTGCATCGGCTTCACGGACCAGATATCCACCGTCGACGGGCAAATATGTGCCGGTTGCTGAAGGTTCGGGATGGGTATGGACGATTTCAGAATTGGCGTCATTATTGTTGTCCTAGGTTCATGAGATCGATCGGAAATCGGCGAAGTCCGGCGAATCAAAGGCGAATGGCTTGGCTTCGCCTCATCCGAAGCCGGCAGCGCATCATTCGGCGCACTCGTGTATTGGTCTGCTGGTTAACCTCGGGTTCCTTGCAGTGGGCGCGTAACGGATTTTGGGTCCGGTGCAGTGACTTCGATACCGGCGTCGCTCGGGTCGGGCGCATTGAAACGGACCATCGCGGCCCGTGCGTCCACCTGCTGCTCGGTCATCGCGAGTTGGCCACGGCCGCGGGAGAAGAACGCCGTGAGCCACGAGATGACGGTCGTCAGACGGCTACGGAAGCCAACGATGTACACCAGGTGCACCAGCAACCACATCATCCAGGCGACGAACCCGGTGACCTTGATCGGTCCGACCTGCGCAACGGCACTGAATCGCGAGACGGTCGCCATCGAGCCCTTGTCGAAGTATTTGAAGTCCTTGCGCGTCGGTACGTCCCGGCCTGCGCGGACGGCTTCGACTCCCGCGGATATGGTACGTGCTGCGTAGCGGCCACCCTGAATCGCAACCTGTGCAACGCCGGGGAGCTTGTCGAGACTCATCATGTCGCCGACGACGAAAACTTCGGGGCGGCCGGGGAGCGTCAGGTCCTTGTTCACCACTACGCGTCCGGCGCGGTCGATCTTGGCACCGGACTGCTCGGCGAGTTGCTTACCGAGCGGGCTCGCCGCAACTCCTGCGGACCACACCTTCGTGCGGGCCGCGATGCGTCGAACAGTGCCGTCACCGTCCTTGACCGACAAGCCGTCGGCATCGACGTCGGTGACCATCGCGCCTAGCTGGATGTCGACGCCCATCTTTGTCAGACGCTTTGCGGCGGCCTGGCTGAGGGAATCGGCGAACGGCGGCAGTACCTTCGGTGCGGCGTCGAGCAGGATGATGCGGGCACTGCGGCTGTCGATGTGGCGGTAGGTGCCACGGAGCGTCTTGTGCGCCAACTCGGCTATCTGACCGGCCATTTCGACTCCGGTCGGTCCTGCGCCGACGACGACGAAGGTAAGCAGCTTCTCGATCTCGGCTGGATCCGTTGCGAGTTCGGCCTGGTCGAATGCGCCGAGAATACGGCCGCGGAGTTCGAGGGCGTCGTCGATGGTCTTCATGCCGGGTGCATAGTCGGCGAAGTGGTCGTTGCCGAAATAAGACTGACCCGCGCCCGCGGCGACGATGATGCTGTCGTAATGGGTGACGGTGACGCGCTCGAGGAAGCGGGACGTGACGGCCTTCGCGTCGAGGTCGACGGCGGTGACATCGCCGAGGATGACCGATGCGTTGTGCTGATCCTTGAGGATCAACCGGGTCGACGGGGCGATCTCGCCTTCGGACAGGATCCCGGTTGCCACCTGGTACAGCAGGGGCTGGAACAGGTGATGAGTGGTCTTGGCAATGAGCGTGACGTCGACGTTGGCTTTACGCAACTGTTTCGCCGCGAACAATCCACCGAACCCGGAGCCAATAATAACGACCTGGTGTCTGTGGATGCGCTCCGCGAGAGCAGGGGTTAGCTCGGGCGTGTCAGATGCGAGAATGGTCAGGTCCTTCCACGTTCGGGACGGCCGGGATACGGCTGTCGAGCACTCGCTGATGCAGCGAACCATCGGGGTCACTACTGTTTGCATCGGCTGCATTGGTAGATTCCGTCACCGTCAGCCTTCTTTATCCACTATCTGGTGAGCCAAGTCCAATATCGAAACTCGATACGGCTTATCAGTCTCAGCAATTCAGGCTGAGTCGTGGGGATTGGCCCGCGACCAACGCCCCTCGAAGTCGCGACTTGGTGGCACCGTAAGAGGATGAATCATCAGTGTGAACTGGTCATGTCGACCTCCGATCTGCTCCTACCGGTTTGTTGGTACGGGGAGCGACGTCAGGGAGAAGTCACTACCAGGCCTATAAGTGGTATCGGCTTTCGATACTGGATTTTGATATAAGGAAGTTGTGAAATTGGTCTGAAAAAATCTTGAAGTTCCGATCTCCGAGGTTAGCCGACGCTCATATGATCCCGAAAGCAGCTGAATGACCGCGAAAACGAGAGAAACGATCGCAAAAGACTGTCAGGTCTCGAACCGCAGCTGTATCCACGTGATCAGCGATGGGGGAGCAGACTGCTACCCAAATGCATACCTCATTCGCGTGATGCAAGGCGGAGATCTGCTGGTACTTGACCATGATCGGGTACGAGTGGCTTCGTACACGCCTGGAATGTGGACAATCGACGTCCTCACGAGCGGTTGAACGAGCTGACCGATGACGCTACTGCTCTAAGAGCAACCTCGAGATGCAGAGTCGGATCCAAACGGTTGGACGGTCGACTTGATGTGGGCCGTCATCTGCCCGGCACCGCCGACTTGTCATCAACAATTCTGAAACGCCTCTCCGTCGGCGACGATGGTTCACCGACTAGCCGTCCATGGTCGGTGCCACCCGTCGCCACCGCAAACTTGGAGTCGTAGTAGAAATGCCGTTCGGGCCCGTTCGCTTCGACTTGGATCCCGCGTTGATTGGTGCCCATTTCGCCGATGAGCTCAGGCAGCGCGCGGTTGTTTGGGCCCGTCCTGCCTCGGACAAGAGCAACAGTACGGACGAAGGTGCAGCTCCACCTCAATCCGGAACGAAGTACCGGGCCGAGGTATTCAGCAACTGATAGCGGGCGATGTCGGCTCGCCGACCTTCGCAAAGTAGGGGAGCGTGCTCCGCTCGGCCCAGCGCATTGGTTACCGCAAAGTCGATTCGCACGTTGCGCAGAACCACCGCTGACGTAGTCATGCAATCCGGCAACCCTTGCAATTGCAGCCGGGATGGCTCCCACTTTTCGTCGCCGCGGAGCTGTGCTCGTGGGCCGCGGAGCCGGAGCGCGGTCGACCAGATACCGCCGTTCGGCAGCATCGAATTCACAACGCGCGCGCTACGGATCGAGTACCTCATCCGACTTACCCACGACGTGTGCCTTTTCGGTGGATCTGCCACGCGAGTGTCACCTGGTGTGCGAGTCGGCGGGCACCCGACCTTGACGCAACCGTCTACATATGAAACTGTCTTTCACAGGCGAACGTGCGTCACGTCACATCCAGAGCTGGCTGTGACCTCGACGCCTCTGACAATTCATAGGAGATTGAGTGATGTTGCGATTTGAAGGCCGGACTGTCGTTGTGACAGGCGCGGGTAGTGGAATCGGTGCCGCGACCTCGGCTCGATTGATCGACGAGGGTGCGACTGTCGTCGTCGTGGACGTCACGCAGGAGGCGGTCGACGCGGCGATCGCCAACGTGTCCAACGCCGACCGCGTGCACGGAGCGGTGCTGGATGTCTGCGATCACGCCGCAGCCGTGAAACTTCTCGACACGATGCACCAGAAGTTCGGCAGTATCAACGGGCTCGTCAATTGCGCCGGCATCACCGGTGCAGGAACAATTGTCGACCTCGACCCTGAGGCTCATCGCAAGATCATGTCTGTCAATCTCGACGGCACGATAAACATGTGCCAGGCCTTCGTGCTGGCCGAGAAAGACACCCAAGGTCCGCGGGCGATCGTGAATATCTCCTCAGGGGCAGGGATTCTCGGTGTGCCGAATCGGCTCTCGTACGTCGCGTCCAAGTTTGCGATCTCCGGAATCACGAAATCGATGTGCCCTGAGCTGGGTCCCCTAGGTATACGCGTCAATGCGGTGGCTCCCGGAATGACCAGAACGCCTCTCACCGATTACATGATGAACGACCCGGTGAAGGCCGCATCGATCAATGCAAAACATCCAATTGGTCGAATCGGTTATCCCGAAGAAATCGCGGCGGCAATCGTCTTTCTGCTCAGCGATGACGCCAGCTTCATGACGGGCTCGGTCGTTTCGGTGGACGGCGGGCAGACAGCATGCCTATAGGGGCGCAGAAGTGTTGGTCATGGGCCACTACCGACACTTTGTATCGGCCGATCACTGTTTCGAGATCTGGATTGCCAACGAAACGGCCACCCCGACAAACCGACAACACCAATCACCCAATCGGAGAAAACCGACGATGACGAACCGTGACCTCTCTCAGGACCTTGCTGAGTTCGCTGCAAACACGCGATATGTGGACTTGCCGGCGGGCGCGGTCGAGGCCGCCAAGAAGAGCATTCTCGACACACTCGGGGTAATCCTGGGCGCAAGTGGCATGGAGCCCGCTGTCAGACCGATCATCGAGCTTGTCACCGATGCGGGCGGTAAGGAAGAAGCAACCATCCTCGGTTTCGGTGGCCGCGTTCCCGCCGCAGCCGCAGCCTTCGCGAACGGCACTCTCGCACACGGTCTCGACTACGACAGCCAGACTCCGTGGGGTGCACACCCGGACAGCTCACTTGTGCCGGCTCTCCTTGCTCTGGCCGAACGCAAGGGCTCCGTGACCGGCAGGGACCTCATCACCGCGGTGGCCATCGGTCAAGAGTTGTTCATCCGGCTACGTTGCAACGTCGGATGGAACATGGACTGGAATCTGTCGAGTGTCGTCGGGACGTACTCGGGCACTGCCGCCTGTGGCTCATTGATGGGGCTGACCGCAGAGCAAATAGCCCACTCGTTGGGCATTGCAAGCCTTACCGCAGGCGGCACCATGGAGCAAATATTCGGTGTCGGTAGCGACGTCCGGGGTCTGTACGCGGGATTCATCGCTCAAAGCTGTGTGAACGCAACCCTCCTGGCCGGGAAAGGTATGCATGGAATGCGGAACCTCTTCGAGGGGGAGGCCGGAATTTTCAACGTCTACTTCGGCGGCAAGTACGACCGCGAGAAAATGCTTGAAGGCCTGGGAGTCGACTACCTTAGCGAAGGCATGACGTACAAGTACTGGCCAGCGGTCGGAAACGCGCATACATACATTCATGCCGCAATCGAGCTGGTGCGCGAAAACCCCTTCGACGCTGCCGACATCGCCGAGGTCAGAGTGTACGTCGGCAACTTCGCAGAACGGATGACTCTCCCACTCCACGCTCGACAAGCACCGCAAACCATGATGGACGCTAAATTCTCGCTACCGTTCACAGTCGCAGTAGCACTGGTGAAGGGCTCGATGCTGTTGTCCGACTTCTCTATTGACACATTGAAAGATGCTGAAGTCCTTTCTGTGGCGAGCAAGGTGGTTCCGGTACAGGATGCCGAACTCAACTGGGATCTGAAATTGCCGGATGGCAAAGTCGAGGTGCAACTCCGTAACGGACAAGTATTCACCCGCCGGGGTTCTGATGTTCCTGGCACGCCGGAGCGACCGATGACCGTGGAAGAACTGTCGAAGAAGTTCGATGACTGTGCCCGCGTTTCTGTTCGACCACTACCGACGGAGGACATCGACCGGGTGACGACACTGCTCTGGGGGTTGGAGGCGTGCAACGACCTGACCGAAATCATCGAGCTCCTTCGCTGAGCGATGATTCTTTTAGATGTACCGAGTTCCGAAAGTTCTGTTCAAAAAATTCTGGTCGAATCAAGATGGAGGTAGTGCGGTGACTACAAATCCTCAGCCGGTCAGTTCGCCGGTCGACGGCAAGGCAGTTGTCAGGAAAGTGCGAAAGACGATCCTGCCGATTGTCTTTCTGCTTTATGCGTTCAACTACATGGATCGTTCATCGATCAGCTATGCCCAACTCACAATGGGCAGTGAGCTCGGCATCGATGTGGCAACCTACGGTGCTATTGCGGCAATCTTCTTTCTGGCCTACGTGCTCTTGGAAGTTCCGAGCAATATCATCCTCGCTCGGGTCGGTGCGAGGGTTTGGCTGGCGCGTATTGCGATTACCTGGGGCTTGGTCACTGTTGCGACCGGATTCGTACACTCTGTTACTCAGCTGTACGTCGCACGAATATTGCTCGGGATCGCTGAAGCGGGGTTGTTCCCCGGTCTGATTCTGTTTCTGACATTTTGGTTCCTCAACCACGATCGTGGCCGCGCCATAGGTGTTATGGCGCTGGCAATGCCGTTTGCCCTCATCGTCGGTAGCCTCAGCGGTGGGCTTATTCTCGATCATGTCGATTGGTTCGGGCTCAGTTCGTGGCGCTGGATCTTCATCTTGCAAGGTTTGCCGCCGGTCCTGCTCGGAGTGTGGATATTGCTGACGTTGGCGGACCGTCCGAACAAGGCAAAGTGGCTCAATGCCGACGAGAAGAATTGGCTGGAGAATTCGATTGCGGACGAGTACGCGGCCATGCCGGAAGACGACCAGGACCACTCGAGCGAGCTCAAGACGCTGAAGAATCGCAAAGTTCTGTATCTCGGACTCATCAATGCTCTCGCAGGAGTTGCCACCTACGGAATGACGTTCTTCCTTCCGCAGGTCGTGTCCCAGCTGAATCCGGAATACTCACCCACCAGCATCGGAATTTACGGAGCGATTCCGTACGTCTGCGGCGCCATCGTGATGTTGCTTTTGGTTCGGTATGCCGATATCAGCGGTCGACGAAAGCCAATTGTTCTGTTCTGCTTCGCCACTGCGATAGTAGGTCTTGTTACAACTGGTGTGTTCCGGGACTCGCCGCTGCTGGGGATGATTGGTTTGATACTTCTTGCATGCGGTGTCATCGGGAACATTCCGACATATTGGGCCCTGATCAGTGAGGTTCTGACCAAGCGTCAGGCCGTTGTCGGTATTGCAGTGATCAACTCGCTCGCCTCCGCGGGCGGATTTTTCGGACCGTTCCTCATCGGCAAGATAGCGACCCCCGGCGACATCATCGTCGGAATGAGCGTCCCGTTGGTTGCACTAACTCTGGCCTTCGTCTTATTGCTTTTTGTCAAGGTTCCGCAGCGAGAGCCCTTCGCAGTAGCCGGATCGAGAAAGCGCAAAGAAGCTGAGTCGACAATTTAGAGATGCGTCTCCGATTCGACATCAGTGCTTGGCACTCGCTCCCGCTCCCATTCTGCGGGAAAGGCTTTCGCAGGTCTGCACCAACAACATCCGAGCATGGTCCGGGTCTACATTCTCGGTTCCCGTCAGTCGGTGAATGAACGGGGTGGTCATTGCGGCCACGGCATTGCCCGTGAAGTCGAAGACAGGTGCAGAAATGTTGGTGATACCTTCGATTGTAAGCGACCTGCCTTGGCAGTAGCCTGCTCCCCGTACTTGGGCGAGATCTGCTAGAAACCTAGTGCGCTGGTCATTATCACCGGGCCCGGCAAGGGTAAGCAAAATCTCTAGGTCGGCGGGATCCATCTGCGAAGCGAGTACCCGACCGGACGCAGAGTTGTCGATCGGAATGAGCGCACCCAGTCGAACGGTGTGCACGTTGGTATCGGGGCAATCGACCTGAGCGACGACGAGTAATTGACCAGAATGAAGGATGCAGAGGTGGATGCTCTGGCCGATACGATTGGCAAGCTTCTGCATCTCGCTCCCTGCAATTGCAGTGAGACGCTGAATGGTAGGGGTGCGGTGCGCCATTTCGAACAACTTTGTCGTCAGTCGGTATCTGTCGGCTTCATCGACCTGGACGTAGTCTCGCTCGCGTAGCACCATCAGAACTCGGAAGATCTCGGATGTCGTTCTCCCCAGTTGCTTACCGATTTCGGCCTGAGCAAGACCGTTTTCGGTGGAAGCGAGAAGCTCCAGAATGTCGAGGCCCTTCGCCAGCGCGGGCGCTCGGTACTTCTGATCCTGTGCTTCTGCGGTCAACGTCTTAGCCCATCTTTCGCGGTAGTCATCGTAACTGCCAAATAGTTTCATATATGAAACATCGCGTCAAGAAGAATCGAGGAGAGGCGTTGGCGATAGGAAGTGGCTATCCGGGTGTTCGGATGTCGGTATTGGACGCGGGTCCTGGGAGAGGGGTTAATGGGTCAGGGGAGTTGTGATCGAGGCAACATCAATACCGAAATCGAGCAGCCATTCCGTATCGGGACCTCCTGGGCCCGGTCCACCGCAGCGACCGCCCGGCGACTCGATGAAGAGATTCGGAGAGTGAAGTGAACACAGATAGTCAACCGGAGTCGGCCGCTCCTATCCCGGCCGCGCGTATGCAGCCCAGAACGATGGAGACTCGCGCCGTCGTGAGTGGCACCCTAGGGTCTGCTCTGGAATATTTCGATTTTGCCGTCTACGGCGCTCTCGCAGCAACACTGTTCCCGGCCTTGTTCTTTCACAGTCTGGGGTCCACTGGTGCGCTCCTGGCATCGTTCGCGACGTTCGGCGTCGGTTTCGTCGCACGACCGGTAGGCGCGGTGGTATTCGGCCATCTCGGCGATCGACATGGGCGGAAGCCCATCTTGTTCGCCACGCTGATTCTCATGGGCGGTTCGTCGATCCTGATCGGTTTTCTGCCGACGGGACAGGGGTTCGGCATTGCCGCTGTGCTCGTGGGTCTGAGGTTCGTTCAAGGATTTTCGTTGGGCGGCGAAGCCATCGGAAACCAACTCATGACGATGGAACACGGCGACAAGAGCCGGCGAGGACTACTGGGCTCGTTCATCATAGTTGGCTCGCCGGTCAGTCAGGTACTCGCGAACCTCGCTTTGGTCGTTCTCAGTGCAACACTCAGCCAGGAGCAGTTCGAGTCGTGGGGTTGGCGCGTGCCGTTCCTCGGCAGCATCCTTATCGTCGTCGTAGCCGTCTTCATCAGAACGAAGCTCGAGGAAACCCCAGCGTTCGTAGTCAACAGTGCTGTCGAGCAAAGGATCGAGAAGACTCGCGGTGCCGGACTGTCGGTGCTGAGGACGCATCCACGCAAGGTTTTCATGCTCACGCTGGCCTGGGGCGGCTCGTCACTCAGTTTCTACTTGATCGCTGTGTACGGGCTGAGCTACCTTCCGAGTGAGACGGGGATGTCCTCGCAGACGGCGTTCGTGATCCTGATGATTGCCAACGGCGTATCCATCTTCTTCTCGATCGCCGGTGGATGGGTATGTGACCGCATCGGACGCAGGAAAGTCTTTTACATCGGACTCGCAAGCTGCTTCGCTGGAATTTTACTCTTCTTCACCCTTGCCAGCGCGAACGGATTCGTGACAGGCCTGATAGTGACCTTGGTCTTGTGCTCGATTCAATTCCTCAGTGGCGCTCAGCCTGCATTGTTCGCGGAGCAGTTTCCGACCGAGGTGCGATTTTCAGGCGCTGCCATGTCACATACGTTTTCCAACTTGATCTTCTCTGCCCCGGCACCTTTCGTTGCAGCAGCTCTCGCTGCCCTAGGTGGCACCAGCTCGGTGATGGTGTTCACGCTGGCAGTGATTGTCGGCTCGGCATACGCGGTGTCCAATCTCGACGAGGGCCGTCACATCGAGCTGTCCGAATACACGACCGACCGAGTTGCCGCCACCGCGCACGGTACAGCCGGAGCTCGACCTGCGCCGTGACCGAATTCGCATGGCCAACTCTCGCATGACAATAAAACGAAGGGATCGACTATGAAGAAGTACCAGATGTTCGTCGACGGAGATTGGGTCGACCCCGACGGAGGGCAGTGGACCGACACCGTCGATCCCTATCGAGGGGAAGCGTGGGCGCAGATCCCTCTCGGTAATCAGAACGACGTCACACGGACGGTTTCGGCAGCCCGCCGCGCGATGACCGACGGACCGTGGTCGTCGATGTCGGCGTCGGCGCGCGGAAAGATCATGCGCCGTTTGGGAGATCTCGTACTCGCGAACGCCGATCACTTGGCGGCCGTCGAGGTTCGTGACAACGGAAAGCTACTCGCTGAGGTCAACGGACAGTTGGCATCGCTTGCCGATGTTTGGTACTACTACGCCGGGTTGGCCGACAAAATTCAGGGATCGACAATCCCCATCGAGAAGTCCGATTCGGTTGCCTTCACGTACCGAGAGCCGATCGGGGTTGTCGCAGCTCTCACCGCGTGGAATTCGCCACTGTGGTTTGCGGCGGTCAAGTGTGCACCGGCGCTGGCCGCCGGGTGCACCGTCATCGTGAAGCCGTCGGAGTTCGCTTCTGCCAGTACGTTGGAATTCGCCGAGCTGACCAGGCAGGCCGGGTTGCCTGCCGGTGTGTTCAATGTCGTGACAGGACTCGGCCCGGATGTCGGCTCGGCGCTCGTGGAACATCCCGATGTCGCGAAGATTACGTTCACTGGGTCCGATACGACCGGGGCCAGGGTCTACGAGAGCGCCGCTCGCACGATGAAGCGTGTGTCGCTCGAACTGGGCGGAAAATCACCGAACATCGTGTTCGAGGACGCGGATCTGGACAAGGCCGCGACAGGAGTGGTCTCGGGGATTTTCGGTGCCTCAGGGCAGATGTGTTCCGCCGGCTCGAGGCTGCTCGTCCACAGTTCCATCAAGGACGCGTTCACCGAGAAGTTGGTGGAGATTGCCCGCAGCATCCGACTCGGCGATCCGAACGATCCACTGACCAATGTGGGCCCCATCGCTACGCCACCGCAGTATCGAAAAGTACTGGACTACATCGACATTGCGAACGCCGAGGGAGCTCGTTGCCTTCTCGGCGGTAAGCCGGCCAGTGGCGCTGATCTCACCGGTGGTCAGTTCATCGAGCCGACGATCTACACAGACGTCACCAACGACATGCGGATCGCGCAGGAGGAAGTGTTCGGCCCCATCCTTTCGATCATCGAATTCGAGGACGAGAAGCACGCGATCGCCCTCGGTAATGACGTGGCGTATGGCCTTGTTGCAGGCGTGTGGACCGAAAACGTTGGACGCGCGCTACGAATGTCGAAGGCCCTCGACGTCGGGACCGTGTGGGTGAACACCTACCGTACGTACAGCTACATGGTTCCATTCGGCGGTACCAAACAGTCCGGTTTAGGTCGCGAACACGGAATAGAAGCCGTGGACGGATATCTCGATACCAAGAGCATTGTCATCTCCACCGATGACGGTGCGCCATCCAATGCTTTCGTGATGCGCTGAGTCGGATCGTCGTTGGTTGCTGAGATCGGAAGACAGAGGAGAGGGACGCGGCATCATGACGCCTTCGATAGGCATGGAAGCTCATTCGACGACCCCCGGGCAACGATTGCTCGGACGCAAAATAGTTGTGACCGGCGCAGCGTCGGGAATCGGCAAGTCGACTGCCCAGCTCTTCGCGAGCGAGGGTGCTTCGCTCGCGCTACTGGATCGTGACGAACGTGGCGTAATGCAGTCTGCCGAACTTACCGGTGGAACCGGTTACGCGGTCGATATCACCGACGAGGAGGCGGTTGGGTATACGGTCGATCGAGCGGGCACTGCGCTGGGCGGCATAGACGGTGTAGTCAATGCCGCAGGAATTATGTTCCGCGGCCTGGCATCCGACGTCACGGCGGCGGACTGGCGGCACGTGCTGGAGGTCAATTTGACCGGTGCTTACATAGTTCTGCGTAGTTGTATCCCCTGGCTGCAGAAGGAGGAGACCGCGACAATCGTGAATATCGCGTCAGCGCAAGGCTTGCTACCCAATGCCCCCGGATACACCGCATACGCCGCCTCCAAGGGTGGAGTGTTGAACCTGACTCGCGTTCTCGCCGCCGAGCTGGCACCGACAGTGCGAGTCAACAGTGTGTGCCCCGGGATGGTGGACACCGCGATGGCAGACGGACACCGAAACAACGTTGGGAACTATGCGCTGGGCCGTTTGGCTGAGCCGATCGAAATTGCTCGTTCGATTCTGTTCTTGACCAGCTCGGAATCTTCGTACGTCACAGGCTCAGCGCTCGCGACCGATGGAGGCCGGTCCTTCCACTGAACCGGCTACTGCCAAGCGCATCGGAACTATCTGGGGCTGGTCGACTCATCGACCAGCCCCAGATCGCTCGATGTGACTGCGGTTCGGCGCCTGTGACGCACGCAGACCACGCACAACACCGCGATGTCGACGGCAATGAGTATCGATGCGATCATGGCGACAGCAGGCGTCTGGCCGAGCCCGTAAGCAAGAGGCGCCAGGACGGCACCCGTCGAACCACCCGCAAAGACGGCGACCATGAACATGGTGTTGGCTCGCGCCTCGTACTGCTCGTTTGCGGAGAGCACCCTCGTCTGGTTTGCTGCCTGCAGCGATTGGTTGCAGGCAGTTACGACGAACAGTGATACCGCGAACAACGCGATGTGATCGGAATCGAGTGCGACGGATATGCAGGCGCACAACAAGATCGGCAGGCTCACTGCGATCACCCCAAGGGATCCGAATCGGTCGATAGCCGGGCCGAAAAGTGGGGTTATCACAACCGCTGAAAGGCCGACCAATCCGAAGAGTCCCGCGGACGCAACCGACCAGCCGTGGGTCTCCGACGTCAGATGTATCACGCTGACAGTCCAGAACATGTTGAACGTCGCGAATGCGAAGAACTGTATGAACGAGGATTCGACGAGTTCGGGACTACGTGTGGTGAGCCTCAAAGTATCGGCCAGAAGCACGCGGTACTTACTGCCCGGTGCGGGAGTTACCCACTTCACCTGCAGAATTCGTCGAGTAAGCGGAATGGTGCAGAGGATCGTCGCGGCGAAAACAGCAACGACGAGCCTCCATCCGATCGAGTCGACAAGCAGACCGGCAATGATTCGGCCACCGAAGACCCCGATCAGAAGAGCGCCGACCATGGTCCCGGTAGCCCGGGACCGTTTGTCCTCCGGAGCCAATTTGCCCACCACCGGAATGAGGACCTGCGCAATATTGGCCACCAGCCCAACTGTGAAGAAGCTGATCGCTAGCGCAACGACATTGGGCACCACCGCGGACACTGCTAATGCCACGCCGAGCGCGGCCGACTGAATCGTGATGTGTCGACGCGGATGTACTCGGTCGGCAAGTGGAACGAACAGGAAGATTCCGATTGCGTAGCCGATTTGGACCGCGGTCGCCACTGCACCGGTGACCAACGGTGAGATACCGAACGACGCCGCCATGGCGGTCAATAGCGCCTGTGGCAGATAGATGATGCTCACTGCAATGGAAGCCGAAGCCGCAAGAATCAGCAGACGGATGGTCCAGGTTCGTTCTCGCGATGCCAATGCCGATCCTTGCTGTGGGCGTCGAATACTCGTCGGTGAGGCGCATCAGGGGAGTGCGCCCATTCCAGACTGTCGACTCCACTCTACGTTGATCGGCACATATTCTGGTACGCGGGGGAATTGGGCGATCACGCTCGTTCGGCCGACGTGAGCCGCGTGGTTACGCACATCGCGGGTCCATAGAGGGAGGCTATATGGCTGATCACAAACCGATATTGGACATGGAATTGTGCATGCCTGTTAATGGTATGTGACCCGAAAGGACTTTCAGGGGAGGGAATGGTCGGATCGCGCTCGAGCGCCGATCGGGCTGACTCCCTGCGACCACCCTTCGCCGCGGACCTGCCGTTTCGTGAGCGCGTCGACCGTCAGCCGGCTCGTGTTGTGACCAATTCACGGCCGTGCCACTGCGCCATGCAAATTGATTACGCGTCGCGATCTGCGGACGTAGCCGTTCGCCCCAATGAACCGTTCGCCGAACACGCTCTGATTCACAATCCGGTGCCACCTAGAAAGAGGATATCGTGACAAAGAAGATTGCAATTCTCCATACGAGTTTCGTTTTCGTCTCCGTCGAGCCTGTGATCAACGACTTGATCGCCGAGTTGATTCCCGATGCAGAGGTGATGCATTTCGTGGACTCCGATGTTCTGGCCACAGTCGTTCGCGAACAGGGAATCTCTCGGAAGAGTGAGGAACGGATGACCCGTCTTGCCCAGGCTGCGGAGGCCGCAGGTGCCGACATCATCTTTTCCGCGTGCTCCTCGCTCGGCCCGGCGTTGGATGTTGCCGCGCAGAACGTCAACACCCCCGTAGTTAAGATCGACGAGGCAATGGCACTCCAAGCCGCCAGCGACGGTCGACGGATCGGCGTTCTGGCAACGGTGCCGACCACTCTGGGCCCTACGTCCGATCTGATCGAAAAGAAGGCAGTCGAGATCGGCCGCGAGGTGGAAATCCAGCAGCGGTTGTGTGAGGGTGCGTTCGCGGTTCTGATGGCCGGAGACCGCGAAAAGCATGACGCACTGATTATCGAGCAGGCGACGAACCTCGCCGAAACGGTCGACCTGATCGTTCTGGCGCAAGCTTCGATGAACCGCCTCGCCGAGGTGTTGCAGGAGAAAACTGGGGTTACTGTGTTGTCCAGTCCGCGCATGGGTGTCGGTTACCTGGCTGAACGCGTCTCCGCAGTGGCCGTCTGACAGATCCGAGTTTGTCTACCTCGAAACCGAACTAGCCGTCACGATGGAGTGCGCAGTGTTGCTCGAACATGAAGTGTTGTCAGCTTTTCCCGAAGAGGTAACGATTTCAGCGTCGGCCGTGTCGGAGAACATCGCGCACGACGGCGACAGTTTTCGCGTATTGGTCGTACTGGATGACGACCCCACAGGCACGCAGTCCGTGTGGGACGTACCGGTACTCACCCGGTGGGAGCCGAGTGATTTCGACTGGGCCTTCAAGCACATTCGAGAAGAGAAAACCAAACCGGCTGTCTACGTACTGACCAACACTCGAAGCCTCAGCCCTGCCGAGGCCGCTGCCCGCAACGAAGAGGCGGTACGAAACGCGCTGACATCGGCCGCGACCGTAGACGGACGCTTGACACTGTCGTTCGTAAGCCGGAGTGACTCGACTCTGCGTGGACACTACCCACTCGAGCCCGATGTCATCGCCGCCACCGTGAAAGCGGTGACCGGCGATGGCACCGATGGCGTTGTGGTCGTCCCTGCATTTCCCGACGCAGGTCGGATCACCATCGGTGGAGTCCACTACATGCGCGCAACGGGTACCGAGTCGGGAAACCTGATACCCGTCGGGGAAACGGAGTTTGCGAGCGATGCCAGCTTCGGCTTCGTCCACTCGTCGCTGCCCGAGTACATCGAAGAGAAGTCGGACGGTCGTTTTCCTGCGAAGTCCGTGATCGTCCTGGACCTGAACGTCATTCGAGCGGGTGCGGCCACACAGGACCCGAGCGTCTCGGCGAAAGCTATTGCCGATGCCATCGAGCCTGCAACGAACTCGACTCCGATCGTCGCAGACGTTGTCACGGAGAACGATCTTCGAGCCTTGGCGCTCGGACTGCTGGAAGCCGAACGCCGCGGAAAGAAGCTACTGTACCGAGTCGGTCCGCCATTCGTCCGGGCGCGCATCGGTCAGGAAATTCGTGCCGCTCTGGTGTCAGAGGACGTATACGCAAGCAATACTTCCGCCCAAGCCGGCGGATTGATCGTGGTGGGATCGCATGTTGCGATCACCACCCGTCAACTCAACGCCCTCACATCGACTCACGGATCGGCTCGTGTCATCGAAATCGATGTCGAGCAGCTACTGCTTTCCGGTCGCCAAGCGCCCGACAATCCGTATATCGACGGAATCGTCGCCGATGTGGTCGATGGCCTGCATGACGGAGACGTCATCGTGCACACTTGCCGAGCACTCGTCAAGACCGATGAAGCGTCGTCGAGTTTGGAAATTGCTCGTACCGTCTCCGCTGCGGTCGTTGATGTCGTGAAGAGGACCCTCGAAGCCTTTCCGCCCCGGTTTGTCATCGCCAAGGGAGGGATTACGTCCTCCGACGTGGCCGCATACGGTATGGAGATCCGCCACGCGATCGTGCGCGGGCCCATGCTGCCCGGCATTGTCTCTCTGTGGGAGCCAGCCGAAGGTCCGGGTAAAGGCATCCCGTACATCGTATTTCCCGGCAACGTCGGCGACGATCGATCGCTGGTCGATGTGACTCGAAAACTGAGTAGCAAATTCGAGGAAGAAGTCGGCGGGACAGCATGAGCACATATCGCGGATCGAGCTCGTTCGTAATCCGACAGCTGGGTTCCACTGCTGGGTGTTGGCACGGTGTCCTCTGATGCGCACGCGACTCGATGATCTGGTTTCTGTGAGCCTGTTGCGTGGGTCGGCTGTGCCCGCCTTCACCTGTTACGACTTCACGACGGCGCTCGCCGTTGTCGCCGCTGCGGAGACTTCCGGCTGCGGGACGACGTTGCTGGTCGCTCCCAAGGTGGCGGCGACCGAGAACGGGTGCCGGCTGATCACGGCACTTCGAGGCCTCGCGGACGGAGCCGTCGTTCCGGTCGCAGTCCAGCTGGACCATGCTGGAGACTTGGAAGTGATCGCCGCGGCGGTGGCGGCGGGGGCCGATTCCGTTCTGGTAGACGGTTCTGCCCTCGCGTACGAGGACAACATCGCGTTGGTCCGAGCGGCACGAGAGCTCATCGGCCCGAACATCGTTATCGAAGCAGAGCTGGGTGGCCTCGCCGGCGACGAGGACCGTGCTCATGTCGCGTCCGATGCCGAGGAATCCAGTGCTGGCCTCACCGATCCCACATTGGTCACGGACTTCCTGGCTCGGACCGGTGCTCAACTTCTTGCCGTTGCAGTGGGCAATGTTCACGGCGCATATCGCGGCGAACCACAGTTGAAGTGGGATGTTCTGCGCGACGTCGCCACGCGCACCTCGATACCACTCGTCTTGCACGGTGCATCGGGAATCCCAGCGGAGGATCTGGCCAGGGCGAGAACGATGAACGTCGGCAAGATCAACTTCAACACAGAGCTGCGAACTGGCATTCTCGAGGTTCTCGAACTCGAAATCCGTTCGTACCGTGCGGACGGGGAGAACCTGCTCGGTCTGCTGGGGCGGTGGGATGATGCTGCCCGCGCATTCGGCGTTGCGACCCTGACGAACCTCACTCGTTGAGAGCCACAGAGCAATCGGCATCGAGCATCTTGTAGAGCGCGGCAGGGGTCCTCGCTCGATTATGGCGATCGGATGGACCGTACAACCGAATGAGCAGCGTCGGCGACGGTGTCCGCTATATCTTGTTCCGCCGCCAACACCGTTGGTTGTCATCGGAAATCGGGCGGTTGGGTTGATCATTCGGCGATCGTCGAGCCGGTCGTGGCCCCTGTCGACAGGCATGCTTGTAGACCCGCACTTTTCCACTCGAAATGGCTGCGCTGCGTGCGGGGGATATCTCGGCCGAGCAAAATTCCGAGCCGACCGGGTGCACCGCACATCGCGCCGATTCCTGCGCTCGGCCGACCGAAATTCGAGTAGGCGAAACGCATCCACTGTGTCCGGCACCTCGATCGACCAGCAGTTGGTCGGTGGAGATCGTAGTGGTCTATATGCCGAATCGGCTTTCGGTATTGGACGTGGGCGAGCTGTGACGACTTAATGGACATCGAGCTCAACGTGATCTGTACAACAAGAAAGACGATTGATATTGCACGCGACCAAGTGCAGCATCTCGCTGTTGCCTGCCAACGGATCCCGCGAAGACCACCTGGAGCTCGGTGCTTGCGCCCGACGAAATAAGAACACCAATCAAAGGTATGTTGCAGTGAAAGCTGAACTTCGAACGTGTCCGGTCGATCGAAGCAGGCGAGGTGTACGGCTTCTCGGTGTCGGTACTGAGCCAGTGTCGAGAGGGGCGGGGCAGTGAGCACACGCATCGATGTTGGTAGGCGACTCGACAACTTGCCGATGGGAAGATTCCATCGGCGCATGATCATTCTGGTAGGGCTCGGAATGTTCTGGGATGCATTCGACAACAAGCTCTCTGCTGCAGTTCTTGCTTCGATGCTGCCTACCGGCTTTTCTACGCTGGAACTGAACTCTCTGTTTCTGTCGTTCACGTTCGCTGGTCTGGCGATCGGGGCAGCGTTCGCGGGTTGGCTCAGCGACCGCGTCGGCCGAGGCTTCGCATTTCAGTTCAACCTGGGGTTGTTCGCAGTCTTGGCGTTGTGCGCCGCGATTGCACCAAACATGGAAATTCTGATTGCCCTGCGCTTTCTCATGAGTATCGGGATGGGTGCCGAATACGTCATCTGCTACGGCATGATCACCGAGTTCATTCCGCGTGCTCGTCGTGGTCGGTATCTGGGAATCCTCGGCTTCTTCGGTGGACTGGGGGTGACAGTGTCCGCTGTCTTGGGTTGGTTGGTGATTCCCACCTTCTCGTGGCGCGCGATGTTCGTTATCGGGGGCGTCGGTGCACTCGTTGCGTGGTGGCTGCGCCGGTCGATGCCGGAGTCGCCGCGGTGGTTGGAGTCACGCGGGCGGTACGAAGAAGCCGAAGCGGTCATGCAGGAGATCGAAAGGCAGAACGGCATCCCGCACAGCCTGAACAACTCACCGGAGAGCTCCGACGCCGCGTCGACCTCCGTCAGCGCGAAGGCCGAATGGGTACCGATCACGGTGCTGTTTTCCCGTCCGGTGATCGCTCGGACGGCAATGGCTTTGTTCCTCACTGTCATCTGCTTGTTCGGCTCCAACGTGATTACTGGTTGGATGCCCACTTTCTTCGTCGAGCAGGGGCTCACTGTGTCGCGGTCCTTGGGCTTCAACGCCGCGATAATGTCCGGATACGTTGTCGGGCCGTTGCTGTGCGTTCTGATCGCTGACCGCATCGGTCGTCGAAACAGCATCGTGATCTTCGGAACACTCGCTGCGATATTCGCGGGTATCTATCCCTTCATGCAGCATCCGGCTCTGATTGTCGTTATCGGTTTCATCCTGGTGGCCATGGCCGCATCGTTCTTGACGATGTGTCTCGGCACAGTGCCTGAGTTCTTCCCGACCGCCTTCCGGTTCCGCGGCGGGGGATTGACTCAGACCGTCGGTCGTGTGGGCTTGATCTTCTCCCCGTTCATCGTCCTTTGGTTGTACTCCCACTTCGGAATTGTCGGAGTAATCCTGGCTCTGTCGGGCTTGTATGTGATCGCAACCCTGATGTATGCCGTTGCGCGCGTCGACACTTCTCGAGAAGCTCTCAGCCAGATCTCCGAGGAGGCTCTGTCCAGAGACGATCGAGAGGCCGATTCTCGGACGCCGAAGGACGCCGACGTGTCGGTCGGACCGACGCGAACCGGCAACTGACCCCGTCAACCACACATGGGAGCCACAAAATGGATGCCGTAATTTTTCTTGGCGAGAACAAGATCGAGGTTCGTCGCTTACCGGATCCAGTGCCAGGTCCGGACGAGGTGGTCATCAGTGTCAAGGCCTCCGGGATGTGCGGCAGCGACCTGCATCACCTACACAGCCCGAAACGGCCCGCGGACGCACTGGTAATCGAAGGCCATGAGCCGTGCGGAGTTGTCGATTCCGTAGGAAATGCGGTCCGACCCACCGAGGCACAGGTGGGGGATCGCGTCATGGTCCATCACTACGACGGCTGCCGCGCATGTCGGTACTGTCGCTCCGGTTGGACGCAATACTGCCCGAACGGACGCATCGTGTACGGGGGCCTCAACGGCGATGGTGCACACGCTGACTTCATGAAGGTCCCTGCGCACACGCTGATCAAACTGCCGGATTCTTTGTCGTTCAAGACGGGTGCTGCGATCTCGTGCGGAACGGGTACTGCGTTTGCGGCGATCAAAAGGATCGACCTGACCGCTGCTGACACGGTCGCGATCTTCGGTCAGGGACCTGTCGGATTGAGTGCGACGTTGTTGGCCAAAGCATTCGGTGCTCGCGTCATTGCGGTGGACATCGATCCTGCACGACTCGAGATGGCGAAGCGGTTCGGTGCCGACTTCGTTGTCAACTCCGCGGAAGTCGATGCAGTGGAGGCCGTTCGAGCGTTGACAAGTGACGGCGAGGGTGCAGACAAGTCGATCGAATGCAGCGCCAACGCTACCGTGCGTCAACACGCAGTGCTGTCGATTCGGCCTTGGGGGACTGCGTGCATGGTCGGTGTATTCGGCCCCTTGGAGATCAGCAGTGACGAGCTGATCCATCTTCACAAGACGATCGTGGGGTCGCTTACGTTCAGCAAGAATCTCCAGGAGGAGTGCGCATCGTTCGTGGCGGAGCGTGACCTCGACATCGAAGCACTGTTCACAGACGAGTTCCGGATTTCCGAAGCTGAACGTGCTTACAGGTTGTTCGATCGACGCGAGATCGGCAAGGGCGTATTCGTCTTCGACTGACGCCTCGGTGTCGCACGGGCAGCAGGGGACCAGCGCTTTGGCCACAATCCTCGAGAGCTCCGGGTCTCATATCTTCAGGTTCGAGCAGTGAATGATGCCCTGTCGGTGCGCTCTTCGGCAGGGCCTTCCCTCCTCGGGCCTTACACGCCATGCTGGTGATATCGACCAGGAAGGATTGCCGTGACCGACCAACCAAAGCAAGTAGGAGGTGGGCGGGCGAGCTTCGGGGAGTTCGCCCCTAAGCTCGCCGAGCTCACCGACGACGTGCTCTTTGCCGATGTCTGGAACAGGACCGAACTTGCTGCCCGCGACCGAAGCCTGCTGACAGTAGCGGTGCTGACGGCCGGGGGCGACACCGAGCAGCTCGGGTTCCACCTCGGGCGCGCTGTTGAGAACGGCCTAACGCAGAACGAGCTGATCGAGGCGATCACGCACGTCATGATGTACGCGGGTTGGCCCAAGGGGATGGCTGCGATGGGCGTCGCTAAAGAATTGTTCGACGGGGATGCTGCCCAATAAGTTGGGCTGCAGGTGAGCTCAATCGAATCGATCGAGATTGCAGGATCGTGAAAATCGAGTCCGCTGTATTGTCGCGACGGTTCGTTTCGCCCCGGGAGCCAGCACGGCATGCACTTACACATGAACGGTCAAAACTTACGCGTCATGCAAAGAATAGGACTGCCCCGTTGCCGCGTCGGGGGTGTTCGTGAAACACATCTCCGTGGTTCAGAAGGGCGAGGATCCTGCCAGCCAGCAGTGTTTTGACGCCGATCCGATGCGTTCAGATGTCGATCGCCTGCCCGGACCGGCCCCATGGGCGGTCGCTGAATGTCCATGTTCGGTGTTGCAACGCGGCTGATCGGTACGACGGCGACAGAGGATGCGAGATAGGTGCCCTGGCAGGGACTCCCATTGTCCGATTTGTGCACCTACCGTGTGGAGAGACGATTTGTCTCACACTCAAAGGTAGGAACGATGAAGAAGCAAATACTTACGGGAGCAATCACATTGGGGTTGCTGGGTTCGATCGCTGCGTGCTCGCAAGGCTCGGACGAGGAGGGTAGCGACTCGCTGGTCGGCGAGTGGCGCATGACGTCACTCGAGGTCGGGACCGAGGGCGACCTGCAGCCGGTGCCTTACTCGGGCCAGATCACCTTCACCAGTGACACAGTGTCCGTCCAGGCCATGAACCCAGACACCGAGGCACCTGACACGGCTTTGACGGTGCAGGGATACGAGGCGTTCTACGGCGACCTGACCACCGATGCGGATGCCGGAACATTCACCATCACAGTCGAATCGGCGTTGGCACGCGATTTGATCGGGCAGACCCTCGATCGAAACTACGAGGTCGATGGCGACACGTTGGTCCTGACGCCGAGTGATCCGGCAGACGGATTTCGTGTGACCTACGAACGTCACTCCAGCTCGTGAGCGGGATGGGCACGACAGCCAGGGTCCGATCGAGAATGCGCGGGGCGTCGTCTGCGGTTGGACTGCTGTGCGTCCTTGCACTTGTGTCCTGCTCCGGGGGAACCGATTCCCCCGACGTCGCACCATCGGAATCTTTTGCCACGCCACGGACCGCGGATACCGCGACGACCAGCGGGGAGAATGTCACGACGGAGAATGGAGAATCCATGCGAGTCGAAATTCAGGTAGGCGGCACAACGGTCGGTGGAACGCTGAACGACAGCGCGGCAAGTCGTGAACTGCTGGCACAACTTCCACTGACGCTTACCCTGTCCGATCACGGCTCGGTGGAGAAGACCGGACCGCTACCTGCCGAATTGACAACCGACGGTTCACCTTCGGGAGCGGACCCCAACCCGGGTGACATCGGGTACTACTCTCCGGGAAACGATTTCGTCCTGTACTACGGGGACCAAAGCTACTTCCCCGGAATCGTTATCTTGGGGAGCATGGACGAGATCGGACCCGACGTCGTCGGGGCGATCGAAGGCAGCGTGACGGGTACAGTTGCTCGATCGGACCGATGAACAGCGGACAATAGGAGCGGTTCGTGCACCCGCCTTCCAGCCGGCGGGCGGGTGTTCGACGCGTAGCAGGTTCGGCGGTCGTGTCGTTGTCACTGAGCAGGTGACGGACCGGCAGCGGTCGAAATTCGCAGTGTTAGAACTGACTGTTGCTCGGGCTGTGTTCGGCGGCCCAAGACCCGAGTAGGTGCAGTCGCTCGGCACTCGGAGAACCTGGTTCGGCTGTGTAAACCATCAGGATGGAACCGGGATCGGCGGTGATGACCAATTCCTCGTAGGCGAGGTGGACCTCACCGACGATCGGGTGATTGAAGCGCTTCTTGCCAGCGCCATGCGACCGAACGTTGTGCGCCCCCCACAGCGTTCGGAAAGTTTCGTCTCGCGTCGAGAGTTCTCCCACCAAGTCTTGCAGGCCCTTATCGTGTGGATCGCGTCCGGCTTCTGCTCGCATGATGGACACGCACATCTGAGCGAATGCATCCCAATCGGGATAAAACTCGCGGGATATCGGGTCAAGAAATTGAAACCGCGCAAGGTTTGGAATTCGCCCACCGTCACCGATGATCGGCGCGTAGAACGCTTTGCCCAGGTTGTTCGTAGCGAGGAGATCCTGTCGCTGATTTCGTACGAAAGCGACGCCGTCGGTAATCGAATCCAGTGCCCACTGGAGGCTTATCCGAGGAGCAGCGGCGCGCCCGGCCTTTCGGCGCGGGCGTCCGGAGGTGGGGACCCCATCAGCAGCCCGCGCGAGGTCGAGTAGGTGTGCGTGCTCGGTATCATCGAGGCGCAGAGCGCGCGATAGCGCATCGAGTACGGATGACGACGCACCGCCGATCGCGCCGCGCTCGATGCGGGCATAGTATTCGACGGACAGACCGGCGAGAGCAGCTACCTCACTACGTCGCAAACCGGCTACGCGCCTGTTCCCGCCGCCTGTGATGCCCGCATCCTCCGGCGAGACCTTCGCTCGGCGGGTCATCAGAAACTCGCGTACCTCCGCTTTGTTGTCCATGTGTCGAGCGTAGAGCCATTCACGGCAATGAAGGATGCCCTATCCGTACACCTTTCGCGGAGGCACTGTCGCGACGTCGCATATTCCGACTTCGCGTGCGAAGCTTGACTCGTCACGAATCCGACCGGGTCAGGTCGCACAATGTGGATCGATCGATCATCTGAACTCTCCGTCCTTGCTGAGCGCCACTGCGGCTACGTCGACAACCGGCACCACCGCAACGGAGCCTGGTTGCGGTATTCAGCAATCTCGTCAAGAAGCTTGGAAAGGTTGGAGCGGTGCCCGATGTCGGACTTGTTCTCATCTGTCTGGCCGGAATCTGTGCGCCGTATCTGCTTGGTGCAGCCGGGATAGTCCTGCTGGCGGAGTCTGCGCTGCTCGTGGGGCTCGTTCTTCCGGGAACCAGCACCGTGCTCATCGTCGGGTCGGTTGTAGGGCTCGGTCGCGTAGACCCGATCGTTGCGGCAGTGGTGATGGTGTTGGCGTCGTCCGGGGGTGCACAAACTGCCTTCTTGTTGCGCCGCCGTCGTGGCGGCGAGAATGCGACACCGCTTCCCTCGAAGAGAGGTTCTTCAGCGAAATTTGTCAGGCGGGCACAGAGCGGTTTCGCTCGCCATGCCACCGTCGCCTCCATCGCCAGTCATCTGTTCGGCGGCACCAGAACCCTCGGTCCGCGACTAGCGGCTGCCTCCCCCATGTCGTTCCGCTCTTTCGCGCTGTGCAATTTTGCCGCCGCGGCGCTGTGGGTAACTATTCTGCTGGTGTTGGGCAGCACCGTCGGTGCCAATCCGAACATTGCCCCGTATCTCATCGCTGCCGGTGTCGGCCTAATGTCCATCACATACGGCATGGGACTCGTGCGCCGCCGGGCATGAACACCCTCTGCGTTGCCGATAGAGTCGGCACCGACCTTCGATGTAGCTGCATCCCCGTAAATGGATTCTTACGACTGCGATTTCAGCAGTCCAGTGGACGGTAGCCCCGTTGCCGATTGTCGAATCGCTGCCGCGTCGAAATGCCGTCTGTGGCCGACCTGTTTCATCCCACCTGCTCGCTCGGTATCTGATCAGACGTTGGGTGACCGCGGTCCTGCCTGCACCCCGTCGAGTCATATTCATTGTCAAACGTATGACAATTACTTTAGCACCTTATTGACATACAGATTGGTTTAGTACAGCATGTACTTGAATGTGTCGTCCGTTACATCATGCGAACTGGTCTGTGCCGTCAAAGAGGCCTGAGCGGGCAGAGGTTCTCGTCGCAGAACAAAGGAGAGCGAATGATCGCGTCGCACGAAGACAGTGACCGTCGAAAGAAGCTTGGCGGAGCGATAGGCGAAATCGGAACGCAGTTCGACTACTCGGTGTACGCGCTGATGGCGCCGACCATCGCGATTCACTTCTTCCCGGCAGGAAACCCAGCCGCCGCGATTCTGGGAACCTTTGCGGTGTATGCACTTTCATTCGTTGCGAGGCCGTTCGGCGGTGCACTCTTCGGGTATGTCGGCGACAAGTTCGGCCGCCTGGCCGTCTTGTCTTGGACCGTCGTGCTGATGGGTGTCGGAACGATGCTCATCGGAATGATCCCAACCTACGAGTCGATCGGCATCGCGGCGACACTCATCCTCATTTTCTGCCGCCTGCTGCAGGGCCTGTCGATCGGCGGTGAGACGACAGGAGTCGAGAGCTATATCGTGGAGTCGGCACCCGCGACGAAGCGAGCATCGTGGATGGGAGCAGTGAAGTCCTTCTCGTACTGGCCCGTCGCAGCGGTGGCGGCGATCATCTTTGGGCTTCGCTCGGCCTTGGGTGAAGAGGCGTTCGAGGCGTGGGGATGGAGGATCCCCTTCATCCTTGGTGGAGTCGTGGCCGTTGTCGGCTACGTGCTGCGGAGGACGTTGGAGGATCCCGACGAATTCCTCGAAGCAGCAGCGGAGTACGAGAAGATGACCCCCCGTGACGAATCGGGGAACGCGGTGGCCGGCGCACTGCGTGGGACCTTCAGCACACGTAAGTCCATGCTGCTCGTGATAATGCTGCAGCCCCCGTACGCGATCGGTGCCTACCTGCTCAGCGGCTACATGTACACATTCGTCGTCAGCCAGGGCGGTATCGCTGCAACGAGTGCCCTGCTGTCGAACATGGCTGCCATCATGGTGCTCGCGGCACTGCTTCCTGTGATGGGCATTCTGTGTGATCGGCTCGGCCGCAAGCCGATGTATTACGCCGGGGCAATCTGGCTCCTGGTCGCCGCATATCCCGCGTTTGCGCTTGCGGGGTCGGGAACGGTGGCCGGAGCCTTCGTCGGACAGGCGCTTCTCTCGATTGGCTTGTCCGTGTACGGAGCCGCGATGTTCACCGGAATGGTCGAGATCTTTCCGACCGCACTCCGGTGCCGGGGACACGGAATTTCGTACAACCTTTCCGTAGCCCTGTTCGGTGGCACAACGCCGTTGATCGCAGCAACGTTGATCAGCGTCACCGGAAATCCGGTATCGCCTGCCTTCTATGCAATGGCGCTCATCGGTCTGATCGGATTGGTGGGGGTGTGGCTCGTACCGGAAACCAAGAACACCGACCTGCGGACTTCTGTCTACGGACTGCCCCGTTCGGACTCGGAACCTGTCGTCGAAGCGTCCGACTCGACGAAGGTCGCAAATCGATCGTGAGTCACTTCATTCGATGAATCTGACAGAGAGAGCCGTCGGAGCGAAGGTCCCGGCGAAAGTCAGCGTCTCCGCTTCGGCGGCAAGTGTCTTGCAGCCGTTGAACTCTTCGATGATCGCGGTGGCAATGGTTGCCATCGTCACGCATTTCGGATCGACCACAGGCGCATCGTGGTTGATTTCCGGAATGTACATAGCCACAGCGGTTTCCGCGCCCATCGGCGGAAAGCTCGGTTCGATCTTCGGGGCGCGCAGGATCTATCTCGTGGGGCTCGGGATCGTCGGAGTGGCAACGATCGTGGGCTCTTTCGCGCCCAATATCAACTGGCTCGTTGCCGCGTACGTGTTGCTCGGAACGGGCATGGCTACACATTTTCCGAACGCGATGACGATCATTCGCAACTATGCAGACCGTCACCGAAGTGACCCGAAATCGGCATTGCTGACGCTCGTACTGTGCAGTCAGTCCGTTGCTGCCCTCGGTCCCACTCTGGGGGGACTTCTGGTCGGGACTTTCGGATGGCAATCGATTCTGTGGATCAACCTTCCGGTAATCGCAGCCAGCGCGATCGCAGTACTTCGATACGTCGATCGGGGTTCGGCTTCAGCGCTGGGAAAGTCCCGACGCTCGGTGCTTCGAACGTTGGACCTCCTCGGTGTCGGGCTCTTCGTCGTCCTGACCGCTGGTGTCATGATGTTTCTGCTCTCCCTGGCCGAAACGCCTTCGTGGCTTCTGCTCGTGGTCCCCGCCCTAGCGCTGATCGCCTTCGTAGCGAGAGAATGGCACACCGACGAACCGTTCATCGATGTCAGGGCGCTGGTTCGGAATCGTTCACTCAGCGCGACTCTGGTCCGAACGCTCTTGACCTACGTGGCGTTCTATTCGGTGTTTTTCTCGGTCCCGCAGTGGCTGCAGTATCAGCGCGGAATGACGGCGACCGAAACAGGCCTCACTATGTTACCCGTTGCCATCGTGGCAATGGGGTCGACATACGTTGCCTCGAAGGTATTGGCACGCTGCGGAATTCGATTCACCCTCACCGTAGGGTCGCTTGCCCTGTCGATCGGTGGACTGCTATTGGCCACCGTGGAGCGTTCCACGGCCCCCATCGTCGTCGTGCTTCTAGTTGCAGCAGTCCTCGGCGTGCCCAGCGGGTTCAACAACCTGAGCAACCAGAGCATGGTCAACTCTGCGACCTCGGTGGACGAAGTCGGTACAGCTATGGGGATGTATCGCACGGTGCAGTTTCTGGGAGCGAATCTAGCCGCAGCAGTACTTCAGTTCACCGCCGGTCCGGACGTGGGTGACGACGGGATCCGTGACACCGGCTGGGTGGTCATCGCAATCTCGATCGCGCTGCTGTCCGGTGTTATGGTCACTCGAAGCCTCACCCGCGGAAAACGCGTTTCCCGCGGGTGAGAAGCTGGAGTCAGGCGAACCCGTAGATCGACTTGACCTCGAGGTACTCCTCGAGTCCGAACTCGCCCATTGATCGGCCGATGCCGGACTGCTTGTAGCCACCCATGGGCGTGAGCGAGTTGGTGTTGGCACCGTTGAACGACACCCGGCCAGCCTTGATGCCGCACGCGAACTCGTAACCACGATCACGATTCTCACTAAAGACGTAACCGCCGAGACCGAAGATCGAGTCGTTCGCGATATCGAGTGCCTCCTGCTCGGTGCGGTAGGGCATGACGACGAGCACGGGGCCGAAGATCTCTTCCTTGGCGAGTGTCATCTTGCGATCAACGTCGGCGAGAACGGTTGGCTTGCAGAAGAATCCGCGATCGAAACCGTCCGCCCTGCCCAAACCTCCGGTGACGAGCGTCCCGCCCTCGTTGATGCCCACTTCGATATGGTTTTGGACGCTGTCGTACTGATGGGAGTGCACGAGCGGACCGTGAGTTGTCGCCGGGTCTCGGGGATCGCCGAGGCGCATCCGTCCGATCTCGTCTTCGATGAAAGGCAGAATGTCTTTCACTTGGGACTCGTGCACCAAGAGCCTGCTGGGGGCGTGGCACGACTGCCCGGTATTCGAGAACCCGCGCTGTACGTTCCAACGAGCGGCCTTTTCAAGATCACCGTCGGTGAGAACAATATTTGCGGACTTCCCGCCGAGTTCGAGACATACGCGCTTGACTGTGAGGGCCGCCGATTCGCCGACCTTTACTCCCGCGCCCGTAGAGCCGGTGAACGACACCATGTCGACGTCGGGGTGTCGCGAGAGGGCGTCGCCCACCACGCTTCCTCGCCCGATGACCAGGTTGAAGACGCCTGGAGGTGTTCCGGCTTCGTGCATGATCTCGGCGAGCGCGACGCCCGAGGCAGGCGAGGCGTCCGAAGGCTTGAGCACCATCGTGCAGCCGGCGGCAATTCCGTAGATCACCTTGATGACCGAAGTCTGAATGGGCCAGTTCCAGGGCGAGATGAGGGCGCAGACGCCGATGGCCTCGCGCCGGACAAGCGTATCGGCCAGCTCGCGCTGAAACTTGTAGTCGCGAATGAGGTCACGAGCGACCTTCATGTGACCGGCGGGGCCGCTCACCTGTGCTTTGAAGGAGACTGGAACGCCGACCTCCTGCGCAATGAGCTGAGCAAGTTGGGCTTCACGGCTTTCGTACACCGCGATGATGCGATCGATCAACTCGATCCGCTGGCCGACGGTCGTTTTGGAGTAGCTGGAGAATGCAGTTTTCGCCTCCGCTACAGCATGATCGACATCTGCGGTCCCACCCCCGGATGCCACCGTGGCCCAGGGCTCTTCGGATGTCGGATCGACCAGGGTCCGTGTTCCTTGGCCGCTGGGCGTGACCCATCGACCACCGATGTAGTGCTGTCCGAAATGCTCCACTTCAAGCCTCCGTGCGTTGAAAAAGTCAAACTGAATGTGAAATGTCAGACCGAAGCATACTCTGTATCGAAGACGCCAAGAAGTGTCTGAACGTTTTAATCACTTGACTAAAAATCAACTGTCTGACATTATGCATTTAACATGCCCTACCATCGAGCCACTCCACTCCACTCCACTGCACGGCTCCGGGCGCTCGACGACGTGAGGATTATTTCGTGGGTTCATTGACAGGTAAGAACGTCTTGATCACTGGCGCTCTCGGCACCATCGGCCAGGCACTGGTTGGCCGGTACGTAGAGGAAGGTGCCACTGTCATCGCGTTGGATCGACCTGACGCGCCCGACGCTCAGCAGACCCTGGACGGTATCGGCGATGGGATTCGATTCTTCGGGTGCGACCTGGGCGATCTGGAGGGTATCGAGACGTCGGTCAAAGCTCTGGCCGACGAGATCGGTGGGGTCGATGTCTTGGTCAACAATGCCGCGCTGGTGATCTTCAAGCCTCATGCCGAATTCACCATCAAGGAATACGAGGATCAGGTGAGGGTGAACTCCTCGGCCGTTTTCGTATTGTCGCGCGTGTGTTCGGAGCACATGAAGGAAAAGAACTACGGAAAGATAGTCAACATCACCTCGCTCACCCTCACCGGCCGCTGGACAGGTTATGTGCCCTACATTGCGTCCAAGGGAGCAATGTACGGACTGATCAAGGGTATGGCCCGTGAGCTTGGTGATTACCTGATCAATGTGAATGGAATCTCGCCCGGTGCGGTCCTCTCCGACGCGGAATACCGCGACCGTGGAGACAAGCAGCCGGAGTACGACGCGTGGGTGCTCGAGAACCAGAGTATGAAGAAGCGCATCGCAGCGGTCGACATAGCAAACCTTGCCGTCTTCCTGTCCACGCCGCAATCGGACATGATCACTGGCCAAGACATCGCTGTCGACGGCGGGATGTGATTCGATGCAATGCCTTCCGCCAATAGTCGTCGTCTGATCAGGACAAGGAGTTCTCTGTGTCAAGCATCATCGTTGTCGGAGTGGACGGCGGGGAGGCCTCGATGCGTGCTGCCCGCCGAGCGGCCGAGATCGCTCGGAGGCTGGGATCGAGTCTGCACGTTGTGAACGCCGTCGACCGTGGCACCGTCAAGGAGTATCCCGGCCGTCCGGGGTCTACTGCCGTGACCTCGGGTGAGTTTGCGGACGCCATCGTCGGTGACGCTGCGGACGAGCTTCGGACCACGGTCGAGCAGGTGACGACTTCGGTGGTGTACGGCCGCGCCGCGGTCGCTCTGTCAGAGGAGGCTGCTCGGCTCGATGCAGAGCTCATCGTCGTGGGAAACAAGCGGGCACAGGGACTTTCGCGTGTGCTCGGAAGTGTTGCCAGTGCCGTCGCTGCTCATGCGCCCTGCGACGTGTACATCGCGAAGACCGTCTGATCGCACAATCGCACATACAGGCCTGGACGTGACCCCCGTGAGGGTCACGTCCAGGCCTGTATGAGCGACAGGTGGTGCGGCGGAACGAGGGTGTGCTCGTCCCGCCGCACCACATTTCAGAGCTTGTACTCGGCGAGCATCGCTCGACCGACGATGATCTTCTGGATATCCGTCGTACCCTCGCCGATCAGCATGAAAGCTGCTTCGCGGTAAAGCCGTTCGATCTCGTATTCCTTCGAGTACCCGTAGCCACCGTGAATGCGGAACGAGGCCTGAACGACCTCGTTGCAGTATTCGCTGGCCACCATCTTCGCCATTCCCGCTTCGACGTCCATCCGCTCTCCGGCATCTTTCAGCCGAGCCGCGCGCACCACCATCGAGTGTGCGGTCTCGACCTTGGTGGCCATTTCGGCGATGCGGAACAAGATCGCCTGGTGTTGGGCGATCGGCTTGCCGAAGGTCTCGCGCTGCTGGGCATACTTGACGCCCAGTTCGAAGGCTCGATTGGCGATTCCCACTGCGCGCGCGCCGACATTGACACGTCCCACTTCGACGCCGTCCATCATCTGATAGAACCCCTTACCGGTTTCGCCGCCCAGCACCTGGGTTTCGTCCACCCGATGATGATCGAGGATCATCTCGGTGGTGTCGATGCCCTTGTAGCCCATCTTGTCGATTTTGCCGGGGATGGTCACGCCCTGTGCGGTCTCGCCGAATCCGGGTTCCTTCTCCACCAGGAATGTCGTCATGTTCCTATAGACCGAGTCGGAGCCGTCTTCCGTCTTGCACAGCACGGCGACGAGATTCGAGGAGCCACCGTTGGTCAACCACATCTTCTGCCCGGTGATCTCGTATCCTTCGGCCGTCCGCTTGGCCTTGGTGGAGATGGCCGCCACGTCCGAACCGAGCCCGGGCTCGGACATCGAGAACGCGCCGCGAACCTCGCCGGTCGCCATCCGCGGCAGGTAGCGCAGCTTCTGTTCCTCGGTGCCGTGCTGAGTCAGCATGTACGCCACGATGAAGTGGGTGTTGATGACACCCGAGACACTCATCCAGCCACGGGCGATTTCTTCTACCACCAGCGCATAGGTCAGCAGTGACTCGCCGAGACCGCCGTACTCCTCCGGGATCATGAGTCCGAAAATTCCCAGATCCTTGAGTCCCTCGACGATTTCCGTCGGATACTCGTCTGCATGTTCCAACTCGGTTGCGACGGGAATGATCTTCTTCTCGACGAAGCGTCGAACGACATCGAGTATCTCGTCCTGCTCGGCAGTCAGTCCCGTTGTGCGCGCGAGTCGGCTCATGATCGGTATCTCCTCTGTAAATGCATTTGACTAAGGTACTAGATGTCAGACATATTACATGCATGTCTAATTCGGTGGTAGTGGTTACTGGTGCTGGGCGAGGGCTCGGTGAGGCGATAGCGCTCGAGGTTGCGCGTCAAGGCTCCCCGGTTGTCCTCGCCGGAAGATCGATCGAGCCGCTCGAAGAAGTGAAGTCCAGGATCGAAACGCAGGGCGGACGCGCGCTGGTGCGCGCAACGGATGTGACCGATTCCGACTCAGTGGCGGCATTGTTCGAGGACGCGGAGAATGCTTTCGGCCGGATTGACGTGCTGGTGAACAATGCGGGTATCGCCAGCCGTGTCAACCTTGTCGATCTCGGCGAGGCCGAATGGGACCGCATCTTCGACACCAACGTCCGCGGGATGTTCCTGTGCAGTCGTGAGGCCGGACGGCGATTCGCTCTTGCCGGGTCCGGGCGCGCGGTGAACGTTGCTTCGGTGTTCGGCTTGCTTGGCCGGCCTGGATATTCCGCGTACTGCGCGTCCAAAGGTGCCGTCATCAACTTCACTCGGTCCGTCGCTGCGGAATGGGCGCGGTTCGGGGCGCAGATGAATGCCGTTGCGCCTGGCTACTTCGCAACCGATATCAATGCCGAACTCCGCGCCGACGACGCAGCCATGGCCAAGGTCATGCGCCGCATTCCGGCCTACCGCATGGGCACGCCGGACGAACTCGCCAACGTCGTGGCGTACCTGGCGCTTACGGCACCGGATTTTTTGACCGGGCAGACCATCGCGGTCGACGGCGGAGAAGCGAGCGTCTGAACAGTGAAAGGAACAAGCATGACCGATGCAGTGATCTGCGAGCCGATCCGTACGCCGGTGGGCCGCTACGGAGGCATCTTCAAGGACGTCCCGGTGACGTCCCTCGCATCGACGGTGATGAAAGGTCTGGTCGATCGCACTGGTCTGACTGCCGAGGATATCGACGATGTCATCTTCGGCCAGGGCTACCCGAACGGCGAGGCAGCCGCCATCGGCAGGATTGCAGCACTCGACGCCGGTCTCGATGTGTCAGTGCCAGGTCTACAGATAGACCGGCGCTGCGGGTCCGGTCTCCAGGCTGTGCTGTACGCATGCATGCAGGTCGCTACCGGGGGGTCTGATCTGGTGCTGGCCGGCGGTGCCGAGAGTATGAGTCAAGCGGAGTACTACATGCCGAATGCCCGATGGAACTCAGGCGGTCTGCCCGATCTCTGTGATCGACTCGCGAGCCCGCGTAGCAATTCTGGAGGGCGGCGGTACCCAGTTCGGGGCGGAATGATCGAGACCGCCGAGAACGTTGCAGCGAGGTACTCTGTCACGCGCGAACAGCAGGATGAGTGGGCGTTGCGGTCGCAGCAGCGCGCTGCTGCGGCCATCGACGCCGGGCTGTTCGAGGACGAGATGATCCCTGTAGTCGTTCCGGGTCGAAAAGGTGAGCCACTCATCGTCTCTCAAGACGAGCATCCGCGCCCGGACACCACAATCGAGTCACTCTCGCGGCTGAAACCGATAATGGGAGCGACCCTGCCCGGCGCGTCGGTCACGGCCGGCAACTCCAGCGGTCAGAACGACGCGGCCGCAATAGCGATCGTGACGACGCCAGGGAAGGCCGAGCAGCTCGGGTTGCGTCCGTTGGCGCGGCTCGTGAGCTGGTCCCTGGCCGGCGTCGAGCCCAAGCTGATGGGTATCGGCCCTGTTCCGGCGGCACGGCGGGCCCTCGAACGGGCGTCGTTGTCCTGGAAAGACATCGATCTAATCGAATTGAACGAGGCTTTTGCTGCTCAAGTGATCGGTTGCTTCCGCGGATGGGAGTTGAGCAACGCCGATTTGGACCGCGTCAATGTCAACGGCTCCGGCATCTCGCTCGGCCACCCAATCGGAGCGACGGGAGGTCGTATTCTCGCGAACCTGTTGCGGGAGATGGATCGACGAGAGTCGCGATACGGGATGGAGACCATGTGCATGGGCGGCGGTCAAGGACTGGCTGCAATATTCGAGCGGGTGGCGTGAGGTGACACGAGTCCTGTATCTGAGCATGTCTCGGGAGAGATACTCACCTAACTACTTTCCGTATCTGCGGACCTATATCGACGGGGTGAAGTCACCGGAGGTCGAGTTCGAACTCCGAGGCACGCGGGTCGGCCGCATCGACAGCTTCCGGTTCTTCGAAGTACTCGACTGGGTGTCGATCCTCGACTCCGTCGTGGGTGCGGAACAGGACGGCTTCGACGCGGTGGCGATCGGCAACATCCTCGATCCGGCGCTTCGCGAGGCACGGTCGATGGTCGATATCCCGGTGCTGGGCCTCGGGGAGACCTCGATGTTGACGGCCTGCATGATGGGCAGTCAGTTCTCGCTCGTAGGAGTCAATCCCTACTTCGGCGGTCGCTTCGAGGAGAACGTCGCCAGATACGGATTGCGCGACCGGCTCGCGAGCATCGAATGCATGGGCCTGACTCCGCACGAACTCGATGCGTGCTTTTCGGACCACAGTGGTCGCCAGAAAGCGATCGACTCCTTTGTCGCGGCGGCGCGAGCGTCCCTCGACAAAGGGGCAGAGGTGGTCATCCCCGCGGGTGGTCGCCTGACCGCGTTCCTCAATGCAGTGGGGATCCGCGACGTCGACGGTGCACCGCTCCTCGACGGAACCGTCTCGCTTGTGACCGCAGTCGAGTCGGCTGTCCGAATACACCGGCAGGCAGGCACTTTCGTCAGTCGCCGCAGGCTGTACGCGCGGGCACCCCAAGCGTCGATCCAGGAATCTGCCGCCGAATACGCCGATGGCTACAACGTGCCTGCCCTGAAGCGATCGATCGACCGTTCCGACCCCGCCACACAACGAACAGAGGAGTGAATTCGATGGACGTGCGTTACCCGTTGAGCAAGCAGGATGTGTTCGTCTCCAATCTGGACCGTCTTCGCGAAACCGCGCCGGACGTAGCCGATGCCTTCCGTGGGCTGCGCGTGGCCGCCGACTCGTACGGCACTCTCGAACCGAAACAGCGGGAGTTCAGTCTGCTGGTGGGCTTTGCTGTCACGCGGAACGAGGGAGGTTTCCGCGTGCATTGCACGCGCGCGAAGGATGCAGGCGCGACGCTGGAGGAGATAGAACAGATCGTCATCCTCCAACTCGGCACGAGCCTCGGCCTAGTACCCGTCGTAGAGGCCTTGTCGTGGGCGCACGACGAACTCGCTGATTAACAGCAACTGTATTGTCAGACAATACGCACCATGATATTTTTACGCGTGACCACGACCACGACCGACCAGCGTATTCGAGTTCTACAGGAGAATCGTCGATGACAGAACGTAATGGCACCCGCACCGCGCTGGTGATGGGAGCGGGATCCGGAATCGGACGCGCGAGCGCCATCGAATTGGCGGGCGCGGGAGTTCGCGTCGTCGCGGCGGATCTCAATGCGCAGTCGGTGACAGCACTCGCCGCCGAAGTGGACGGGATCATCGATCTGGGACAGTCGTGGAACGCGACCGACCCGGAGGCCTGCGACGCGCTGGTCGCGGCCGCCGTGGAGGCCGTCGGGCATCTGGACACTGTCGTCTCCACCGTGGGGTGGACGGCGATCACGAAGTTCCTCGACGAGTCTCCGGACTACTGGCGTCGCATCATCGACGTGAACTTGATGTCGGCGATCTACCTGTCGGCGGCCGCGGGTCGCGTGATGAAGGACAGCGGCGGAAGCATCGTGCTGACCTCGTCCGAAGCAGGCACGGTCGGCACCTCCGGCGAAGCCGTCTACTCGGCCGCCAAAGCCGGCATCATTGCGTTGGTCAAGTCGCTCGCTCGTGAGTGGGCCCGCTTCGGTATCCGTGTCAACGCAGTGGCACCGGGTATCACCGCCACCCCCCTGCTCGAGGAGCAAGGTCTGGTATCCGGTGACGGCGCGGACGGTGGGGTGCTGGGCAGCATTCTGAGGGGCGTGCCGATGCGTCGAGCGGGTGAGCCGTCCGAAATCGCAGCTGCGATCGCATATCTCGCGGGCGACGGTGCCAGCTACGTCACCGGGCAGACCCTGTGCGTCGGCGGAGGATTGACGATGGGCTCATGACGCGCCGCCCTGCCATTCCGATCATGAGTTTCTCCAATCCCACACCGAGAGGTCGTTCACCCCATGCGTGACAAAACGGTCCTGATCACCGGCGGTTCCCGCGGAATGGGGCAGCAACTCGCGTTGCGTCTCGCCGGTGAAGGCGCAAACATCGTCGTCAACTACCGCCGCGACACCGAGGCCGCGAGCCAGACCGTCGAGGCCATCGAAGCGGCAGGAGGAAAGGCACTCGCTGTGCAGGCGGACGTGTCCGACACTGCCGCCGTCGAGGCCATGATCGGACACGCGGTCGACCGCTTCGGCTCCCTCGACGTCGTCGTGGCCAACGCCGCAGCCAGCGCGTTCAAGCCGCTGATGGACATTCATGGACGTCACATCGAGAAGACCATGGGCATCACGGTGCAGGGCTTCCTCGACCTGGTTCGACTGACTCTGCCACACATGAACCGTGGCGGTCGCGTCATGGCTGTCAGCGGTTGGGACAGCTTCCGCGTCCTCCCGGGACACGGCCTCCTCGGCGCGGCCAAGGCTGCGATGGAGACGATCGTGAAGTACCTTGCGATCGAGTTGGCTGCCAACGGGGTGAGCACGATCGGAGTCTGCCCAGGACCGATCGACACCGACTCCTTCCGCTACTACGCCGGCGACGCGTGGGACGATTACGCGACGCAGTGGCTCGCGCAGACCCCGTCGGGTGCGTACCCGACACCGGCCGAGGTCGCCGAGGTCATGGCGTTCCTGTGCTCTCCCCAGAGCGCTGTAATCAACGGCCAGACCATCGTGGTCGACGGCGGGCTGTCACTGGCGACCATGCCAATCGGCTTCGGTCAAGGTTAATGATGAGTGCGCAGTCACCGGCGGTCGCCCAGACCGTCGTCCAGTTGATGAGTCAGATCCAACGTCGCCCCGGGCACGAGGTGGCTGCGGAAGACATTGTCGGACAGCATCGGTTGACCATCGCCGAACTAGTACTCTCGTCGAACCGCTTGGCCAACGCCTTTATAGGCCTCGGCCTGACGCCGGGCAGTCGCGTCGCATACGTAGCGCAGAACCACGTCGAGTACGTGGTGCTCGAATTCGCTTTGCTCAAAGCAGGACTCGTCAAAGTTCCCCTCAATCATCGGTTCGCTCCGAACGAGCTCCGTCGGTGCATCGAACTGGCGGACGTTCGACTTGTCGTCGCCGACGAGGCATCCTCTGCCGTACTCGACGAGGTTCTCCACGACGCCGACATCCTGCGAGTGCACATCGGGCCACGGGACGGATGGCTGAACTTCGCCGAGATCATCGCAGGCGGCGCACCGACATCCGTACAGGCCGCGACCGGTCCCGACGACCTTTATCACATTCGCTTCAGCTCCGGCTCCACCGGAAAACCGAAGGGGATAGCCATCTCTCATCGCGGTGCTCGTGCGGCGATCCTCGGGAACACCTGGGTGATGAGCAGCAGTGGACCCGTCGACAGGCCGCGAACGCTGCAAGTTGCGCCGCTGGTGTACGCCGGTGGCTGGAGTATTCTTCCCACCTTGCTGTGCGGCGGAACCAACGTGTTCATGGATCGCTTCGATGCCGAGCAGATGCTGGAGGTGATCGTCCGACGCGGTATCACGTGGATGTTCGCGGTACCGACGATGCTACGGCGAATGAGCACGCTTACGGGACTGTCCGCGCTCCGAGAATCCTCGCTCAGTTGCCTCATGCTGGCCGGTGAACCGGCGGCTCTGCCCGCGCTCGAGGTGGTGGGGCAACACACGAACGCATTGATTCAGTGCTGGGGCCAGACCGAAGCGCCCGCATCGACGACGCTGCTGTCGCGAACCGACATGAAGCACCGCGAACTCTGGGCGTCGATCGGACGCCCGGTCCCCGGTGTCGAGTTCTCTGTCTACGCCGACGGCGTTGTCCTGGACAGTCCGGAACCGGGTGTCGACGGCGAGCTCGTCATCCGCACGCCGAGTGTCGCGAGCACTCTTCTCGGTGCCGAGGCCGAGCACGCCGAACGGTCGCTACCCGACGGCTGGTGGCGCACCTCGGATCTCGGCCACTTCGATGACGCGGGGCGCATCTACATCGTGGGTCGAGCGAGCGAAACGATCATCACGGGCGGTACGAATATTCAACCTGTGGAGATCGAGCGGGCATTCGAGGAGCACGCTGCTGTCCGCGAGGCCGTCGTAGTCGGTGTTCCCGACGCGAAATGGGGGGAGACTCCAGCTGCGTATGTTCACCTTTCGGAGCCCTGGGAGTCGATCGGCCTCGAACTGGATCAGTGGCTCAAGACCAACCTCGCCGGGTTCAAGCGGCCCGGACATATCTTCGTGTCACCAGATCCCATTCCACGCGCATCGGGAGAGTCGAAGATTGCCCGCGGCGACATCAAGAAGACCGTGCAGTCCTGGGTCGCCGACCCCAGCTGCGTCCCTGCCAACGTGACCAGAGTGGAGAAGTGACGTGACCGATATCGTCGTATCAGTGGCGGACGGAGTCGGAACGGTGCGGCTGAACCGACCGGACAGGGGAAACTCGGTGACTCCGGATGTCGTGCAACGCATGGGCGAAGCAGTAACCGAACTCGCGGAGACCGACTCGGTTTCCGCTGTGGTGCTCACCGGTACCGGCAAGGTGTTCTGCGCAGGTGCCGATGTTCGTGAGATGTACGGCGTCTATACCGGCGATGGGCCCGATGCACTGATGGACTACCTCGCCGATATCTGGATGCCTGCGGTGCAGGTGACGGTGCGCATGCTGTGGGGCGCTCCCGTTCCGGTCGTCGCCGCCTACAACGGTGCTGCTACCGCAGGCGGACTCGATTTCGGCCTCGCGTGCGATGTTCGGATCGCGTCCTCGCGGGCACGGTTCGCCGAGAGCTACGTCAATCTCGGCATGGTTCCGGTCGCCGGCGGCGCGTACCTTCTGCCCTCGCTCATCGGCTCGGCGGCCGCTTTACGACTGCTCGCGACGGGCGAGTTCATCTCCGCCGAAAGCGCTCTCGCTCTTGGCATGGTGGGCGAGGTCCGCGAGCCCGACGAGTTGATGGACCGGGCGCAGGAGTTGGCCCATGATATGACGCACGGCCCATCGGCCACGTACGCGAGCGTCAAGAAGATCACTCGTGCGATATCTACTGTGGAATTGGACGCAGCACTCCGGGCAAGCCTGGCCGCGAACATCGAGTTGATCGCCCGGCCCGACGTCCGGACTGGAATTCTTGCCGTGATGGAGCGTTACAGCGCTGGTTCGAGCAGTTGAGCGAACCCATGCGCCTCGGGGTGGTTGCCGAGTCGACGCCGGGTGAAACCCGTGTTGCAGCAACCCCTGCCAGCGTTCGCAAGCTTCTCGGCCTCGGCTACGAGGTCCTCGTCGAGCAGGGTGCGGGGGAGAGGGCGAGCTTTAGCGACAGTGCGTACCGCGAGGCGGGCGCGACCGTGGCCTCAGGTGATGTCGTGTGGGCTGCCGAGGTCGTCCTGAAGGTCGATGCACCGACACCGGTGGAGATCGACCGATTGTCGGACGACGCGACGACAGTGAGTCTGATCGGTCCGGCGTCGAACGCGGAACTCGTTGCAGCATTGGCACAACGGAATCTGACAGTTCTCGCGATGGATGCGGTGCCTCGTATTTCGCGCGCGCAGTCCATGGACGTTCTGTCGTCGATGGCGAACATCGCCGGCTATCGCTCGGTGATCGAAGCGGCTCACGAGTTCGGTCGGTCCTTCACCGGTCAGGTGACCGCCGCAGGCAAGGTCCCACCTGCGAGGGTGCTGGTTGCCGGAGCCGGGGTGGCGGGGCTGGCGGCAGTGGGCACGGCTTCGAGCCTCGGGGCCATTGTTCGGGCCACCGATCCGCGACCCGAGGTTGCCGAACAGGTCCGTTCCATCGGTGGAGAGTTTCTCGAAGTAGATGTGGCGCAGGCGGTGTCGACCGACGGTTACGCCAAGGCCACCAGCGAGGACTACAGCCGACGCGCGGCGGAAATCTACTCCGAGCAGGCGGCCGATGTGGACATCATCATCACCACCGCGCTGATTCCTGGGCGGTCGGCACCTCGTCTGATCACCGAGGCTGATGTCGCCTCGATGAAGTCGGGAAGTGTCGTGCTCGATATGGCTGCCGGACAGGGCGGAAATGTTGCCGGGTCCGTTGCCGGGGAGCGCGTCGTCACAGACAACGGTGTGGTCATCCTCGGCTATACCGATCTGGCGCGCCGACTTCCCACCCAGGCCTCGCAGCTATTCGGCACCAATGTGGTGAACCTTCTGACGCTGCTGACACCGGCGAAAGACGGCCGATTGGTCATAGACTTCGACGATGTTGTTCAGCGCGGTGTCACCGTGGTGCGCGACGGCCACACGACATGGCCGCCGCCGCCGACGGCAGTGTCCGCAGCGCCGCTCGCCGCACCCGCCGAAGTGGTCGCTCCGCAGGCACAATTGCCCCGGCCGATCTGGCATCGATGGGTCTGGCTTGCGGGCGGAGTGCTTGCTTTTTTCCTGATTCTAGGATTTGCGCCCGCTCCACTCCCGCAACACTTGACGGTGCTGGTGCTGTCGGTCATCGTGGGGTACTACGTGATCGGCAACGTTGCTCATGCGTTGCACACGCCGCTGATGGCGGTGACCAACGCGATCAGCGGCATCATCGTCGTCGGTGCGATAGTCCAACTCGGTGTTGGCGGTGATTCCACCAATGCCGGCGTGATCCGTGTGTTGGCTTTCGTCGCTACACTTCTGGCCGCAATCAACGTGTTCGGAGGGTTCGCGGTCACTCGGCGCATGCTTCGGATGTTCAGTAAAGGCTGAGGCATCATGACCGTGTTGTCCGCGACGAGCGCCGCGTACCTCGTCGCCGCTGTGTTGTTCATTTTTTCTCTCGCAGGGCTGTCGAAGCACGAAACCTCGAAGAACGGCATCGCCTACGGCATCGTGGGAATGGCGATCGCCGTCGGCTCTACCATCGTGGTGATCGTCGACGGCTCGGGCGGCGTGGCAATCGGATTGCTCGTCGTGGCGCTGCTGATCGGCGCGGCCATCGGGCGGTGGCGTGCCCGGGTGGTCGAGATGACGGGGATGCCGGAACTGATTGCTCTACTGCATTCTTTCGTTGGGCTCGCAGCGGTACTGGTGGGCTGGAACGGCTATCTCGCGCACGAAACCTTCGAGTCCGGGGCGGTGGAGGGTATTCACCACGCAGAGGTGTTCATCGGAGTGTTCATCGGGGCGGTGACGTTCACCGGTTCGATCGTTGCGAACCTGAAGCTGTCCGGCCAGATGTCTTCGTCCCCGTTGATGCTTCCCGGCAAGAATGCTCTCAATATCGGGGCGTTGGTGGCTTTCTTCGCGCTCACCGTCTGGTTCGTCGCGGTGCCGTCGCTGTGGCTGCTCGTTGCGGTCACCGTTCTGGCGTTCACCCTCGGCTGGCATCTGGTGGCGTCAATCGGCGGTGGCGACATGCCGGTGGTCGTGTCGATGTTGAACTCGTATTCCGGTTGGGCTGCAGCGGCTTCGGGCTTCCTGCTGAACAACGACCTGCTGATCGTGACGGGAGCCCTTGTCGGATCCTCGGGCGCGTACCTGTCCTACATCATGTGCACAGCGATGAACCGCTCGTTCGTCTCCGTCATCGCCGGTGGATTCGGTTCCACCGCTTCGGTCTCGGACGATACCGACTACGGCGAGCACCGTGAGGTCGACGCAGAGACTGCGGCGGACCTTCTGCAGAACGCGTCCTCGGTGGTCATCACTCCGGGTTACGGAATGGCTGTCGCGCAGGCGCAGTATCCCGTCGCAGAGTTGGCCAAGGCTTTGCGTGAGCGGGGAGTTGACGTGAAGTTCGCCATCCACCCGGTTGCAGGTCGATTGCCCGGCCACATGAATGTGCTACTCGCCGAAGCGAAGGTGCCCTACGACATCGTCTTGGAGATGGACGAGATCAATGACGAGTTGCATCGTGTCGACGTGGTGCTGGTGATCGGCGCAAATGACACAGTCAACCCGGCCGCGGCCGAGGACCCATCGTCACCGATCGCGGGTATGCCGGTGCTGCGCGTATGGGAAGCCAAGGATGTAATTGTGTTCAAACGTTCCATGGCAACCGGGTATGCGGGTGTGCAGAACCCGCTGTTCTTCCGAGACAACAGCCGAATGTTGTTCGGCGACGCCAAGGCTCGGGTAGAGGACATCGTCCGCTACATGGCATGAAGAATCCCGTACGTTCGCGCATCGGCGTGAACGTACGGGATTTTCGCGTCAGTCCCGCAGTAGGCGATTGGCCCGGTAGCGGGTGTCGTGGTAGCTGAACCACAGCGCGTCGAGCAGTTCCAACACAGCTGCACGTGACCAATCGCGAGTCCACTCGAACGGGCCTGCCGGGTAGTTCGTGCCCAGTTTCATCGCGATGTCGATGTCAGCGGGGGAGGCCACGCCGTGCATCGTTGCCTCCCAGGCTTCGTTGGCGATGACGGCAAGGGTCCGAGCGAGCACAAGGCCGGGCACGTCGGACACGGGGTGGGCGGTGATGCCTGCCCGGTGCAGCATGGCCGCCACCGCCGAAAGCGACTCCACATGCGACGATGCGACCGCGATCGCAGTGGCCTCGGCAACGCTGATGCAGCGGTCGAGAACGACGACGGGTGTGCCGCCTCGTGCTGCCGATTCCGACCTCGCGGTGCGGCCGCGGGTGATGACGACGACTGTTCCGTCGAGAACGAGTTCCGCCTGTGCGTCCGGTGCCTGCTCGTCGCGGGTGACTGCGATGCTGGATCGCTCCAACACCGCGTCCAGCTCGGCGCTGTCACCGCGTCGAACGGCATGCGGTGCAAGCGCGCCGAGCTGGACCTGCGCTGGAGCTTCGGCGGGGGTGTGCTCTGTGGCGTAGGAGTAGAAGCCATGCCCGCTCTTGCGTCCGTAGCGTCCCGCGGCGACTAGCTCGTCCTGGATTCGCGACGGCTCGAACCTGGGATCGAAGTTGAAAGCCGACCAGACCGTTCTGGTCACTGCTGCATTGACGTCGTTGCCGATGAGATCCATCAGCTCGAACGGCCCCATCCTGAACTGCCCGGAGCCGCGGATGACCGCGTCGAGGGTGGCGGGTGAGGCGACGCACTCCTGGAGTAGTCGGAGGGGTTCACCGTAGAAGCCACGAGCGACCCGGTTGACGATGAAGCCCGGTGCGTTCGTCACTCGAGCGACCGTCTTGCCCCATGCGACCGCGAGCGTGTCGATCTCTTCTGCGACCTGCGGGTCGGTCTGCAGCCCCGTGACGACTTCGACGAGCTTCATCACTGGAACCGGGTTGAAGAAATGCATTCCGACGACCCGGGTGGGGAGTGGGCAGCGTGCGGCGATCGCGGAGACGGACAGCGAAGAGGTGTTGGTGGCGAGAATGCACTGCGGGCCGAAGTGGTCCGCGGCTGCTGTGAAGACAGCAGACTTGACATCGAGCGACTCGAGAACCGCCTCGATGACCACGGTGTTCGGATGACGCGGGGAGAGTGGGATCGACGTGCAGGTGGTCAACGCGGACTCGAGGTCGGCCGCCAATGCGGGGTGCCGTTTGGTCAGGCGGGCTTCGATGTCGGCTGCCGCGGCGACCAGCTGATGTTCCTGTGGATCGACGATAGTGACCGAATGGCCCGCAGCGAGCGCGGTCTGCGCGATTCCACGCCCCATTGTGCCTGCGCCCACGACGCAGATCGGAGTGGATGCTGTGGTCATGTTCTCTCCTGGAAGTCGATGGTAAGGCTGCGAGACGGACGAAACTTGTTGCTTCTATCTGTATGACAATGTACGTTTCTGTAAAGAAAGTATCAGACTAAATGTCTTACAAAGATCGATCTTTGAACCGGAACAGAAAGTGGTACCGCAATGACCTACGAAGACATCGTCGTCTCGGTCGACGAGGGGGTGGCGACCATTGCGATCAACCGCCCCGAGAACGCGAACAAGTTGCGTTTCACCACCGCCCGCGAGTTGCTCGACGCATTCCGCATGGTGCGTGAGACGCCGTCGGTGGATGTCGCGGTGCTGACCGGAGTCGGCGACAAGTTCTTCTGTATCGGCGGCGAACACGAGGAACTTACGTCGCTCGACTACTCGAGCGTGATGCCGGTCATCGATTTGTACGAGTTCATCGACACGATGCCCAAACCGGTCATCGCAGCCGTCAATGGATTCGCTGTCGGCGGCGGCAACGTTCTCCAGGTTGTCTGCGACCTGACCGTTGCAGCACCGCATTCGATCTTCAGGCAGGTCGGGCCCATGGTGGGAAGCTTCGACGCCGGGTACGGCACGTGGTACCTCGAGCAGACGATCGGGCGTCGACGCGCTAAGGAAATGTGGTACCTCAACCGCAAGTACACCGCCGAGCAAGCGCAGGAGATAGGGCTCGTCAACGACATCGCCGAGGATCCGGTTTCCCATGCGATCGAGTTGGCGCAGACATTGCGCAGCCGTGGCCCCTTCGCCCTCAGTGCGCTCAAGGCTGCGTTCTCCGGACGCCACACCGGTGTCGTCGGACAGGCTCGGATGGCTCACGACCTCTTGCTCACTGCGTATCGCAGCACTCAGGAGGCCACCGAGATGTCCGAATCGTTCGAGCAGCGCCGCGAGCCCGACCGTTCGAAGTTCAACCGATGAGCGGCCTCGGCTCCGAGCTACGGGAGTTTCTGGCGACAGCCACGAAGGTTGCATCGTCGGTGGCCGACTCGTCCGACTCGATGAGTGCTTCACGGGGGGCGTTGGAAAGTACCGGGCTTCTCGAGCTCGCAGGCGATGTCGCCGATGAGCCCGATGGTCTGGCCTGGCTCGCTCATACCGTGCGAGAAGTCGCGCAGACCTCTCCGTCGCTCGCTTTCGTGCTCGCCGGGCGCTACGCGGCCGACCATGTCGGCCGAGATGTAGGGCCGGGTGGCTCGACGTTCGGATTGGCCTTCGCAGGCTCGACGACCGTGGTGTCGTCGGCATTGGAGCCACAGCGCGTGGTTGTCTGGGACTCAGTGACCGGGTCGGTGTCTTCAGCACCGTGGAACCTCGTCGTCCCCGACGCCAGCGCGAAACGATCCGGTCTGGCGCAGGCGGAGCTCGTCTCCATCACCATCGACTCGGGCACTGTGGTCGAGGGTTGCGACGCAACGGAACTGGTCTCGCGGTGGGACCTGTTCACCGGGGCCGCGCTGATCGGCACAGCCCGACGGGCAGTGCTCGAGTCACAGTCCTACGTTCTGGGGCGTCACCAGTTCGGCGTCCCCGTCGCGTCCTTCGCGGGTCTGCGTGCCCTGCTCGCCGAGATGGATCTCCGCGTTCGAGAAGCGGAGGCGTTGCTGCTGCGGGCCCTCGACGGCGACAGTTCGTCGCCGGTGTCGGCCGTGGCCGGGCGCGCAGCCGTCGCCGTGTGCGTCGATGCCGTGCAGGCCCACGGCGGGTATGGATACATCGAGGAGTACCCCATCGCCGGACTGTTGCGCGATGCAGTCAGCATCCAGTCGAGGGCTGGTGGGCGGCGCTTTCACCTGGCACGGGTTGCCCAGCTCGGTCTGGGTTCTCAAGCAACAGTGCTGCCATGACCGCCGCATCGCGCGAGAGCGGCACCAGCACAGAATCGGAGAACAGCATGGACGCATCCATTGGGCCATTGGCCGGTGTGCGGGTAGTCGACATCTCGTCGTCCTACGCTGCACCGACGACCTCGATGTACCTCGCAGACATGGGTGCCGACGTCATCAAGATCGAACCGATTCGCGGGGACGACGCGCGCGGATGGGGCCCTCCATTCTTGAACGGTGAGGCCGCGTGGTTCCTGTCGGTCAATCGCAACAAGCGCAGCATGTGCCTCGACATCCGCGGACAGGCCGGCCGCGACGTCCTGTTCAAATTGCTCGAGACCGCCGATGTCTTCATCGAGAACATCAACCCGGTCAAACTCGACAAGCACGGTTTGAGTCCAGCAACTCTGCGAAAAGCATTCCCAAAGTTGGTTATATGCGCATTCTCGGGCTTCGGGCTCACTGGACCGGACTCTGCGCTCCCGGGCTACGACCTCATTGCCCAGGCCCGATCGGGAATCATGAGTGTAACGGGCGCAGACGGCGTGCCGCAGCGTGTCAGTACGGCGCTCTCCGATGTGGCAGCAGGGACCGTCGCCGCGTTCGCTGTTGCGTCGGCTCTGGTCAAACAGCAGCGAACGGGGGAGGGCGAGATCGTCGACATCGCCTTGCTTGAAGCCGATCTGGCGTTCATGTCGCCGCGCATCGCAAGCTACCTCGCAGGAGATCCGGAACCCGCACCGTGCTCGGGTCGTGACTCGGTCGTGGCCATCTATCAGTCCATGCAGACCGCTGATCGTCCCATCGTCGTCGCCATCGGAAACGATGGTCATTGGACTCGCGCGTGCGAGGCGCTCGGCTTGCACGATCTGGGGCAGCGGGAGGACCTGCGAACCAACGCCGATCGCCGTGCCAAGCGGGATGAAGTCGTCGGCTTGTTCCAAGCTCGGCTCGAGACCATGTCCTCGGAGACCGCACTGAAAACGCTGCAGTCCGTCGGCGTTCCATGCTCGCAGATCAACTCGTTGTCGGAGGTGGTCGCGGACCCGCAGGTCGAAGCACGCTCGGCAATTGTGTCCTACGAGCATCCGGTGGCGGGTACATTCCGCGGAGTCGGGACTCCGTGGAGACTTGCCTCCGATCGCGAGGATCGGCAGGCTCGTATTCCGGCGCCGCTGCGCGGAGAGCACGGGCGACATGTGCTCGCAGAGATCGGGCTCGACGACGCGGCGATCGCAGAGTTGGCGAACGAGGAGGTCGTGTGGGTTCCATGATCGACACCACCCGTTCCGGGCGAGTTCTGGCCATCGAGATCGTTCGGCCCGGACAATTGAACGCGCTCAACTCCACCGTTCTCGGCGAGATCCTCGGCGTCGTCGTCGAAGCGCAACACGACGATTCCCTGGGAGCCATCATCATTCGCGGCAGCGGAGACCGCGCCTTCAGCGCCGGTGCCGATCTCGATGAGATCCGCGGACTCGACGTCGAGGCCGCGCACTCGTTCATTCGAGCAGGCCAACGAACGATGACGGCCATCGCCGACTCGGTGGTGCCGGTGGTCGCCGACGTGGACGGCTTCGCGCTCGGTGGCGGTTTCGAGATGATGCTGTCCTGCCACCTGGTCGTCGCATCGGATCGGAGCCGATTCGGCCTTCCCGAGGCACGCATCGGTTGCATCCCGGGTTTCGGTGGCACGCAACGGCTCGCGATGTCGGTGAGCAAACCGGCAGCCCTTGCGATGATGCTCGGGGGCGAACGAATCGACGCCGATCGAGCCTGGCAGATCGGTCTTCTCTCGGTTCCCCCGCTACCGCCCGAAGATTCGGCGGCGGAAGCTCGGAGACTGGCCGAGTTGATCGCGTCGGGAAGCCGAACCGGCGTCGCGAACATCCTCGACGCTGCACGGTCCGCCTTCCGCGCGGCGGCGCTCGATCACGAGGCTGCACTCGCTGCCGTATCCATAGCTGCTCGCGACGGGCAGGAAGGCATCACGTCCTTTGCCGAGCGTCGGGCACCCGTCTTTCATCAGGAGATCACATGAACACACCATGGGCCAGCGTCGATTACGACATCATCGACATTGTCGACTCAATTATCGCGCGCACCATCGCGCCCGAAGCCGAGGCGATCGACGCGACCGGCACGTTCCCCTCCGCTGCGATCTCCGAACTGGCGGACGCGGGCCTCGGGGTTCTGCAGATGCAGAAGTCCCTGGGTGGTGCAGGAGCGAGCACCTCGACGTATGCCGAAGCGCTGCTGCGCATCTCGGCCGTTTGTGGTGCGACCTCGACGGTTTACATGACGCAGATGCATGCCGCTCACCCGATTCACCTTCAGGGCTCGCAGGAGCAGAGCGAGCGGTGGGTACCGAAGCTGTGCAAGGCAACTGCGATCGGATCGATCGCGCTCACGGAGCCCGGTGCTGGTTCGGACGTCAGTTCGATGCGAACGGTCGCCCGACGCGACGGGGACAGCTACATCGTCAACGGCGAGAAGACATTCATCTCCAACGGTGACCGTGCCGACGTTATCGTCTTGTTCGCCACTGTGGACACCGCCCTCGGGAAGTCGGGTATCACTGCCTTCCTTCTCGACACTGCGACACTCGACGGCTTCGTGCCGGGAGCGCCGATGAAGAAGTTGGGTCAGAAGGGTGCGTCGACGGTGACGTTGTCGTTCCAGGACTGCCGGATCCCCGTCTCGGCCCGGATGGGCGAAGAAGGCGACGGCTACCCACTGCTCTTGCGCTCGGTCGTTCGATCTCGAATCAGTGCCGCTGCGCAGGGCGTCGGTTTCGCACAGGGTGCGTTCGACGTCGTGGTGGCCTGGGCGAACTATCGAGATCTACTCTCGTCCAAGACCGCGCATGCCCAGGATCTGCAGTTCGAGCTCGCCAGATTGCGCGGCGACATCACGGCCGCGCGGGCAATGCTGTTGTCGGTGTCCGATCAGGTCGACGCCAGTGTCGAGGAGCCGGTCGCAGAGGTGTCCTTGGTAAAGATGCACTGCACGACATTGGGAACGAGCGTTGCCGCGCGATGCGTCGAGCTTCTGGGGCCGGACGGAGATTTGGTTTCGCTCGGGGCCGAACGGCTGATGCGCGATGCGAAGGTCGCCGAGATATACGACGGCACCAATCAAGTTCAGAGCATGCTCGTCGCACGGGACATTCGTCTCGCTGCAACACGTGCAACCGCGGACGCGTGAGGGATTCGATGCAGAGGTCAACGTACGAAACAATTTTCGTCGACGGTAAGTGGATCGCGCCCGCCTCGTCGGAGGTGACCGAGCTCGTCTCTCCGACGACAGGTGAGGTGTACGGCACGGTGCCTGCGGGATCCATCGAGGACATGGACACCGCCGTTCGCGCTGCGCGCATGGCGTTCGACGACGGCAAGTGGTCGAACACCACGCTCGACGATCGTCTGGAGATTCTGCGTCGACTACGGCAGCTGTTCGTCGAGAACGCGGAGGATCTCGCTACCACCATCACGACCGAGATGGGTTGTCCAATTACGCAATCGAGGACGATTCAGGCGGCAAACCCGGTCAGGGTCATCGACGCGTCCCTCGACATCGCCGCTGATTTCCCGTGGCGAGCGCTGCGACGTTCCGGATCGGCCAATGCTCTTGTCACGCGGAGCCCGGTCGGCGTCGTCGCCGCGGTGTCGCCGTGGAACATGCCGTTGTCGATCAATGTGCAGAAGCTCGTACCCGCTCTCATCGCGGGCTGCACGATGGTGCTCAAGCCCTCGCCGGAAACACCGGTGGATGCCTACCTCTTGGCCGAGATGGCTACCGAAGCCGGTCTGCCGCCGGGCGTTCTGAACGTCGTTCCTGCAGGCCGAGAGGCGAGCGCCTACCTCGTGGGACACCCGATGGTGGACAAGGTCACGTTTACGGGATCCCCCGCGGCGGGACGAAGCATCGCGGCGCGTTGTGGCGAGGATCTGCGGCGTGTGACTCTCGAGCTCGGCGGCAAGTCGGCGGCGGTCGTGCTTCCCGACGCCGACCTGGACGCGGCTGTCGAAGCGCTCCGCATGGGATCGTTCCGCAATAGCGGTCAGGTGTGCTCGCTCAAGACACGCATTCTGGTGCACCAGTCGCAGCAGGAGGAGTTCACCGACCGCCTCGTGGACATGGTGTCCGCTATGCCTGTGGGCGACCCGATGGACCCCGACACCCAGATCGGTCCGATGGTGACCGAACGCCAGCGCACCATCGTGGAGGGATACATCGCTGCCGGTCGAGCAGAGGGTGCACGGTGCGTTCTGGGCGGTGGTCGACCCGCCCATCTGGATCGTGGTTGGTTCGTCGAACCAACAGTCTTTGTCGATGCCACCCCCGACATGAAGATTGTGCGCGAAGAAATCTTCGGTCCGGTCGTGTCGGTGCTGTCGTACCGCGACGAGGCACACGCTATCGAGTTGGCAAACGATTCCGATTACGGGCTGAACGGCGCGGTGTTTACCGGTGACGCTCAGCGCGGTCTGCGTGTCGCCGAACGGATCCACACCGGCACCGTCGAGGTCAATGGAAATCCGGCCGGCTTCTCCGCGCCCATGGGCGGAATAAAGCTCAGCGGACTTGGCCGGGAGAACGGGCCCGAGGGGCTCGAAGCGTATGTCGAGTTGAAGGCGGTTGGTGTCTCGGCGGAGGTGGCCGACGCCCTCGTCGCAGCGGACCCGTCGCTGGCGATGCCGTGATCGGTCGGGTGACGGGTCCGCTCGCGGGCATCCGCGTCATCGAGGCGTCGTCGTTCGTCGCCGGGCCGTCTGCCGGGTTGGCGTTGTCCCAGCTCGGTGCGGATGTCATTCGGGTCGATCCACCCACGGGCGGGAGCGATGCGGGACGATGGCCGCTTTCCCGTACCGGGGCGAGCCTGTTCTGGACGAATCTGAATCGGGGTAAGCGCTCCGTGACTATCGACCACCGCACCGAGGAGGGGCTGGAGCTTCTGCTCGGGCTGGTGACCGCACCCGGTCCCGGCACGGGGATCCTGGTCGACAACATGGTAGGGCGCAGCCGAATTCGACACGAGCAGCTGATCGCGCGCCGCGCCGACGCCATCCACGTCCATATCGAGGGGCGTAGGGGGGGACTGCCGGCGGTCGACTACTCGATCAACGCAGAGGTCGGTGTGCCGATGATGACCGGTCCGAGTGACCGGATCGGGCCTGTCAACCATGTGCTGCCTGCGTGGGACCTGGTGACAGGAATGATCGCGGCCACGTCGGTGGCGGCGGCTGTTGTCCACCGGGACCGAACGGGACGCGGGTCCAAGGTCGACGTTGCCTTGTCGGACGTGGCGCTCGCCGGTGTAGCGGAGATGGGCTGGCTGGCCGAGGCGCACGAATCCGGGAGTGCCAGAGAGAGACTGGGCAATCACATGTTCGGCACCTTCGGTGTCGATTTCGAGACGTCCGATGGACGACGCGTGATGGTGGTTGCCCTGACGACAGGCCAGTGGCACGCCCTGCAGCGAGCCACGGGCACCGAGAGCATATTCACAGCGCTGGCACAGACATTCGGTGCGGATCTCGACGACGAGGGTGCGCGGTACCGATTCCGGGATACGATCGAATCGATACTTCGGCCCTGGTTCGCGACGCGCGATTTCGCGAACGTAGAAAAATCGCTGGACGCAGCGAGAGTGCTGTGGAGCCCGTACCGCGACATGAGCGAGGTCGTGAAGATCGCGCTCGAGGACTCAACCGGCATCGTGCACCAAATCGAACAGCCGGGAGTCGGAACCATGCTCAGCGCTGCCGCGCCGTGGCGGTGGGGCGATGTACACGCGAAGTCATGTGCGGCACCGGACTTGTCTGCGCACACGGACGAAATTCTCGGCGACGCGCTGGGATTGTCGAACGCCGAGCTTGCTGGACTACGCGTACGCGGGGTCGTCGGTTAGCCGGCGTACCGCTGCATACCACTCGAGAAGTGAGATGGGAGATAGTGATGCAAGGAGCTGTATATCTCGGCGACCGCAAGATCGAGTTGCGTGATTTCCCCGAGCCCACACCGGGTAAGGGTGAGGTCGTCGTGGCGACCAAGGCGTCGGGACTGTGTGGAAGTGACCTCAATTATTACCGCGCCGCAGCTGATAGTGCCGGACGCTGTATCGCCGGACACGAGCCCGCAGGCGTGGTGCACTCGGTGGGTGAGGGTGTGTCCGATGCTGTGGCGAAAGTCGGAGACCGTGTGATGATCCACCACTACATCGGTTGCGGGGCCTGCTCCGACTGCCGGTCGGGGTGGTCGCAGATGTGTCTTGTGCAGCCGATCGTGGTGCTCGGAAGCGACGACCACGGTGGTCACGCGCCCTACGTCAAGGTCCCGGCGTCGACACTGGTTCCACTCGACGACACACTGAGTTTTGAGGCGGGCGCTGCTATCTCGTGCGGAACGGGCACTGCGTGGGGCGCACTCGACCGTGTGGGCGACGTCGGCGGCAAGTTCGTGGTGGTGTTCGGTCAGGGTCCGGTCGGCCTGTCGGCAACCATGCTTGCGACGGCCTTGGGCGCGCGCGTCATCGCGGTGGACCTGAACGCGGAGAGGCGCGAGCAGGCTCTCGCTTTCGGCGCGGTGGCCGCCGTCGATCCGGCGAGCGGGCCTGTACCGGAGGCGATTCGGAAAATTGCTGGTGCCGACGGCGTTCCTGTCGGATTGGAGACGTCAGGTTCGTCGATCGCAGCTGCCGCGTTGATCGACAGTCTGGCGCGATGGGGTCGTGCATGTTTCGTGGGTGTCGGTGCCGAGATTCGAATCGGCGTGTTGCCGTACCTTCGACGCCAACTGACGGTCATGACGTCATGGTCGATGTCCTGGGTGGGGCAGAAGGAATGCGCCGATTTCATTGTGGCGCAAAACCTTCCGGTCGACGCCCTCTTCACTCACCGATGGAAGTTGGACGAGGTGTCCGAGGCGTACGAGGAATTCGACCAGCAGCGTGCAGGTAAGGGTGTCATCGTTTTCTGAATCGACGTGTATCCACGAACGACGCCGACCGTGAGGTCGGCGTCGTTCGTCGTTCACTCTTGCGTCGAATGGAACCACTCGATCACACTGAGCAAGCCGTCCTTCAGTTCGACCTGCGGCGTGAAGCCCAGCACCTCCTGCATCCTCCGCTGGCTGACCAGTTGATGCCGAGTCCGGTTCTCGTCGAAGACGATTGCCGTTGGATCGCTCCCGGCCAGCTCGGCGAGGGTGCCGTAGATCTCTGTGGAGGTTCGCGGAGTTCCGGAAACGTTCACGGCCATTCCCGTCGCATCGGATTCGATCGCGCGACGGACGGCTTCGGCAACGTCCGAAACATGAATCAAGCCGTGTCGAGCGCCCGAGGCCCATGGAATGGTCGGTGTCCGGCCGTCGTGAACAGCCGCGAGCAGGTCGGTCATCAACGACCCGTTCGACCCGGGGCTGGTGCGGGGGCCGTAAATCGTGCCGAGTCGTAAAGCCAAATAGTCGGGACCACCTGCGGATGCGAACGCCTCACAATAAGCCTCGGCGGCGAGCTTGGTGGCCGCGTACATGTTGATGCCTGTGCAGGCCCACGGTTCGTCCTCTGCGAACGGCCGTCTGTTCGGATTGGGGAACGAGCCGTACACCGTGTGCGACGACCCGAAGACGAACCGACGGACATCGGCGTCGCTTGCCGCCGTCAACAGGTCGTAGGTCGAGCCGACATTGACTTCGTGTGCGTCGCGGGTGTTCGAGGAGGACGCTTTGGTTCGCACGGCTGCGAGGTGAACAACGACATCGACGTCACGAACCAGCGAGGTGATTGCAGACCGATCGCGTAGATCGGCGAGAGAGGCAGTCACATTGGGCAATTGGTCCAGTTGCCCCAGCATGGCCTCGCCGCCCGCGTCTGTGGCATGCACCGCTGCGTCCGACTGGGCAGCCAACAATTCCACCACGTGGGAGCCGACGAAACCTGCAGCTCCCGTGACCAGAATTCTCGATGGCGCGTCGGCCGGCTGCGGTTCTGTAGTACTCATGATCCCTAAAATAGCAGCCAGGATAATGTCTGACAATATCGCCGATGCTGCGGGAATTAGCAGGGAAGCGAGTACTGAAGGACGAAGTCCAAATGTTCGCGCATCGCCGCGCCGGCCTTCTCCGCGTCGCCCGCCTCTATGGCAGCCTCGATGGCAATGTGCTGACGAACCGTCTTCTTGGCGACCTCGGGAGTCACGTCCAAGTATTGGGCGGGGTGAGTCGCATCGTGTACGGACGAGATGAATGCGGCGAGCAGGCGATTGCCGGAGGCGTATCCGATCGCGGTGTGGAAGCGAAGGTCGTATTCCGGGATCTCGGGATCGTCGATCGTGATGTTCTTCTGCAGGTCGATGACGCTGCGAATCTTGGCGATGTCCTCGTCCGTTCGGTTGCGCGCAGCCCATTCCGCGGCCGGAATTTCCAGGAGGCGGCGAACCTCGGTGATCTCCTCGATATCCAACGCGCCGATGCGCACGATGGTGTCCATCGACTCGGTCAGCATCTGACTGAGCGAGTGCGGGGTCACGGTGTTGACGAAGCTACCCCCCGCCACTCCAGGGATCTTTCGTATCAGGCCGGAGCTGACCAGGGCTCCGAGTGCCTCCCGCACGGTGGGTCGGCTGACCCCGAAGAGCTGGGCCAACTCGGTTTCGGGGGGAAGCTTGGCGCCCTGCTTGAACCGTCCGTCCAGAATCGCTTCCCGCAACTGCGCTTCGACTTGATCGCGCGGACGAGTCACCTGTCGCGCTTTGAACGAGTTGGTCGAGGATGACGTCATGGAATCTCCAGAAGGCGTTGTGTGAGGTGCAAGTATCGAGATTGCGGCGGTATTTTCACAGTCTCCCACGCTGTAGCCCGAGTGCACGTTCTTCCGGTTGCGAGTGAGTTCCCACCGACTGGATCTCAGCAACATCTACGGCAAAACCTTGCAGCCAATCAATAATCTGACAGTAGTCTAGCTGTTCATCGGTCAACTCGTGAATGGTGGTATGTGCATGTCGGTGGTCGAGTCCCCTCGGAAATCGGTCCGGAGTCCCTATTTCGATGAACTGGTCGTGGGCCAGCTGTTCGATACCGCGCCGGCGGTAACGCTGACCGACGGGCTCGCTGCGGTGCACAGTTCGATCGTGGGCAACCGGTATGCACTGTCCCTCGATCGTGCGTCCGCGCAGGCGATCTGCGGCGGCTCGATCGTCAACCCCGCTCTGGTGTGGGACATCTCGATCGGCCAGTCGACACCGGCAACACAACACGTACGAGCAAATCTGTTCTACCGAGGGCTGCATTTTCATCGTTCTCCCGTGGTCGGCGACACTCTGCGAACCACGACAGTCGTCGAAGCCCTTCGTGAGAACGCCCGCCGGCCGGACCGGCCGCCGACGGGACTCGTCGTACTGCGCATCACCACGGTGGATCAGCACGGGCGAACAGTCCTCGACTACCGCCGATGCGCGATGGTTCTGCTCTCACCGCTCGCCCCCGAGACCGACCACCGCGACGACATCTCATCGGAAACGGACTCGTCCGCACATCCCGGCTTGTTCTCGTCGGTGGCGGGATGGAACGTCCACGAATTGTCAGAACCGGGCGGTCCGACGACGTGGGAGGTGGGCACCGAGCTCGACGTACTCGGCGGCGACGTGGTCTCCAGTGCCCCCGAACTCGCGCGAATGACGGGGAACGTCGCACGCGTGCATCACGATTCGGAGGCGGGAGGAGGAGAGAGGCTGGTGTACGGCGGTCACTCCATCGGGATCGCGTTCCATCACGTGTGTCAAGCCGTTCCGGGAATCGTTGCGGTCGCCGGCTGGCATGGCTGCGATCACGTAGGCCCCGTGCGCGAGGGAGATTTTCTCACCTCGACCGTGACGATCGAAAGTGTGGACTCGAGCGCTGACGGGCTCCGGGCTCTCGGACTGCGAGTTGTCACCTCGAGCCGTGACGCGCTCGACCAGGGTTCGTCCACGGTGCTGGTGTGGCGTCCGATCGTGATCGTGAGATGAGCGTCCATGCGCAGATCGGAGCTGCCCGAAGCTTCCTCTTCGTCCCGGCGTCACGAGCCGACCGGTTCGAGAAAGCTCATGCATCGGGATCGGATGTCGTTGTTCTCGACCTGGAAGACGCGGTGAGTGCGGGCGACAAGTCCACGGCACTGGCCTCGGTTGTCCAGTGGCTCGAACCGGGACGGCGACAGTCGGTGTCGATAGTTCGTATCAATGCGGTGAACTCGCGGTGGCACGAGAACGAGATCGATTCGTTGCGCAGATTCGGTGTGCCCCTCATGGTCCCCAAGACCGATTCTCCGGTCATGGTCGAGGCCTTGCACCGCCGATCGGGACTGCCGTTGGTACCACTGATCGAGACACCCGCCGGAGTGTTTCGGGCGGAGTCGATCGCGGCCGCCGAGGGAGTGGTTCGGGTTGCTCTCGGACACATCGACCTTGCCGCAGCGTTGCGGGTCGATCCTGATTCACGGGATGCGTTCCTCTACACAAGGTCTCAGTTGGTCCTCGCCAGCGCCGGAGCCGGAATCGCCGGCCCGGTGGACGGTGTCACCACGTCGTTGGACGACCCGGCACGTCTGATCGACGACGTGATGCATGCACAAGCAATGGGACTCACTGGCAAGCTGTGTATTCATCCACGTCAGGTCGACTTGGTGCACGACGTCCTACGTCCGTCGGAGGCCGATATCGCCTGGGCGCGTCGCGTCGCGGCGGCCGTCGATGCAGGTTGGGTTTCCGAAGGCGGGGGAGCTGTCGCCATCGACGGTGAGATGGTGGATCCACCGGTCATTTCTCGCGCGCGGACGATTCTCGCCAGGCTTTGAGCTGACGACCGGACATGGTGAGCCCGCTCGGCATTCACTGGCATGCTCAACACTACAGTCAGTAAATTGTTTGACCGAAAGTCTTGACCGGAGGCTCGACTCTGAGTCATGCTGTGACAGCCATCACCTCGGTCAGTCTTTTTCGCTGAATGTAAAGAAAGTTACCAAATGTCAACGGTCGTGCAGAGTGGTTCGACGGCGGCGAGTTCGCATGCTCCCAAGAGGAGCACGCGCAGACTGACCGACATCAAGTATCGATACCCCGGTCGCTACCTCGCGGCATGGGCCGCGTTGGCGCTCCTCATTGTTGCAGCGCTCATCGTTGCACCTGCCAGCCTCAAGGGAGACTCGGTCTGGGTTGTCACGGCGCTCGCCGGGACACTTGCGCTCGCTTCCATGGGGCAGATGCTCATCATCATGCTCGGAGCTATCGACCTCTCCGTGCCGGCAATTCTTGCGGCAGTGGCGGGAATCATCGTCCACTACGGCGGGGACGGTGCCAACGTCCCGCTCGTCCTCGTCGCAGCGGTAGCGATGGCGGTGGTGATCAGCACGGTGAACGGGATATTGATCTCGGTTCTCGGACTCAACTCACTGATCGTCACGCTGGCGACGTTCGGAATCGTCACCGGCCTCATCAGCTACTCGACCGGCGTCTCCTTCTCGCTGACCGGGCAAGCGCCCCAAGCACTCCAAGACTTCGCGCAGCTGTCGATCTTCCGCGTCAACGCGTGCTTCCTGGTCGCAGTCGTACTGGCCGCACTCCTCGCGGGCGTACTGCACCTGACACGTGCGGGTCGACGAGTCGCGGAGGTGGGTTCGAATCCGAGAGCGGCGCGCGCACTAGGAGTCAGAGTCACCCGAGTGCGGCTGTCGAGCTTCGCGGCTGCAGGCCTTCTCTACGGACTCTCCGGAGTGCTGCTGTCCGGGTTCGTCGGTACGCCGGACAGCACCGTGGGTGTTCCGTATCAGCTGGCCACGGTGACCGCGGTCGGAATCGCAGGCGGAATTTTTGCGGGCGGGCCCGCGAGTGTCGCCAGCGTCGTCGTCGCATGCATCTTTCTCCAGTTGCTCGACCAGGCTCTTGCGATCCTCGGCCTCTCCGCCGGTGCCCGAACGATCGTCCAGGGCGCCGCCCTGGTGATCGCCGTCGCCGCAATCACCGTAGGAACGGTCGGCGCCAGCAGCGTCCGTCGATTCACCCGGTTGCTTCGCAGCAAGAGCTGACATGTTCCCTTCTTCGGTCCCGCGTTCCCCCAACACATGGAGTCAGATATGAGATCTTCCGCGTCACTGCCCAATCAGCGCCATCGTGCCCGTTCACGGCGCGCTCGATACGCCGCAGCCTTGGCTGCAGCGGCCTTGGTTGCAGGCTGCTCGAGCACTACTGCCGGGGATAGCGGCAGCGGTGCGTCTGTGGAACCGGTGTCGGCCGATATCGCCACTCCCGAGGCCCTGCAGGCGACCATCGACAAGGCGTTCCTACAGCCGATTCCCGCGGATTCACTCGACCCGACCATCCTGAACACCATGGCCGTGGCATCCGTTCCTCTCACCGGCGAGCAAGATCAGACGTTTGCGGAGTGCATGCAGAGCAACGTCTGCGAAACCGGCCGCGGATCGCTCACCGTCGCGTTCGCAAACGACAACGTCAACCCGTGGCGCAGCATCTTCCGAGGCGAGATCACCGCTCAGGCGATAGCGTCGCCGCAGGTCGCGAAGATCGTCTACAACTCGTCCACCGATGTCGCCGGTTTCCTCGCCAATTTCCAGAGCTTGGTGGCACAGCGCGTCGACGTCATCGTGCTCAACTCGATCTACGGTGGAGCCGTGGGCCCCGTCCTGCAGCAGGCGAAGGACGCCGGCATTCTCGTCGTCGAGGCCCAAACACCGTTGCCCGACGATGTGGTCGAAACGGTAGCGGCTCAGGTGGTTCCGGACCTTTGCCAGACCTACACCGAAGCAGGTGCAGCGATCGCCGCGACGAACGCGCCCAACAAGTCCTACGCGATGTACACCGGAATCCCGGGAAACAGCAACGCAGCAACATGGCAGCCGTGCTTCGAGCGGTCGATGCAAGCCGCAGGGTGGACTCGCGCACTAGAAGGATTCACGCAGTGGACTCCCCAGGGAACAGCCCAGGCAGCCAACGCACTCCTGTCGTCCGGAACCACACCGGGTGCAATCGTGTACGACTACACCCCCGAAGACTTGGTGCGTCCGTTCGTCGACCGCGGCCAGACACCGCCGGTCGTCATGTCCGACGTGGTGAACCAGTCCTGGCTGACCGCGTTCACGGAAGCTCGGAACGCCAACCTCAACCCAACCAGCTTCGTCACCAATAGTCAGGTATGGAGCGGACGAATCGCAGTTACTGCGGGAATCATGCTCAGAGCGGGGCAGGACGTCAACCGGCAGATGATTTCGCCCAACCCGGTGGTTCCGCTCGACAGCGTACTGCAGAATGCCGACCCATCCATCCCCGCCAGCACACCGGTTCCGAGTCTTCTGACGCCCGCTCAGATCGCGCTCGCATTGTCCGCGTCATGACCGTAGCGAATTCTCCCGTCGAGCAGGCGTCGACAACCAACCTCGATCCAGTATTGGTGATGACCGATGTCACCAAGGTATACCCGGGTGTCCGAGCGCTCGACTCGATCTCCTTCGACGTACGACCAGGCGAGGTGCATGCGCTCGTCGGCGAAAACGGTTCCGGCAAGTCGACTCTGATCAAATCGGCCTCCGGTGTACTCACGCCGGAGCAGGGCAATGTGTTGATCGGTGGCACGGAGCTCGCCGGAAGCGGTGTGCGGCGAGCTCGTCAGCTCGGGCTCATGGTTGCCTACCAGGACACATCCCTCGTGGAAGACCTGACCGTTCGGCAGAACGTCGAACTCTCGTTCCACTCTGTCGGTGAGACGCCACCGGAGGATCTCGACGGTCTGCTCGCACGATTCGACCTGCCCTTCGGAACCGGCGACACAGTGCGAGCTCTCGGACCCGGTTCCAGGCAGCTCCTCGAAGTTGCGAAGGCCATGGCTCACAACCCGCTCGTTCTGATGCTCGACGAGCCCACCGCAGCGTTGGACATGCGGTACGCAGAGCATCTCGACGGACTGGTTCGGACATCTCGCGACGAGGGCACGGCCATCGTCTACGTCAGCCATCGACTGCCTGAGGTTCGGCGTCTCGCCGACCGCGTGACCGTCATTCGCGACGGCGTCATCCAGGGAACCTTCGATTCGGGAAACTGGGAAGTCGACGACATCGTCGAGATGATGGTGGGCGCGCCGACTGCGCTCGAATTTCCCACCCGCGCACCGCGAGTAAATGGTGCACCGGAGCGGTTGAGGGTCGTCGGACTCAGTGGGCAAGGATACGGTCCTGTCGACATCAGCGTCGCAGCCGGCGAGATCGTGGGAATTGCCGGTGCCGAAGGGAACGGGCAACGCGAAGTACTGCGCGGAATGATCGGGATCGACCGGAACGCAGGCGATGTCTCGGTGGATGGTGCTCCGATCAAGCGGCTCAGTCCGCCCTCGGCGCTGGACGCCGGAATCAGTTTCCAAAGCGGCGATCGCGCTGCAGAATCGGTGTTTCTGCCACTGTCGGTGATGGCGAATGCCACAACCCAACTCGGGTCGGACGCGGGACCGTTCGGACTGGCACTGCCGGGCCGTCTCAATTCTGAGTTCGAGAGCGCGAAAGCCAGTCTGGGAATTGTCGCCGCATCGGCGCATCAGCCCATCAGTGCGCTCTCCGGTGGCAATGCGCAGAAAGCAGTGCTGGCGCGCGCCGCGTTGCGCCAGGTCAAGGTGTTGATGCTGGATGAACCCACTCAGGGAGTGGACGCGAAAGCACGTCTGGACATCTACAGCCTCATTGCCGACACCGCGGACTCCGGTGTCGCCGTTGTGATCAACTCGTCTGATTCCTCGGAACTGGCAGGACTGTGCGATCGAGTCGTCGTCATGTCGAAGGGCGTGGCGATTGAGGAATTGCCCTCTCCCACAACGGAAGCCGCAATCGTTCGCAGCTTCGTCGGTGCGGTCGATGTCGACGACGAGTCGGTCGGCCTTCCCATCGGCCCGAGTTGGTTGGGGCGGGCACTCGGTCGGGTGTCAGGCCAGATTCCAGTGGCGATGCTGCTGATTCTGCTGGCACTGGTGTCCATCTACACGGGAACGCAATCGGAGGTCTTCTGGACTCCGCAGAACCTTGCCAACCTCTTGCTACTGACTTTGCCGCTCGCGTTCGTCGCGCTCGGACAGCAATACGTGATGGTGTCAGGTGGCCTGGATATTTCGGTTGGCTCCACCATGAGTCTCACCGTAGTCATCGCATCGCTGGTGCTACCGGATCTGTCGGCGGGCACCTTGCTCGTCGCGGTACCGGCATTCGTGCTCACCGCGCTGGTCATCGGATGTCTCAACGCATTCCTGATCGAGAGGCTCAAGGTGAACGCCATCGTTGCGACCGTCGCGACGATGGCTATCATTGCTGGGCTCGCTATCGTGCTCAGACCCAAGCCTGAGGGGACTATCGCACCCGGGTTGAACTCGATGTTCTCACTCGGAATCGGTTTCGTTCCTGCACCTTTCATCGTTCTCGTCGTCATTGCCATCGGAGCCGAATGGTGGCTCCAACGTCGCCCCTCCGGCCTCGCATTGCGGGCGACCGGGTTCGACATGGAGTCCAGCCGACGGGTCGGTCAATCGGTCACCCGCGTGCGCACAGTGGGACTGTTGGTGTGTTCGTTCGGTGCTGTTGTCGGTGGAATCTTCCTAGCGTCGCAGACCGGCATCGGGTCCAATTCGGTCGGTGCGGGATACACGTTGACCTGTTTCGCCGCCGTGTTCCTGGGCGGAGCTGTACTGACGGGCGGTCGAGGCTCGTTCATCGGTGCGATCCTCGGAGCACTGTTCCTCTCTTTGTTGAACAACGTCACGCCGCTGCTCAACATCCCGGATTCGACGCGCCAAACCATCTACGGCTTCATTCTGCTGATCGCTGTCGGTACCTATGCGTATGCCCAACGGGGACGACGCCGTGCTTGAGCTCGACAAAGAAACCACCATCGAGGAGTTCACCGTGCCCACAACGTTCGACACCGTCGTTCCCGGACTGACATTCACCGAAGGCGCGCGCTGGCATGACGGCCGTATCTGGTTCTCCGACCTGTACACACACAAGGTGCAGTCGGCCTGCGAGGACGGCTCGGACCTGAGAGAGGAAGCGACGGTACCCCAACAACCGTCGGGTCTCGGTTGGTTGCCAGACGGTCGTCTTCTGATCGTGTCGATGATGGACAAGACGCTCTTGCGTCGTGAGGCGGACGGCAGTCTCGTCGTACATGCAGATCTGTCCGACCACGTCCGAGGATTCCTCGGTGACATCGTGGTCGACCGGCACGGACGCGCCTATCTGGGAGACTTCGGATTCGACCTCTACGCCGGCGAAGACATGCGACGGGGATTCATTCACCGAGTCGATCCGGACGGCACCATCACGCGGGTGGCGGACGACCTGTGGTTCCCCAACGGGTGTGTCATTACCGCCGACGACGTCATGCTCGTCAACGAGACGTTCGGCAATCGCATGACAGCCTTCGACCTGACCGAATCCGGGGATCTAGTCAACCGACGCGTCTGGGCGTCGTTCGGGCCGCTACCGATTTCGTCGAACGCGGACGAGGCGTTGAAAGAGGTAACGGTCGCTCCGGACGGATCGTGCATCGATTCCGAGGGTGGGGTGTGGCTGGCTGACATTCGGCAGGATCGGCTGCATCGGGTGGTCGACGGTGCGATCGTGGAGAGCGTAGATCCGGGCTCGTGCGTCTTTGCCTGTGCGCTCGGAGGCACAGATGGCCACACCTTGTTCTTCTGTGCAACACCGGATTTCGATGTCGAAGCCCGCAAGGCCGCGCGCGACAGCAGCATCGTGTCGATGCGAGTCGATATTCCCTCGGCGCGATGAGCGCGATGATGCGAGACCTGCCCGCCGGTTCGGTGGTCTCGGCCGACGAGGCATTGCGCAGGCTCGACCAAGGGTTGTGGCGACACGCCTCGTTGTGGGAGTATCTCGACGAGGCCGTCGCGCGGCACCCCGACCGAGTGGCGGCGGTCAGCGTCGACCACGAGGGCCGGACCGTCCGGGAGATGACGTTCTCAGAGTTGGACGCGATGAGCCGTCGGGTTGCCGCGGGACTGCAGTCCCGCGGCGTGGTGCCTCGTGACGTCGTATCTGTCATGATGACGAACTCGGCGGAGTTTCTCGGCGTCGTCTATGGCGTCTTGCGCACAGGGGCAACTTATTCGGGGATCCCGATCACCTACGGCTCACACGAAGTGAAGTCCATGACGAGTGCGACGGGGACGACGGTGCTCATCGTCTCACGCCACCACGGTTCCTCCGACGTCGTGGCCACCGCCTTGCCGAAGGAGGTGCTGGGCAACGTCGCCCTGACGGTAGTGGTGGTCGGTGAGCCAGTCGACGGAACATTGTCGCTTGACGGGCTCATGGGCTCCGCAGACTCGTTCGTGGAGGTCCCGGCCGACCCGCTGGGTCCCGCTCAGCTCGCCTTCACATCGGGAACGACGAGCACCCCCAAAGCTGTGATGAACCTGCACGCAACGCTCGACGTCGTGGTGCGAGGCTGGGCTGCACACGTCGGTCCGGATTCGCTCGGACAACCGATGCGAAATTTGGTGATGTCACCGGTCGGTCATTCGACGGGGTTCTTCTGGGGCGCCTTGTTCACCGTGTATCTCTGCGGAACGGCTGTCTTCATGGAAAAATGGAGCCCCGAGGTCGGCGCACAAGTCCTTGAGTCGCAGCGGATCACGTGCATGGTCGGTTCTCCGACGTTCCTGATCGACCTGATCCGCTCGTCGGGTCTGACCCGCGAACACGCGCGCGATCTGGCCCTCGTTGCCGTTGCCGGTGCCCCCATTCCTCGACCCCTGATGTCGGAGGCGGAAGCGGTGCTCGGATGCTCCGTGATCCCCGCATGGGGCATGACGGAATTCGGCATTGCAGTGTCCGGCCGACCGGGACTCGGTGACATCAATCGCACGACCGACGGTCTGCCATTGGCGAATGCGGAGGTGTCCGTTCGCACCGCCGACAGTGTCGAGTCAGTGACAGGAGAGGTGGGTGACCTGTGGCTCCGTGGAACGGGATTGTTCGTGGGATATCACAACCGCCCCGAGGCCACCGTCGATGCGTTCGACGAAGACGGTTGGTTTGCAACCGGAGACACAGCGATACAGCACGCGGACGGGTCGGTGACGATAACGGGCCGCACCAAGGACATCATCATTCGCGGCGGCGAGAACATCCCCGTCGGGGCCGTGGAGAGTCAAATATTCCGCCACCCGGCCGTAACGGATGTGGCCGTGGTCGGCTACGCCGACGACCGATTGGGTGAACGAGCCTGTGCGTTCGTTCGTTGCCGGCCAGGAACGACTGTGACGGTGGACTCGTTGCGGGAGTTCTTGATTGGGTGCGGCTTGGCCAAGCGCTACTGCCCTGAACGGGTCGTCGTGGTCGACGACCTGCCGAAAACGATGAGTGGAAAAATCCGCAAGGTCGAGCTGCGCGAGCGACTCGCACACGACGACCGGAATTGAGGCACAAGATGTCCCGGACACCGAGTACGGGTGACGTCAGGCGGGTGGGAATCGCCAGCCTGATGGGTACCACGATCGAATACTACGATTTTTTCATCTACGGAACCGCCGCCGCGCTGGTGTTCGGGACGGTGTTCTTCCCCAATTCCGACCCCGTGACCGGAACGCTTCTCTCACTCGCGACGTTCGGTGTGGCGTTCGTGGCACGGCCGCTCGGCGGAGTTGTATTCGGTCACTTCGGGGACAGAGTGGGTCGCAAGGTCACGTTGGTGACGACTCTGGTGATGATGGGCACCGCCACTGTCGCCATCGGGCTGATTCCGTCGTACGCCACAATCGGGATCGCCGCGCCCATCCTGCTGGTTGTTCTCCGCTTCATTCAAGGTATTGCGCTGGGCGGCGAATACGGCGGTGCCGTACTGATGACAGTCGAACACAGCCCCAAGGGCAAGCGGGGCTTCTACAGTTCGTGGGTTCAGACGGGTGCCCAGTGCGGCCTGATCGTAGCGAACATCGTGTTCCTGGTGGTCGGCACGGCGATGGGCGACGACGCCTTCCTCAGCTGGGGGTGGCGCGTCCCGTTCTGGATCAGCAGTCTGCTCGTCATCCTTGGGTTGATCATTCGGTTGCGGCTCGAGGAGAGCCCGGCGTTCGAGTCCTTGCAGAAGTCGCACGAAATAGCCCCCGCTCCTGTTTTGGTAGTGCTCCGGCGTCACAAAATGGCTGTTCTGTTGATAGCCGGTGCAGCCGTGGGCAACTCGGTGACCTTCTACTCTGCGACCGTCTTCGGTCTGTCGTACGGCTCAAACCATGGTTTCACACGAAACGAGATGCTCGTGATCATCATCCCGGCGGCCGTGTGGGTGATCGCGGCCAGTATCTTCTTCGGTGCGCTGAGCGACCGCGTCGGTCGAAAGCAGATCTTCATCACGGGCAATATCGCTATCGCGGTGACCGCGTACGGATGGATGCGGGCCTTCGACACGGAGAACCAGGCCGTCGTTCTCGGTGCTTACCTGGTCATGCTGACCGGGTACTCGATGACGTGGGGAACCATTGGCGTGTTCTTCGCCGAGGCGTTCGACGGTGCGGTCCGATACACGGGTCTGTCGATCGGGTTCACCCTGGGAGTCATTCTGGGCGGTGCGGTGACGCCGTTGGTGCTGACGAAGTTGGTGGCGGACATGGACTCTGGGATGCCGGTCGTGCTCTGGATCGCGGCATCGACCATCATCTCGGCCCTGTGTGCCCTGTCTGTCCGGCAGATCGATGCTCCTTCTCGGCGGTCCGGTGCCGATCACATCGCCGGGAAGGCCTCTGTTCATTGACAATCCATTCACAGCGCAGCAGTATGTAAATTGTCAGACTTTATGAGGAGAGTGGACTCTTGTCGCAAACTATTGGATTCGTCGGCATCGGAGCGATGGGGTCGGCCATCGCGTCTCGACTCGTCGACACGAACACGCTGTGGGTCAACGACTTGAACCCCGCCCTCGCAACCCCCCTCGAGGAACGGGGAGCGAGGTTCGCGCCGCTCGACGAGATCGCGACATGCGATGTCGTGTTCCTGTCTCTTCCCGGCCCCGACAACGTCCTGAAGCTTCTGCTTGGTGACGGCGGCCTGGCCGAGAAGATGGATCCGGGTTCACTCGTCATCGACACCACGAGCAGCACCCCCATCGTCGACGAGGGACTCGTCCGCGACCTCGCCGTGAAGTCGATCTCGTACATCGACGCACCGATCGCCGGCGGGGTCCGACGCGCCTACGACGGTCTGGCCACCCTCATGGTCGGTGCAACCGACGAGGATTTCGCCCGCGCCGAGCCGCTGCTGAACACAATCACCTCCAACGTGTTTCACCTGGGGCCGGTAGGTGCCGGACACGCCGCGAAACTGGTCAACAACCTTCTGAACCACTGCAATCGGTTCGCGACGGTCGAAATGATCACTCTTGCAGAGCGATACGGAATCGCCCCTGACGTCATGGTCGACGTCCTGAACGTGTCGTCCGGGCGCAGCTACGTCACCGATTACACGTATCCTGAGATCGTTTTCCCCAACTTGAAGCAGGGCTTCACGCTCGAATTGATGCGTAAGGACGCGCATCTCGCCGAGGCTTTGGCAGACCACGTCGGGCAGAAACTGCGAGTCGGATCGTTGGTCGCCGAGATGATGGATGAGGCAGTCGAACGACTCGGGGGCTCCGCCGATCAGACCGACCTCATGCAGAAGTGGTACCCATCTGTGACCGACTGACGTTCTGCACGACTCAACAGTCCGATTCCAGCTCGTCGAGGGGTTTGCTGTCCACATGTTCTCCAAAGTACTGGTCGCCAACCGCGGTGAGATCGCAATTCGAGCATTCCGTGCTGCCTACGAGCTTGGAGCGGGCACCGTTGCTGTGTTCCCGTTCGAGGACCGAAATTCGTTGCATCGCACCAAAGCCGACGAGGCTTACGAGATAGGTGAACCGGGCCATCCAGTTCGTAACTACCTCTCGGTCGAGAAGGTCGTCGACGCCGCAGTCCGCGCCGGCGCAGACGCGATCTACCCCGGTTACGGGTTCCTGTCCGAGAACCCCGATCTGGCGTCTGCGTGCGTTGCCGCTGGAATCACCTTCGTCGGCCCTTCGTCGACGGTGTTGGAATTGACGGGCAACAAGGCTCGGGCAATCGCAGCGGCAAAGGCGGCTGGTCTGCCCGTGCTCTCGTCGTCCGAACCTTCGTCGGATGTCGATGAGTTGCTGGCTGCGGCCGAGGCCATGACTTTCCCGGTGTTCGTCAAAGCTGTCGCCGGTGGTGGTGGGCGCGGCATGCGTCGGGTTGCAAAGATAGAAAATCTTCGAGAGGCGATCGAAGCTGCTGCGAGAGAGGCGGAGTCGGCGTTCGGTGACTCGACGGTATTCCTCGAGCAGGCGGTCATCGAGCCCCGCCACATCGAGGTGCAGATCTTGGCCGATACCTATGGCAACGTCATCCATCTGTTCGAGCGTGACTGCTCGGTGCAGCGCCGCCACCAGAAGGTGGTGGAGATCGCTCCGGCCCCGAACATTTCCGAGGCGCTCCGTTCTCGGCTGTGCGCGGATGCAGTCGCCTTCGCGCGGGAAATCGGGTACGCGTGTGCCGGAACCGTGGAGTTCCTGGTCGATCGCGACGGAAACCATGTCTTCATCGAGATGAACCCACGTATCCAGGTCGAGCACACGGTCACCGAGGAGATCACCGACGTCGATCTGGTGCAGTCTCAGTTGCGGATCGCAGCGGGCGAGTCGCTGGAGGACCTGGGACTCCTCCAGGAGGACATCAAGATTCGCGGCTCTGCCCTTCAATGCCGCATCACCACGGAGGATCCGGCCAACGGCTTTCGGCCGGACACCGGCCGGATCACCGCCTACAGGACGCCCGGCGGGGCAGGCGTCCGTCTCGACGGTGGCACCACTACCGGAGCGGAGGTGTCCGCATACTTCGATTCGATGCTGGTGAAGCTCACGTGTCGTGGCCGGAATTTCGAGACCGCGGTCGCGCGTGCACAACGGGGCGTAGCCGAATTCCGCATCCGCGGAGTCGCGACGAACATTCCGTTCCTGCAGAGTGTTCTGGCAGACCCGGACTTCCGAGCCGGACGCATCACGACCTCGTTCATCGAGCAGCGGCCCGGCTTGTTGACCTCGTTCGCATCCGGTGACAGAGGCACGAAGATCCTGAATTATTTGGCGGATATCACGGTCAACATGCCGCACGGCATCCGTCCGACTGTGGTCTACGCACGAGACAAGTTGCCGGACCTGAACCTGTCGGTTGCCCCGCCGGACGGGAGTCGTCAACGACTGCGGGCACTGGGCCCCGATGGCTTCGCGCGAGCTCTGCGACAGCAGAAAGCTTTGGCGGTGACGGACACGACGTTCCGAGACGCCCACCAATCGCTGCTGGCCACGCGGGTGCGCACGACGGGTTTGATGGCCGTGGCTCCCTTCGTGGCCAGATCGACACCGCAGCTGCTCTCGATCGAAGCCTGGGGCGGTGCGACATACGATGTGGCACTGCGCTTTCTGCACGAAGATCCCTGGGATCGATTGGCGTCCCTGCGCGAGGCGGTTCCCAACATCTGCTTACAGATGTTGCTGCGCGGCCGGAACACAGTGGGGTACACCCCGTATCCGCAGAAGGTGACGTCCGCATTCGTGGCGGAGGCCGCGCAGACCGGTGTCGACATTTTCCGTATCTTCGACGCGCTGAACAACGTCGACCAGATGCGACCGGCTATCGACGCTGTGCACGAAACCGGCTCTGCTGTAGCGGAAGTGGCGCTGAGCTATACCGGTGACCTGTCGAACCCTGGAGAGGACCTTTACACCCTCGACTATTATCTGAAGCTTGCCGAGCAGATCGTCGACGCCGGCGCGCACGTGTTGGCGATCAAGGACATGGCGGGTCTGTTGCGGGCACCGGCGGCGACCACTTTGGTGACAGCGCTGCGCGCGAACTTCGACCTTCCGGTGCACGTGCACACTCACGACACACCCGGTGGGCAGCTGGCGACGTACCTCGCTGCGTGGACGGCGGGGGCGGACGCCGTCGACGGTGCGTCCTCTCCAATGGCGGGCACGACGTCCCAGCCGGCGTTGTCGGCCATCGTGGCGGCTGCGGCGAACACCGAACGCGATACCGGTTTGAGCCTGCAGAGCGTGTGCGATCTAGAGCCGTACTGGGAAGCTCTTCGAAAGGTGTACGCGCCATTCGAGTCCGGGCTCCCCTCGCCGACAGGACGGGTGTACCGTCACGAAATTCCGGGCGGCCAACTGTCGAACCTGCGTCAGCAAGCGATCGCTCTCGGACTCGGGGACCGATTCGAACTGGTCGAGAGGGCCTATGCCGACGCGGACAGCCTATTGGGCAGGTTGATCAAGGTGACCCCGAGTTCGAAGGTGGTCGGCGATCTCGCACTGCATCTGGTGGGTGCCGAAGTGAGTGTCGACGACTTTGCGGCGGACCCGGGGAAATACGACATCCCCGATTCGGTGATCGGATTTTTGCGCGGAGATCTCGGGACGCCAGCCGGTGGATGGCCGGAACCGTTCCGCGAAAGGGCGCTCGCCGGCCGAACCGGGGTACGCCGTGACGCACCCCTGACACCCGACGACGAGACAGCACTCGACACAGCCGGACCGGTTCGTCGAGAAGCGTTGAACCGGTTACTGTTCCCCGGCCCCGCCAAGGAACTTGCCGAACACCGCGAGAAGTACGGCGACACCTCGTCGTTGTCGGCGAACCAGTTCTTCTACGGTCTACGACAGGGTGACGAGCACCGAGTGAAGCTCGAAAAGGGTGTGGAGCTGCTGATCGGGCTCGAGGCCATTTCGGAGCCCGACGACGCCGGAATGCGGACGGTTATGTGCATCCTCAACGGGCAGTTGCGCCCGGTGTCGGTGCGCGACCGGTCGATTGCCGCGGATGCCCCGGCTTCGGAGAAAGCGGATCGAAACGATCCGTCTCACGTAGCGGTACCGTTCGCTGGAGTCGTGACGATGGTTGCGGCTGAGGGGGATTCTGTCTCAGTTGGGGACACTTTGGCCACCATCGAGGCCATGAAGATGGAAGCCACAATCACCGCACCACGCGGTGGCCGTATCACCCGCCTTGCGATCACCGGTGTCGCGCAGGTCGAAGGTGGAGACCTCATCGCCGTCATCAGTGTCGGGGATCCGACCGATCCGTCGTAAGTGGGACGGTCCGAGACCGAGACCGAGACCGAGACCGAGAACAGGTTCGGCCGACAGCAAGCACTATCGGCCGAGCCTGCTTCTGCCGTGGGTCAAAGCAGGCTCTCGACGCTGATGGGCAGATCGGTCACCCTGCGCCCTGTGGCGTTGTACACCGCGTTGGCAATCGCTGCGGGAACTCCCACCATCACCACTTCACCCAGACCTTTGACGCCGATCGGATCTGCAATATCGTCGCGGGCGTCCAGATAGACAGCGTCCAGAACGGGAACGTCCGCATTTACCGGTACGAGGTAGTCGGAAAGGTTCGCATTGACCAGACGTCCGTCGCGGTAGTCGACTTCTGCGGACTCCAGCAGCGCCATGCCGATGCCTTGTGTCATACCGCCGAGGGCTTGGCTGTGCGCCATCCTGGGGTTGATGATTCGGCCAGCGTCGTACACGGCGTAGATTCGCCGCACCCTCACGGTTCCGAGTAGCTCATCCACAGCAACCTCGGCAAACACGGCTCCGTATGCGTGCATGGAGAACTGGGCACTCACATCTTCCGGAGTGTAGGTCTCGGAGGCTTCGATGCTCGGCTCGCCTCGGCGGCGCAACATGTCCCGATAGGTCTCAGCTCTGCCCGAGTCGCCGCGTACCTGCATCTGCCCGTCGACGACGTCGATCTGATCCGGCCGAGCCCCATTCAAAGGGGATGCGGGATCGAGTACGGCGGTTCGGATGATGCGATCTCGCAAAATGTTCGCGGTGATCTCGATGCTCGAACCGACGCTCGCCATTCCCTGTGACCCGTATTGCGTTGCGGCCTGCGGATAGTCGCTGTCGCCGAGGGAGAAGGTGACCCTGTCGAGTGGCAAACCTAGCGCGTCGGCAGCCAGCTGAGTCATCGCAGTGTATGTACCTGGCCCGATATCACTTGCGGCGGCGAAGATCTCGGCCCTACCGTCGGAGTTGACCCGAGCCATCGCCGAGGACGGTGAGCGAAGCGTGTGGTACAGCGCCGAAGCGGTACCCATACCGATGAGCTGGTCGCCGTCACGTACGGCGCCGGGGGTCGCGTTCCGTCGAGACCACCCGAACGCATCGGCACCTCGGCGGAAGCACTCGGTGAGTCTGCGCGTGGAGAACGGGTTGCCGTTGGTCTGATCTTCCGTAGGCTCGTTCCTCAACCGAACTTCGATCGGATCGAGCCGGAGTTGCTCGGCGACTTCGTCGATGGCGCATTCGAGCGCGAACGCGCCCGTGACAGCTCCTGGTCCTCGCATGTAGGTCGCTTCACTGGTGTCGAGAGGAACTACGCTTGCAGCCGACCGGAATGCCGGAGACGTGTACATCAGCCTCGTCCCCTCCGTTGGGGAGTCCTCGTACCCTCCGTAACGCGACACTTCGACTTCGCTCTCGTGCACGGTGGCAAGAAATCTTCCGTCACGATCGGTGCCGAGAGCCAGTCGCTGACGACTCGTGGGGCGGTAGCCGATCGCGGCGTACATCTGGGGTCGCGTCAGTGACAGCTTTACTGGACGACGAAGCTGACGGGCTACCTCTGCGGCCAGGAACTGATGCGGCCAGGTCTCGCCGGCGCTACCGAATGCGCCACCCACGAAGGGAGAGACAACGCGAATGTTATCGGCCGGAATTCCCAGTGCGCCACTGTATGCGGCCCTGCTGTAGTGGATTCCCTGTACCTTGTCCCACACTGTCAGCTGGTCGCCGTCCCACGACGCAATTGTCGCGGGGATCTCCATCGGGTTGTGATAGTTGCGCGCAATGGAATATTCGCGGTCGACGACGACAGGCGCGGTGCGAAGTGCTGTGTCCGCGTCTCCGCGGGAGTACGCGGGCTCCATCCTGCTGGGTTCGCGGTTCTCTCCGGACGCGTCGTCGAGGTTGGTGCTCTGGGCTTCTTCGTTGTACCGAACGGACACCAGTGCCGCACCGTGCGTCGCTGCCTCGAGGGTATTGCCGACGACCACCGCCAACGGTTGGCCGAAGAAGTTGACCCGAGAGATGTCGTAGGGGAGTTCGATACCCGGGAAGTCGGTGATCACACTGACGACGTCAGGATGATCGCTGGCCGCATCGGTGTCCATCGACGCCACGGTTGCCCGGGAAACAGTACTGCACACCAGGACTGCGTGCAGGTGGTCCGGTACCGGGTTGTCTGCAGCATAGAGCGCAGCTCCGGTGACTTTGAGACGGCCGTCGACGCGGGTGAGGGGTTGACCGGATAGTCTCGCACTCAGTGGAGTCGTCACGACAGGGCCGCCACTCTCGAGAGCTGACGTCGGACGGTGCGTTGGAGCAGTATCACCTTGAATCCGTTCTCGGAGAGGGGTTGCGCGCCCGCTGCCGCAGCGTCCGCCGCGGTGTTCCACAACTCGGGGCTCGGCCTCTGTCCGACGAGTCGTTCCTCGACGCCGGTCAGGCGCCATGGCACCGTACCTACTCCGCCGGCAGCGACTCTGGCCGAACGAACGGTACCGTCGCTGATGTCGAGCGCGACAGCAGCCGAACACAGCGCGAACTCGTACGACGAGCGGTCACGCACCTTCAGGTACCCGGATCGCCTGGTGTCAGGGCGGACCGGGATCTCTACGGCGGTGATGAGTGCTCCGGGGGCGAGGTTGTTCTCGCGGTCGGGTGTGTCTGCGGGCAACCTGAAAAAGTCGGCGATCGGGATCGTTCGCTCTCCGTCTCGATCTCGGGTGACGATCGTGGCGTCGAGCGCGGTCAGCGCGACAGCAAGATCGGACGGGTGGGTTGCCACGCACTCCGTGCTTGTTCCGAAGATCGCCAATGTGCGATTGCGGCCATCGATTGCGGCGCAGCCGGATCCGGGCTGGCGACGGTTGCATCTTGCATTGACGTCGCGGAAGTACAGGCAACGTGGCCTCTGGAGTAGATTACCGCCGATGGAAGCCATGTTGCGCAGCTGCGCCGAGGCACTGAGATCCAACGCCTGGGTGAGCATCGGAAACTGTTTCTGCACTTGTTCGTCGGCCGAAACGTCCGACATTCGAGCGAGGGCACCGATGCGCAGGCGGTTCGAGTCGAGTTCGATGTCGCGGTAGGGCAGCGCGTTGATATCGACGACTCGGGTGGGACGCTCGACGGTCTGACGCATCAGGTCGACGAGGGTGGTCCCTCCGGCGAGATAACGGGCACCGCCGTCGGCTGCGTCCAGTGCTGCTGCCTCATCGGCAGCCGTGTCGTACTGAAAAGGAAACATGATTCACGCACCTCCCTGTTCCGCCACGCGGGAGATGGCGGTGACGATGTTGGTGTAGGCACCGCATCGACAGATGTTGCCGCTCATCGATTCTCGAATCTCTTCGGGAGAGCCGGCGTGACCTTCGCGGATACAGCCGATTCCCGAGAGGATCTGGCCGGAGGTGCAAAAGCCGCACTGGAAGCCGTCTTCGTCAATGAATGCTTGCTGTAGCGGATGCAATTGGCCATTTGTTTCGAGGCCTTCGATGGTTGTGATGTCTGATCCGTTCGCTTGGACGGCAAGCGTCAGGCAGGACAACACCCGCTGACCGTCCGACAGGACGGTGCAGGCACCGCACGCGCCCTGGTCGCAGCCCTTCTTCGTTCCGGTCAACTCCGTGTGCTCCCGCAACATGTCGAGCAGGGAAGTGCGATTGTCAACGGCAAGTTCACGTTCGGCTCCGTTCACCGTCAATCGCACCGGCGACGTTTCGGACGGGGTGACCGGTGTGGTTGATTCGTTGGAGCAACCGTTCAGCAAAGACACGGCCGCTATCGCGCCACCTGCAGCGATGGAGGTACCGACAAACGTTCGGCGCGTCATGCTGTGTGGAACGCGAGCTTCTTGGGGCGAATCGGTGTCGTGCTGTGGGGCCATTGCACTCTCCTGGTCACTGTACGAACGTGAGGACGCGACTGTTGGCCCCATGGTTGCAGCGGATCGGTGAATCGGACAGGCACTGGTTAGGCACGTACTGGCAGGGAACCCCTCTGGCCGCAGGTTCGGTGGCAGGGGCCGTTACTGCGGCGTACCGTCGAGCGGAAGTCAGGTCGTCGCTATATCGTTCGCGTCTCGACACCGCGGCATCGGCGGATTTGATGTATGTAATCGCACGCGTTCTCGAATGCCGAGATCTCAATCGCGTCGCGATTCGGGAAAGGCTCTTGAATGTTCGAATTGCTCGATGACATCAGTATTCTCCTGGAGTCCTCTCCCGTCGCGTTGGCACGTGTCGTGGCAACTTCCGGAGCCGGCCCGCGTGCCGTCGGAGCCACCATGGTCGTGACCGCTGACGGGGAGCCGTTGGGTTCGTTGTCGGCAGGTTGCGTCGAATCAGTTGTGATTCATACAGCGCTCGAGGTCATCACAACCGGGACGTCCGCGTGCGAGCTGTTCGGCTACTCCGACCCCGACGCACTCGAGGTCGGACTCCCGTGTGGGGGCGAGATCGAAGTGTTCATCGAGCGAATTGACCCCTCGGACAAACAGATGATCGATCGGTTGATCGCGGCCCGTGACCAGGATCGCCGGTTCGCCCTGGTGACGGTGCTCGACGATGAGCCGCGGCGTTTCGTGACGGGTGACCCGGAGGTGCCAGGAGGCAACCGGTCGGCGTGCGCGTTCCACAACGGTGAGCTCAGCCTGCACGAGTCGGGATCGACCGGAATTGTCGAAGTATCGGGCGACGGTGCCCGCGCGTTCGTCCATACTTTCCTCCCTCCGCCGCGGATGGTCTTGGCCGGCGCGAACGATTTCGTCCGAGCATTGGGTGCATCTGCCACGCTGCTCGGGTACCGGGTGACCGTCGTCGACGCCAGGCCTGTCTTCGCGACGACCGAACGTTTCCCGAACGTGCACGAGGTAGTGAACGACTGGCCGCACCGATATCTGAAAGCCGAACACACTGCCGGCAGACTCGACGGTCGCACGGTGGTCTGTGTGATGACACACGACAGCAAGTTCGATGTCCCGATGTTGGTGGCCGCACTGGAGCTGGACGAGCTCGCCTTCGTGGGCGCGCTCGGTTCGCGGCGCACGCACTCCGAGCGGCTCGAAAGACTACGTGCTACGGGACTTTCCGAGCATGTGCTCGCGCGTGTGAACTCACCCCTCGGACTCGATCTCGATGCGCGGTCCCCCGAGGAGACAGCCATCTCGATTCTGGCGCAGCTGATAGCTGATCGAAGCGGCGCATCGGGACAGCGGCTGCGCCAGTTGGACGGTCCCATACATCGACAGCACGGGGTTATCGGTGTCGACCGACGCCCGTCGACGAATGCGGTTGTCTAGCAGTAGAATTGCGTATTCGTCGGTAGGTGCCCGACCGCTGGTCGTCAGGACTCGTTCATTGCGGCGCGGACGATGCTCCACCCGGTGCCGCGTCATGAAAGCCGGAGTCGGTCGAAGAGTCCTCGGGATCATCGAGATACGACATGACGAATGCAAGCAACCCGGCTACTCCCGCGCTACCGAATACGTAAGGGCTCATCGAGGCAAAAGTCTGAGTAACGAATTCCCCTCTGCCGAGGATCAGTCCGGCCGCCTGACAGAGGACGATCACCAGCCCCCCGACCAGAAAAACGACTGTGCTGAGGCGGAAGAGGGTCGAGACGACTGTGCGGAACATGAAGGTGTCCTATTCATTCAGACGGGGAGAATGCCGAGCGCGATCAGCACACCGATAGCGAGAATTGGAATGCAGTAGTACTTGAGCAGCGGCACAAAGATCTTCGACGGATCGATTCTTGCGATTCCTGCCGCGATGTAGATCGGCGCGCCGGACGGTGGTGAAGCTCCCTCGGTGGATGCAAAGACCAGCACCGCGGCAGCTGCGATCGGTACAGGAACGCCCGCCCCGGCCAATGCTGCGACCGCCACCGGTCCGACGGTTGCTACGGTGGCCGACGCCGTCAAGGGGATTGCGATGACCACTATGATGATTCCGACCAGGATTGCCATCAGCCATTTCGGTGCGGCCAATGACTCAAGCATCGAGGTCAACTGCTCGGGAAGGCGCAATTGGCCAAGGACGGCGGACGCGGAGAACGCCGCGACGAGCGTCGTGCCGATGATTCCGAACTGGGGTGCGGATTCGCCGAGTATCTTCCACCAGCCTCTGCCGTCTCTGGGCAGGTGTCTACGTCCGAGAAAGAGGACGAGCAGAATCATCAGAACGGGGATCCAGGTGATGATGCTGATCGCTCTCGACATCACCAAGTCCGTGTATCGCCCCAGTGCGTTCGCGATCGGCCCCTGGGTGAGGAATAGGGGGACGAGCAGCGGAATCAGTAGAAGGCCCGAGGTCCACCCAGCGCGAAGACTGCGTCGGGCAGGAATTCGGTCCTCGACAGCGATCGGCTGCAGGCCGTTCCTGCGAATCAGATAGAAATTGAGCACAAGTCGGTAGACGAGACACCACACACCGGCGATGGCGAGAGGGACAATGATGTCGTCCGCGTCCATCATGCCACTGACAGTGGCCGATCCGACCAAGATGAACATGGTCGCACTGAATGGAAACGTCAAACCCATGCCTGCTGAACCGGCTACGACGGTGGCAGACAATTCTCCGCTGACGCCGGAACGCTTCATCCATGGAACAGTCACCGATCCCACGACCGCGGCCATTGATGCGCCGACATGGGCGACCGCCCCGAAAATCGCCCCAGCCAGCGTCGTGGTGTAAATCGGCCCTCCCTTCATTCGCCCGAGGAATGAGTTGAGAATATCGATGAGCCGATCGAGCACCGGTGTTTTCGCCAGAATGAAACTCATGAAAATGAACGCCAGCGCAGCAAAAGTAATTTCGGCCTGAATCGCGTCGACGAAGCCGCTCGCCATGTATCGCGGCGCATCTCGGCCGGCGAATGCGCCGACTACGACGAAGCCGACGAGCATCGCCTCGCCGATATTTCGTTTGAGTACTGCATTCCACGCTACGATGGTGCCGATGAATGCCACGAGCGCCCAGATAGCGATCACAACCGCGCCTCGGATTTCGTCGAAGTCGACTGCGGCGATGTCTCGTACTTCGGTGAAAAACCTTCGTCCACATTAGGGCTGAGATTTTCCATTACGACCGTTGCGTCGTCGAGCGACTCCAAGTTCTTGATCAAGTCCACGACTTTGACGAGACTGTCGTCTGAATGCCTGGTAACGGCGACTGCCGCACAATCGCTGAATTTTTCGGCCAGGTCGCTCCAAGAGAGCGGCGCATCATCGTTTCCTGGTACCCCGGTGCCGGTCTTCTCGTATCGCCGACCGTCCTGAGTGACGATCTCGACTCGCCCCGGAGGTAATTCGAGAGTCCAGTCCAGTGACGCATCACTTATCGGCACTATCTTCTGAGCAACGGCCAGGACAGATGTGTCCTTCAAAGATTCGCTGCTGAAGTGCGAGATCTTTACGGTCCCATGAACTGCGGCGACTGCGACGAGAAATGGGAGGCTGAACTTTGCGTCGACCAACGTCGTTGGGATTCGGCGTGCTTCGAGCGGACTGCACATGAGATCGTGGTAGTCGCCGACGAATACGCGAATCTCGATGAGATCGTCCGCAGTCAATTCATTTTCTTTCAGTAGTTCGATGGTCGCGTGAATGTGACTGTGAGCGGTACCGACAGCCGGCCACTTCTTGTAGAGAGTTCCGCTACCTCGGTAATCGCTTCCCAGGCCCTCGAGAATCTGCGCGCGATCGTATACGCCGCCGAAGTATGTTTTCAGGAAGCCATATTCGCCCTCGAACAGGGTGTCGACGCCCGTGGTGCCTTTCTCGGCCAATAGAACGGCTGTCACTGCGCCTCGGGCGGAAAAGCCAGCGTACATACCACGAAGGTCGCTTCCGGTCCCAGCCACTACCTCCATGACACCGCTCGATTGCATGCTTGCTATCCCGAGTGCATGGGCAAGCTGACTGGCGGAAAGGCCGAGCACGCGGCCCGCTGCCGCGGTGGCGGCGAACACCCCCACCACTGTCGACAGGTTCCAGTCCTTACGCCAACCGACGTTGCACCGAAGCCGGGCGAACAGGTCTTGACCCGTCGCGACCGCCGCGATGAGGTCTTTGCCGGTTACGCCGCCCTTGCGCTCTGCGACGGCGAAAACGGCAGGGATGATCGAACTGGAAGCATGCTGGCCCCAGGGAGTCTGATCGTCGTAGTCGAGGCAGTGCGCCAAGGCACCATTGGCGAAGGCTGCAGCGATGGCCGGCAGCTTGCCTCCGAAAGCCATGAGGGACGCCTCAGGGGTACCACCACCCTCTCGGACCAGGTCGATAGCTGCGCGTACCGCCGGCTCGACGCCACTGGCGGCGAGGATTACTCCGAGAGTGTCCAAGATGCTTTTTTTGGCGGCTTCTATCGCCTCCGGTGACAGTGACTCGAACGCACTGTTGGCCGCTGCGTACGCCAGGTGGTGTACCAGATCGTCGGTTTCGGTCGGCATTTGAAAACCCCTATCGCGATTTTCTCGAATGACAGCGTCCGGTTCCGGATACGCGTTGTCGCTTGTGTCACAATTCGAGTCGATCTATTAAGGGGCTAAGCAGCCTCGAATGTCCAATACGTTTTACCAATAGAAGTTATCGGTTGCGCCGATGTTCAAGTGCCGGGCGAGGTCGCATTTCGAGAGCGCCGACAATGCTCTGTGCGACGCGTTGAAGCATTCTCGGTAGTGCTCAATTCGGTACTTCGCCGGCGTATTTCTGGGCTTCGTCCATCAGCACTTGCGCCGGGGGAGTCATGTGTGTCAGTCGGCACACGGCGGCGACGTGCAGGTATGACTCCGGGACGATGCGGCGAACTCGTACACCTGCCTTCTCGGCCGACGCCGCCCAGGCAGAGGGAGTGACTGCGTGGCCGAAGCCGCTGAGCACCATGGGGAGGATGGACGTCCGGTGTGCGACTTCGGCAGCGATAGTGGCGGGGATCCCGCTGGCGAGAATGTCGTCCACCAGCGATCGCATCAGCGACCCCTGCTGTGAAGCTATCAACCTCAGCCCGGACAGCTCCGACCGCTGAATCTCGGGCCGGTCAGGTAGATCCGCGTCGGGGCTCGACAGCAACAACAGAGGCTGGCTCTTGAACGTCACCACCCGCAGGTCCGGTGCCTGAACGGCCTGAGGTGAGCCGAGAATGCCTATCTCGCTGACGCCGGTGCGAACCGCTCGGAGGACCTCTTCAGGGGTGAATGCGGCTTGGGCATTCACGGTTACTGCCGGAAACAGTCGACCGAACGCGGTGAGGATAGTGGTGAGGGGCTCGATTCCCGGTGACGGCATCGTAATCAGGTCGAGGCGTCCGCTCCGAAGTCCCTTCAAGCCATGGACAGCTGCTTCCGCGTCGTCCAGATCGCGCAACACCACTCGAGCCGGCCCCACCAAGGTTTCGCCGGCGTCGCTCAGTACGAGTCGCCGACCGATGCGATGGAACAGCGGCACTCCCAATTCGCGCTCCAGTCCGGCGATGGCCTGAGAAAGAGTGGGTTGGGCGATGAGTAACACCTCGGACGCGCGATTGATGCTTCCTTCATCGACGATAGCCAGGAAGTACTTGAGCTTTCGTGCATCCACTCGAACCTGCCTCCACGTTGTGCTGGTCGTGAGGTTCGATGCAGTCTAGCTGCGGTCGAACCACTTCGATTGATTGATCCTATGAGCGGCATCGGAACTTGGTAATGGACGGGGGGTAGCTTGCGCAGTCTTAATTAGTGGGATCAAGCGTGATCTGTCTGACATCGGAGGTAGTAGTGGGCTCGCAGTCGACCACGTATCGGATCGCGTCGATCCCCGCCGACGGTGTCGGCGCAGAGGTGGTGGGCGCGGGCAGACGCGTATTGGATGCCGTGGCCGGCCACTCCGGCGGTGCGTTCGCCTTCGAATGGAACGAGTTTCCCTGGGGTAGTGAATACTACGCGAAGACAGGCAAGATGATGGCCGACGACGGGCTCGAAATTCTGAGAACCTACGACGCCATCTACTTCGGTGCGGTGGGATGGGAGAACGTCCCGGACCACATCAGTCTGTGGGGTCTGCGTCTGAACATCACACAGAACTTCGATCAGTGGGCAAATGTGCGACCGGTGAAGTTTCTGCCCGGAGTGCAATCCCCGTTACGCAAGGCCGACGACACAGAACTCGACTGGGTCGTCGTCAGAGAAAACAGTGAGGGCGAATACGCGGGCCTCGGTGGCCGCAACCTCGGCGGACGCGGACCGGGCAACGAGGTGGCACTGCAGACATCACTGTTTACCGACAAGGGCTGTGAGCGGATCATGCGCTTCGCGTTCGATCTGGCGCGCACTCGCACCGTTGCAAAAGTCTCCTCGGTTACCAAATCCAACGCCCAGCAGTACGGCATGGTGCTGTGGGACGAGGTCTTCCGTCGGGTGGCAGCGGACTATCCAGACGTTGCCACGGAGAGCGTTCTGGTCGATGCGATGAGCGCAAAATTCATCCTTCACCCAGAGGAACTGTCCGTCGTCGTCGCCTCGAACCTCAACGCCGACATCCTCTCCGACCTCGGATCTGCACTCGCCGGTAGCCTCGGCATCGCAGCGAGTGCCAACCTCAACCCCGAACGCCGCTATCCGAGCATGTTCGAACCCGTCCACGGTTCGGCCCCCGATATCGCTGGCAAAGGCATCAGCAACCCCATCGGCGCGATCGCCAGCGCAGCCCTCATGCTCGATCACTTCGGACGCCATGCCGAGGCCAGGCAGGTCGAAGCCGCCATCGAAGCCGCCACCGCGGGGGGAGTTCTCACCCGCGATATCGGCGGCACAGCAGACACCGAGGCCGTCACCGACGCCATCGTGAGCGCGCTACGGGCCGCGCTCACCCCAGCGTGAGCAGGTGCATCAGACCCCGGTCGGCTCGATATGACCTTGTCGAGCCGACCGGTTCCAATGAAAGTTTTATCCGAGCGTGGCGTAGTTCGCCCGAGGGGTACACCAGATGTGAAATCCTTGTACGCGAACCAGTTTCGGCTTATGTATGTAGAGCGCACGTGTGAACCCGTCGGTTGATTCTCTGCCGATCGACGCGGTGTCGTAGATTCTTTCGAGAGGATGCAAGTGAGTACAGATCTCCAGAATTTCGCCCTGTTGGATGGTGCCCAGAACTTCTTGGCACGGGAGGTGCACCACCCTTTCGTCGACGGGCGCAGTGTGCCGGTTGATTCCGGGGAGACTTTGACGACCGTCAATCCGTCGACGGGCGAGATTCTCGCCCGGATAGGTGCAGGCGGTGAGTCCGACATCGACCGGGCGGTAGTCGCCGCCCGCCGCGCCTTCCACGGTCAGTGGAGCACCTGGTCTCCTTACGAACGTCAAGCTCTGCTGACGCGCGTCGCGCACATCATGGACGACCGTTTCGACGAGCTGATTCAGATCGAGGCGCTGGACATGGGTGCCCCGGTCACGAGGTTGCGTAACTCCAAGGCAGCCTTGATGAAGATGTTGTCGTTCTTTTCGACGCAAGCGGGAAATATCTCGGGTGAGACCTTGATGAATGGCATCCCTGGCGACATCGCCACAATGACGTTGAAAGCTCCGGTGGGTGTCATCGGAGGCATTATTCCGTGGAACGGTCCGTTGGGCGGTCAGTTCTGGATCGTCGGTGCGGTCTTGGCGAGTGGGTGTACCACCGTTCTGAAGCCCTCCGAGGATGCGTCGCTATCCGTTCTGAGGACAGCAGAAATACTGCACGAGGCGGGCGTTCCCGCCGGCGTCGTCAACGTGGTCACTGGCTTGGGCAAAGATGCAGGCAACGCGCTGGCCAGTCATCCTGACGTCGACCGAATTGCCTTCACCGGATCGACGCAGACCGGCCGCAGCATCATCAAAGCATCGACTGTGAACATCAAAGGCCTGCAGCTCGAACTCGGTGGGAAATCCGCCGACATCGTCTGCGCCGATGCAGATTTGGACAAAGCAGTACCGGGTGCCGCCATGGGTGTGTTTGCGAACTCCGGTCAGATCTGTTTCGCCGGAACGCGTGTGTTGGTTCAGCGGTCCATCGTCGATCAGTTCACCGAACGACTCCTGCAGTACATGGACGAGATCCGAGTCGGACACAGCCTCGACGACGCGGCCACCCTGGGCCCGATCATCTCGCAGCCTCAGTTGGACAAGGTCATGGCCTACACCGACATCGGTCGTGAGGAAGGAGCAGAACTGCTCCGTGGCGGCGAGCGATTGGGCGGCGATCTCGGCAGCGGCTACTTCATGGCACCGACCGTGTTCGGCGGTGTGTCGAACAGTATGCGTATCGCTCGCGAGGAGATCTTCGGACCGGTGCTCTCCATTCTCCCGTTCGACGACGTGGACGAGGCCATTCGTATTGCCAACGACAGCGACTACGGGCTCGGCGGTGCAGTGTGGTCGCAAGGTCTGTCGACCGCCATGAAAGTGGTTCGTGGGGTGCACACCGGCACGATGTGGGTGAACTGTTACGGCTACATCGATCCCATGGTCGGTTTCGGCGGCACCAAGTTGAGTGGATACGGAGCCAAAGGCAACGCTGCCCACATGGACAACTACCTCTACACCAAGTGCGTCTACATGGAGCTGTAACGACTCGCTGACCGCCCAAGCGGGCCCCTTCCGTCGATTCTGTTGCGTCACTGCGCAATCAACGGAGGGGGCCCGATTTTTGTACTCAACTCCGTGACGTCGCCGCTCGACGGTACGCGAGCAACCCCGCAAGTACGACTGCAGCGCAGACCATGATGAACACACCTGTACGGTGCAGGCCCGCGTCGTCGACAACCGGACCTGCAGTGATCTGGAGTACGACCACCGCAAGATTTGCTCCGACGAAGGCGATGGTGCGGTACATCCCGATAGCGGTGCCGACGTCGTCGACCGAGGTCGTGGCATTGATGAGGCTCTGATTTCCGATGTTGTGGAAGCCGTTGGGAATTCCGAGTACGGCGGCGACCAGAAGAAGCACGTAGATCGGGGCGGTGCTGGACTCGACGGTGGCGATCAGAGTGCCGCCGACGAGCATCATCACCGTGCCGGCGAGAAGGGTGCGTCGCGCGCCGAACCGGCCGTATACGCGGGCTCCGAGGACCGTGGACAGGACGGTGACTCCGGCGACCGGCAGCATGGTCAGGCCGGTCTCGATGGGTGTCATTCCCCGAGACGCCTGCAGCCACTGTGGGATTCCGAAAAACACACAATAGAAGCACGTGTAGGTGATCAGCGCACCGCCCAGGGTCGCGGCCAGCGCACGGTTATGGGCGAGAGCGCGTACGTCGAAGAATGGTTGCTTCGTGCGACGTTCCCACACGACGAACAGCACGAACGCGACAGAGGAGACAGGGAGTATCCACCATCGGGCTGTGTGTGCGATCGACGCCAGGAACACCATCAACGACGCCACTGTGGTAACGAAGAACGCGATCCCTATTCCGTCCATGGCTCCGAGTGCCTCTCGCACGGACACCGTCGACCGACCCTCGTCTCCGACGTCGACCGACAACACTGCGATCGCGCTGATGGCCACGACGGGAAGGTTCACCCAGAGGATCGACTGCCAGCCGAACGTTCCGACCAGAAGCCCGCCGACTGTCGGGCCCAGAGCGGCAACGGACTGCCCGCACATCACGATGGTGGTGAGCGCAGTGCGGGTTTGCTGCCCGTGCAGTTCTCCGTACGCCCGGACCATGGTCATCGCGTTGGGCATATGCGCCGAGATCCCGACTCCTAGAACGACATACGACGCGATCAACGTTCCGATGTTCGGCGCGAAGGCGCCACAGACGGAACCCGACGCCACGAAAGCCAAACCTGCCAAAAACACGCGACGTGCGCCGAGCATCGATCCCAAGCGACCCGCCATCGGCGCGCAGACGGCCGTTGTGATGTACATAGCCGAGATGACCCACGAGACATTGGCGCTCGGGCCGAACTGGGCAGCAATTCCAACGATGGCCACAGCGATCATGGACGAGTTGAGCGGTTGAAGCACGGTTCCGGTGGCTGCTGCTCCTCGCACGCTGAATGGGACCGATGTTCGCGCCAGCCCTGTTTCGGTACTCCGCGTCATTTACGCACCGCCCGGTCCTCGACGCTGTCGCTGACGACAGGTGCGCTCGACAGGCGGCGCAGCAGGGCTCCGGCGGCAAAGAGCACGTCACGTTCCACAGCACTGCAATGCGTGTCGAGTGCGTTTGCCAGCCACTCGTCGCGCTTGCGACGATCGGCTCCGAGCTTGGCCTTGCCCTCGTGGGTGATCGAAATGATCTGCGCGCGACCGTCATCAGGGTCTTGAATGCGGGTCACCAGTCCGCGCTCTTCCAGTAGTGTGACCGTCCTGGCCACGGTCTGCGGTGTCACCCGCTCCACTGTGGCCAGTTCACGGGCGCTCATTGCACCGATGCGGTCGAGGTTCCCAAGGGTCTGAAGCTGGGTGGGTGTCAGTAGATGGCCGGCGACGTTCGCTCGAATAGCTCGGTTGAACAGCACGATGTCTTCTCGAAGTGCATCGACCCGATCGTCCACACGATCCTCCTCATTAATAGCCAGCATTGCTTACGAATATACGCCTTTTGTTACGATTTGGGCTGTACAGTGGCGGATAAGTAGGCAGCATCACTGGCTAATCGGTCGTCGACCGGGCAGCCGTGCGGCGTTACACGCCATGACGGGCCGGAGCACTAGGATGAGCGTTACGCGGCGAACGACGGAAGAAACGGGTCGGACTCGAACGATGGCACAGTCTCATGCATCGAATGACGTCGATGACGTGGCGGAAAGCCCGGACACGGCTGGCAGTCTGGAAAAGATGCTTCACATCCTGCAATTGTTCAGTGAAGCTCAGCCGATGTGGTCCACTGCCGCGATCCTCGAGTACCTCGATACTTCTCGTTCGACGGGGTATCGGTACATCAAGACGCTGAACGATGCCGGGTTGATCGCCGCTGTGCGTAACGGGCAGTACACTCTCGGCCCCCGAATCATCGAGATGGATCGCCAGATTCGTGAGACCGATCCTCTTCTGCTGGCCAGTCGTGGTGTGCTGGAGGATCTGGTGGACAACATCGGCCACTCGGCGTTGTTGTGCCGACCGTTTGGTGACTCGGTCCTCTGTGTCGGTGAGTACCGAGCTCCGCTCAGTCCGGCCAATCGTTTTTCTCGCGGTGAACGGCGTCCGTTGTTTCAAGGAGCGGTGTCGAAAATAATACTGGCCTACCTTCCGCACCACCGCCTGAAGGCGTTGTACCCGCGTCAACGCGAGCAAATTCAGCAGGCGGGTCTGGGTGACTCGTGGACCGCCTTCCGTGCGACTTTGGGTGCATTCAAGAAAGACGGCTTCGTTGTCACAGTGGGGGAGTTCAACCCTGGGGTCTGCGGCGTCGCGGCACCGGTTCTCACTGGCCAGAAAACCGCGCTTGGAAGTGTGGGGGTGGCGTGGGATGTGAACGAGCGGCGAGATGTCGACGTGCGGCGGGCAGTGGCGGCTGTGAAGCTTGCAGCGTCGAAGATTTCGGACGGGGTAGCCGACATACAACGTCGAGCCGACGCCGCAGACGGGGCGGGGCCGGTCCCGACCTCCCTGTGATCGAAGCGTCCGAGTACGCAACGCAAATCGCCGCCAGACGATGTGCTCTCACACGGTCTGACGGCAATTTGTCGATACTGGAAGGTCGATCAGATTCCGACGGTCTGGCCTCCGTCGATCACCATTGCATGACCGGTCGCGAAGCTCCCGAGGTCTGACGACAGCCACAGAACCGCAGACGCGATCTCGGCGGCGGTTCCCATCCGTCCCACGGGTTCCTGGCCGATCACACGAGCCCTGCCTTCGGGAGTGCCGCCCGAGAACCTGTCCATCATGGGCGTCTCGATGATGCCAGGACAGATCGCATTGACCCGAATGCCCTGGTCAGCGTAATCGAGTGCCGCGGACTTGGTCAGTCCGATCAATCCGTGCTTGGCTGCGACGTATGCGGCCTGTCCTCGAATTCCGATGACACCTGCTCCCGACGACGTGTTGACGATGGATCCACCACCGTTTTCGAGCATCGCGGGAATCTGGTACTTCATGCAGAGAAAAGCGCTTCGCAGATCGATGTCGATCAGCCGAGTCCACTCGTCTTCCTCGATGTCGACCAGCGGTGCGGCCGGCTGTTCGATGCCTGCGTTGTTGAATGCGACGTCGAGTCGTCCGAATTCCGCGACGGTCCGCTCGATGGCGCTACGAATGTCCGCCGAGGACGACACGTCGCAGCGCACGGCTACCGTTCGACCGCCGTGTTCGGCTGCAAGCCTCGCGGTTTCGTCATTTCCGGCGGTATCGATGTCGGCCAGAACCACGTCCGCACCCTCGCTCGCAAAGGCCAAGGCGGTTGCGCGGCCGATTCCGCTGCCGGCTCCCGTCACGAATACAGCTTTTCCGGCAAATCTGCGTTCAGTCATTTTCGGGCAATCGCCTTCTGTTGGGTGAGTGAGAAAGGTTTGCTGTGCGCCAGGCTACGAACTTGCTGCGGATGCGGTGCCGCGGGCTCGCATCTCGACTTCCACTTCTTCGAGGGTGCGCCCCTTGGTCTCGGGAATGAACCGAAACGCAAACAGTGCGGCGAGCACGTTCAGTACCATGAATCCGCCGAACACCACCACGGACCCGAACCGCTCCGCGAGGATTGGGAAGAGGAACGAAATGAGCGAGTTCGCAATCCAGAGCCCGCCCAGAGAGGCGCCCATGGCAAATCCGCGGATTGGTAGGGGGAACAGTTCGGACAGCACCAGGAAGCCTGTCGTTCCGAGGAAGGTCACCATGAAGCCGGTGACCGACAGCATGAACAGCAGGATCAGGTAGGAACGCACGGTGGTTTCGGGCAACATGTACGTAATCAAAAGACCGAAGTGCGACACCGCGACACCGACGAAGCCCAACAGCATCATCTTGCGCCGTCCCATGATGCCGAGAATCCACATTCCGATGATCGTGAAGAGGATCATCGCAATTCCCACTGTGACGGACGCGAGCAGAGCGGCGGATCTGGTCAGGCCGGACGTTTCGAGAACCGTCGGTGCGTAATACATCACGACGTTGATCCCTGTGGTCTGCTGAGCAACCGCCAGAACGATGCCGACCATGATCAAGCGTTTCATCCAGGGTTCGTTGCGAAGCACGGCCATGACCGACACTTTGCCCTGGACTTGGTCGTCTTCCACGATCGAGGAAATCTGCTTGTACTCGGCTTCGACCCGGTCTGCCATATGGGCACGTCGGAGCACGTTCTTGGCTTCGTCCCATCTCTGCTTGCTCGCATACCAACGAGGGGTGTCGGGTAGCGCGAGCATGCCGAAGAACAAGGCGACGGCAGGAATCGCGGCAATGCCGATCATGTAGCGCCACACCACTGAGCTGTCGACCAGGTTGGCCAGCAACGCGTTGAGTACGAAGGCCAAGAACAGCCCGACGGTGATCATCAACTGATTCATCGTGACAATGCGGCCTCGCTGCGACGCAGGTGCCATCTCGGCGAGATAAAGCGGAACGACGACGGATGCGACTCCGACGGCGTAGCCCAAGGCAATTCGTCCTGCGACCAGAATTGCGACCGTCGGAGCGAGAGCGCAGACGATGGTGCTGACGATGAAGATGAAGCCAGCGATGACCAATGACTTTCTGCGTCCCAAGCGGTCTGCGATCGGACCGCCCAAGAGTGCACCTGCTGTCGCGCCGGGAAACAGCAGTGAGGTGACCACCAACCCTTCGCTGACGGCGGTGAGGTTGAAGTCGTCACGTAGATATACGAGTGCACCCGCGATCACGCCAGTGTCGAGACCGAACAGCAACCCGCCGATACTGGCGATCAGCGTCAGCCGGAACAGAAACGTTCTGGGGTCTTCACGACTACCTTGATCGGTCGCGACCCGCGTGGAGTCCAACTTGTCGGACACAGAAATTCTCCTTCGTGATGAACGGCCTGTGCCGCGGAAGTTCGCATGTATCGGTCGATGCCCGGTCTTGCGGTCGGTCTTCGGCAACAGTGTGGGTGCAGCCGTGGTTGTCACGGCAGCGGCAAGTCCTACGGTGAAACGCGGGGCGCGGGCCCAGGGTCGGGCGGTAGTGGCCGCGCTGCTTGAGTGCCACGCGTCGCTGGAGTGTTGACACTTGCTGCGATTACGCAAAGTGACGGCACTCACATCGTTGAAGATATCCTGCCATGTGGGAAATAGTCAACAGTTTGATTCGATCTGTTCGGCACTGTCGCCACGCGGAAGGTGAAGGTGCAAGATCTTGGGTGCCGAGTATCGACCCTGGATTCGATTGCTTCGGTCACGTTGACGGACAAAAGATTCCGGCCCCGCTCAGCGGAACCGGAATCCCGAGTCGGTACGAGCTCGAGTCGGTATGAGTCAGCGAGTCGCGGCGATGTGCACAGCGGAGACCACGCAGAATTCGTCGGTCCGATTTCGCCACGCATGCTTGGTTCCACGTTGAATGATGGTGTCGCCCGGCCGCATGACCGTCTCGCCGGTGTCGAGGATGACGCACGCCTCACCCGAGATGACGGTGACGATGTCGATGGTGTCCGTCGTGTGCATGCCTGGAGGATCCGACGAGTCGACCGCGTCGCCTGCGCCGGATTCCGCCAGGATTCGCGCATAGCCGCCTTCGTAATCCCACTCGTTGTCTGGGGCGAAAGCGGTGATGACGTAGTTGTAGCCCGCCGGCGGGGGCGGAATCACCGCGGCACTCGGAGGGCCGTTCGGAGCCGTGACCGGAGTCGGAACTTCGGTCCCCTGCCACAGGTGATTCCGGGTGTAGCCGTCGGCCACTAGGCGGTCTGTCGTTGGACCGTCACTCGTGATAGCTGATCGGCCTTTGTCGTCAAGGCCAGTGACGATGAGGCGAGACTGAAACTCGCGGTGTTCTCCGGTCATCAGTGAACCTTCCGTCCGCTGTCGAGTGTCGCCGATTCGCGCAGCAGTGCTTCGTCTACAGGTGCATTGTCAACGTAGATTTTCTGATCCACGAACTTCCCGTCGACGATGGTGATCTTCGAGGCGGCTTTGATTTCGACGACCTCGCCGCCGCGCAACGTCCAACGGCCGAGAGACTCGAAGAAGACGACACCGTCGTCCTCTTCCCAGACGTCGACGAGATCGTGTGCGAGTGATTCGACCCTGTCCAGCGCGGTGCTGAAGGCCGAGATGACCTTCTCGCGCCCGACGATCTCTGGGCTGTTGCCGAACGTCAGAGTCATGTTCTCTGCGTAGTACGTTGAGAATTGTCGAGGATCGTTGTTCTGCATGGCCGTGTAGTACTCGGTGAGCAGAGTGATCGTGTCGGGCGTTGCGCGCATAGGTGCGATCTCCGTAATTAACAGTGGTGGGGGTGGGTCGACGGTTCACGCCGAGTCGCGATAGAGGCCCGCAGCACGTGCTCGTTGAATGACCAGTTCGATCACGAAAGACAACGTCGGTGTCGGGACGTCAGCCAGTGCGGCCAGCTCGAGAGGGACTCGAAACAGAGCGTCGATCTCCATCGGCCGGCCGGCCTGTAGATCCTGAACGACGCTCTGCAGATGAGTCGATGCCGATTGCTTACGTAGAACGTCTCCGGGATCGGCCGGTTCGCATCCCAGCGCTCGTGCGATGGCACCGTTTTCTGTCACCATCGTCAACGCGGTCGCTGCCACAGGTGGTTTGTCGAGAACGTCCTTCATGACGGAGCTGCTCAGCACGCCCAGCGCGCCACCGATCAGGTTCATCGACAGTTTTGCCCAGACGGCGTCGCGGATCTGCGAGGTGGTTGTTGCTTCGAGCCCGCTCGAGTCGAAGAGCGACGCAACGGCCTCCAAGCGATTGTCGACTCGACCGTCAGGCCTGCCGAGTATCAGCCTGTTGCGTGGATTTACGGCGGCGATTTCTCCTGGTGCGACGACGGTTCCCGCGGTGTACGCAACGGCACCCACCGACCGGTCGGGACCGATGAGCGAGAACAGGGAAAGATCGGGATCGAGTCGTCGTAAATCGGTACCGTCCAGAGGTCCACCGTGGGAGTGGAAGTACCACCATGGAATTCCGTTCGAGACGAACACGACGAGGCTGTCATCGTGCAGCAGCGACGCGATGTCCGCGGCGATGGACGGCAGCGTGGGGGCCTTGACCGTGACGAAGACGATGTCCTGTGGCTCGAGATCGCCCGGTCTATCGGTGGCGGACGGGTGTGAGTGCAACTCCCCATCGTGGGTTCGCACCCGGAGGCCGCGTTCGCGTACCGCTGCGAGATGTGGGCCGCGCGCGATGACCGAGACCTCAGGTCCGCCCCCGCCTGCAGCAAGGCGGCCTGCGAGGTGTCCGCCGACGGCTCCGGCTCCGTAAATACATACTTTCGTGGGCATGTGACTGCTTTCCCGCGTCAGGAGAACTGCTGACGCTTCTGTGCGGCGGCACCGGCAAGGAACGAAATGTCGTTGCCGGTCGAGACGTAGCCGGCACCCATGTCCAGGTACTGACGGATCAAGTCCGGACGACCGCCCATTCCGCCGATTCCCACAGTCTTTCCACCGGCCTTGCATGCTGCGATGACTCGCAGGTACGCCTCGTGAATTTTCGGATGATCCACCTGCCCGGCGACACCCAGTTCGACGCTCAGATCGTTGGCTCCCACAAGCACCACGTCGACGCCGTCGACCGCCGCGATGTCCTCGGCTGCGTCCAGACCGGCCTGAGATTCGATCATGACGATGACCATCGACGCTTGGTCCAGCTCGCGTACGACTTGCTCGGCCGGCAGTGTTCGATAATGCAATTGGGGGGCAGCCCCGGCAAGGGAGCGCTCGCCGAGCGGGGCATGCTTGACCGCTCGAACAGCGGCCCGCGCCTCGTCGGCGGACGCAACACCCGGAACGACGATTCCCATTGCGCCGGAGTCCATCACGCGTGCTATGAGCGCCGGATCGAGGTCAGGAACGCGAACCAAAGGCGTGACACCCAGATGATTGCAGGCCATACATATCTGGCCTGCGTCCTGCAGTGAGAAGCTGCTGTGTTCGAGGTCGATGTAGACAGTGTCGAATCCCGCGGTATGCGCAATTGAGGCGATGTCGATCGTCCGTACGAGGCGGACCGTCATCGAGTAAACGGGTTCGCCTCGGGAAAGCTTCTCTTTCGCGAAATTGTGAAGTAGGACTGGGGTTTCGTCGCTCATGTGCTGTGGTCTCCTGTGTGATCTGGGTGTGTTCAGCCGAACAGGGCAGGCAAGTCGCTCGCCTCGTCCTCGAACCCGTAGACGGACTTGACTTCCAAATATTCTTCGAGGCCGAGTTTGCCCATCGAGCGGCCGATTCCGGATTGCTTGTAGCCACCCATCGGTGTGTGGGAGTCCGTTGCTGCGCCGTTCACGCTGATGCGCCCGGCGCGAATTCGGTTCGCCACTTTTCTGGCGTTCGCGAGGTCGCCGCCGAACACGTAGCCGCCGAGGCCGTACGGGGAGTCATTCGCGATGTTCACTGCTTCGTCTTCGTCGCGGTACGAAAGAACGGCCAGAACAGGTCCGAATACCTCCTCGCGGGCGATCGTCATCTTCGGTGTGACTCCGGTGAACACTGTTGGCTGCACGAAGTACCCGCGGTGGAGGCCCTTCGGCCGATCAGCGCCACCCGTTTCGAGAACAGCACCCTCGTCGATGGCGGTCCGAATCAGATTCTGGATTGATGTGAGCTGGCCGGCGCTGACGACAGGTCCCATCGTGGTCGAACTCTCCAGTGGATCGCCGATTCGGAATCGCCGCGCCTCATCGAGAAGGAAAGGGACCACGTTTTCGATCTGACTCTCGTGCACCAGCATTCGGCTGGGCGCGTGGCAGGATTGGCCGGTGTTGAGGAAGCACCTCTGAATGTTCCATCGCGCGGCCTTCTCGAGGTCAGCATCCGGAAGGACGATGTTCGCAGACTTGCCACCCAGTTCGAGGCATACCCGCTTGACGGTGCTCGTTGCCGCGGCTGCTCCCACGAGCTTGCCGGCACCGGTGGATCCGGTGAACGAGATCATGTCGACGTCGGGGTGATGGGACAACCGGTCACCCACCTCGCGACCGGTGCCACTCACCAGGTTGAATACTCCCGCTGGAACACCGGCCTCGTGGAGTACCTCGGCCAAGAGCACGCCGCTGGCAGCGGATTCGACGCTCGGTTTGGCGACTACGGTGCACCCGGCCGCCAAGGCGTAGATGAGTTTGATGACTCCCGTTTGAACTGGCCAGTTCCACGGTGAGACCAACCCGCACACGCCGATCGGTTCGCGACGAACAATAGCTCCGCCGACCCTCGACTCGAACGGATAGTCGCGCAGGAGGTCGCGGGCAACCCTCATGTGATCGGCCGGTCCGGTGACCTGTGCACGGTTCGCGACCGGAATGCCCACCTCTCGCGCGATGAGCTCGGAGAAGTCGTCCAGACGTGACTCGTAGACGTCGATGATCCGATCCAACAGCGCGATTCGACTCTCGACGGAGCTTTCCGAGAAAGTTTCGAACGCACGGCGCGCGGCTGCAACCGCGAGATCTACGTCTGCGACGCCACCAAGGGCAACGGTGGCGAATGCTTCTTCGCGGGTGGGGTCGATCAGTTCGATCGTTTTGGGTGCGATGGGCTCGACCCATCGACCGTCGATATACAGGTGCGGGTATTGCCTCATGGATCGAGCCTTCCTCGGGTGTTTGTCAGGTCGGTTGGACTAGCTGCTGTGTGTGTAGCCCCCGTCGCACGCGATCGTCTGCCCTGTGACGAACGCGGACGCAGGAGTTGCCAGAAAGAACATGATGCCGACGAGATCGGTGGGCACCATTCCGCGTGGAATGCATTGGAGCGACTGGGCGCGCTGGCGAACCTCGGCGGTGGGGTTGATGACTCGTTCGACCTCGGTGGCAACCGACCCCGGCCGAATGCAGTTGACGGTAATTCCGTGCGGGCCGAGCTCGCGCGCCAGCGAATTGGTCATACCGATCAGCGCGGACTTGGAGGTCACGTAGTGCAGGTAGTTCACCGTGCCGCGGGTCACCGCGTCGGAGGAGACGTTGACGATACGACCGAAGCCCGCCTTGCGCATGTGGGCCGCTACTGCCCGGACGCACAGATATGTCCCGGTGATGTTGACCCGCAACACGTGTTCCCACTGTTCGACGGGAATTTCGTCGAAGGGCCCCTTCTCGATGGTTGCGAACACGGATGCGTTGTTGATGAGCACGTCGACACGGCCCCACTTGGAGACGACGGTATCGACCATGGCACCCACAGCTTGCTCGTCGGCGACATCTACCTTCACCGCCAAAGCGACGCCGCCTGCATTCTCGATCTCGCCGACAACTGCTTTTGCCCTGCCTTCGTCGAGATCGGCAACAACGGCGAGAGCCCCGGCTGCAGCGAACTGTCGTGCGACCTCACGGCCGATGCCTTGTCCAGCACCGGTCACGATCACCACGCGATCGTTGACGCTGAAGTCGCGCGCCGAAGCGGGGACTCCCGAATCCTGGGGGGCGTGTGTGAGCGCTGTGGTCATGTCGGTCCTTGTCGAAGTCTCGTTGTGTGGTGTCTGGGTCTTCAGCGAATTTGTGATCCGCATCTATTTAGTGGTGGACAATATCCCGAACTATGGGATATTGTCAACGAAGTTCGGAACGAACGTACAAGCAGCTAAGGAGCAGAACATGCGAGTGAGCAGGGCATCGGAGACCGGCGAGGAAGCCGTCGGCACAATGCGCGAGGGAAAGCTCGAACAGAAGCATCTTCTGTTCGGTGTGGACGGCTCGCCCAACAACTACGATCTGAACACCGGCTACACCGGTAGCGGTGGTTGGAGGACTCCGCGTCACCGACACGACTTCGATCAGATCCGCTACGTCGTCGAGGGCCGTCTGCCGTACTCGGAGACCGACTACCTGGAGCAGGGTTGGGTCGGCTACTTCCCCGAGAGCGTTCATTACGGACCCCAGGAACGTGAGGAAGGCTTGCGCACACTGGTTCTGCAGGCCGGTGGAGCCAGCGGCAACGGCTATCTCTCTGTAGCGCAGCGTGAAGCGACCAATGCCGAGTTGAACAAGAAGGGTGCGTTCAAGAAGGGTCTTTACCACTACACCGACGAAAACGGGGTAGAGCAGACCTTGGACGGTTCACAGGCGATCTTCGAGCACGCTACAGGCCGCAAACTGGAGTTTGCGACTCCGCGCTACACCGACGTGATAGCCATGAATCCAGAGGCATACGACTGGATCCAGCAGGGTGAATCGGGAGTGTGGGACAAGTGGCTCGGCAACTTCACCGAGCGCAACCTCCGCCTCGGGTTCGTCCGCCTCGACGCGGGCGCGACCTACGGGGCGGGACAGTTTTCGTCGATCGAGATTCTGTTTCAGCTCAACGGTAACGTGCTAGTCGGTGGCGAGAAGTACGGTGCCGAAACGGGTTACGAGTTCCTGGCCAACGAGGGGCCCGTGGCCATCGAAGCCGTCGAACCCACAGAGTTCTTTCGCGCTGTGCTGCACACGTTCTGAGCCTGCTACTGAACGATGGCGTGCCCTTGCCTTGACGTACGCCTACACGCGCCGCGTGCGCAAGAGTTGGACGATCGGCGACTGGTCGACATCCCGTCACCGGAAAGTAGGCTGAGAAAATCATGACTACCGATCTCAGCGACAGCCGTTCGTCTCAACGAGCAAGGGCGACCATCGCCGCAGTCCCTACCGGCGTATTCATCGGTGGGGAGTGGGAAGAAGCAGCATCCGGTGAACGTTTCGAGGTCATCGACCCAGCAAGTGGGCACGTCATCGCGACGGTCGCGGACGGAGGACCTGAGGACGCGCAGCGCGCCATCGAAGCAGCCGGCCGCGTCCAGAAAGACTGGGCGAAGACCTCGCCCCGCGAGCGAAGCGAGCTCCTGCGCCGGGCGTATGAACTGATGCTGCTCGAGCAGGAGGATCTGGCACTCATCATCACCAGCGAGATGGGCAAACCCATTGGGCAGGCGAGGGACGAGGTCGCCTACGCTGCCGAATTCTTCCGATGGTTCTCCGAGGAAGCAGTTCGCGTCGCCGGTGACGTCACGACAACGGGTGACGGAAAGAATCGCATCATCGTCTCTCGTGAACCGGTTGGACCATGTGTTCTCATCACTCCGTGGAACTTTCCGCTCGCGATGGGTACGCGAAAGATCGGGCCGGCCATCGCGGCAGGATGCACTGTGGTCTTCAAACCCGCGAATCTCGCACCGCTCGCGTCCCTCGCGCTCGTGGACATCCTTGTTCGGGTCGGCCTACCCGAAGGTGTCGTCAACGTCGTGTGTACGACCGATGCATCGGCTGTCGTGTCGCCGTGGATGGCCAGTGGAATTGCCCGCAAGATCAGCTTTACGGGCTCGACGGCTGTCGGTGTCCTGCTTCTCGAGCAGGCGTCTCGCCATGTCATGCGGTCGTCGATGGAGCTCGGCGGTAACGCTCCGTTTATCGTGTTCGAGGATGCGAATCTTGATCGAGCCGTCGAAGGCGCGTTCGCGGCCAAGATGCGGAACATGGGCGAGGCGTGCACGGCGGCCAATCGCATTCTGGTGCAACGGTCGGTCGCAGATGAGTTTGCCAGACGGCTCGCAGAGCGGTTGGGCGCGCTCTCGCTCGGTGACGGAGTCGACGAAGCTACGGAAGTCGGCCCTCTCGTCGATAAGAAAGCTCTGACGAAGGTCGAAGATCTCGTAGGTGATGCCCTCCGCAGGGGAGCGAAGGTGATCTGCGGCGGTGCGAGGCCGGACCGTCCTGGATACTTTTATCTACCAACGGTTCTCGTCGACGTCCCGGCCGACGCTGACCTCATGTTCGAGGAGATTTTCGGGCCCGTGGCTGCCATAGTGCCGTTCGACTCGGAGGACGAGGCTGTGCGTCTCGCCAACGACACCCCTTGGGGTCTTGCCGCGTATCTGTTCACCCAGGATGTCGATAGAAGCTTTCGCGTCGGGGATGCCCTCGAAGTCGGAATGGTTGGTCTCAACACCGGCATCGTGTCCAACCCTGCCGCGCCGTTCGGCGGTGTCAAGGCCTCTGGATTGGGGCGCGAGGGTGGACGGGTGGGGATCGACGAGTTCCTCGAGTACAAATACATGGCGATACCGCGTACCTGACCGGCACCGGATTACATCCGGTGCCCAGTCGTTGCAATGCCGACGCCACTGAAAACGACGCTGACGACCCGCCGGCGCGAGCACGTTACGCGCGTGCGCCGGCGGGTCGGCGTCATAGTCGAGTGAGAACTCAGGCCAAGGTCGAGGTATCGATGACGAAGCGGTACCGGACGTCGGATGCGAGGACCCGCTCCCAGGCGTCGTTGATCTTGTCGGCGGAGATGACCTCGATCTCGGCACCGAGATGGTGCTCGGCGCAGAAGTCGAGCATTTCCTGAGTTTCGGCGATCGATCCGATGGCCGAGCCTGCGAAGGTCCTGCGGTGGGGGATGAGCGAGAAGACCTGTATCGGAAGCGGTTCCGCGGGGGCACCGACGTTGACCATGGCACCGTCTACTTCGAGCAGTGACAGATGTGCGTTCAGGTCGATCGAGGCGCTGACGGTGTTGATGATCAGGTCGAATGTGGATGCGAGCGTCTCGAAGGTATCGGGGTCGCTGGTTGCGTAGTAGTGGTCGGCTCCCAGTCGGAGTCCGTCTTCTTGCTTCTTCAATGATTGCGACAGCACCGTTACCTCGGCACCCATGGCGTGGGCGATCTTGACGGCCATGTGGCCCAATCCGCCCATGCCGACGACGGCTACCTTCTTGCCGGGTCCGGCACCCCAGTGGCGCAGGGGTGAGTAGGTGGTGATGCCGGCGCACAGCAGGGGTGCGGCGGCGTCGAGTTCGATGCCCTCGGGGATCTTGACGACGAAGTGCTCGGTGACGACGACTTGCTGGGAGTAGCCGCCCTGGGTGGTGGTGCCATCGCGGTCGGTGCTGCCATAGGTCTGGATGTTGCCGACGAGGCAGTACTGCTCGAGTCCTTTGACACACTGGGCGCACTCGCCGCAGGAGTTGACCATGCAGCCGACTCCGACGCGATCGCCGACGGTGTGCGTGGTGACCTCGGATCCGACCTCGGCAACGATGCCGGCGATTTCGTGTCCGACGACCTGGGGGTAGTTGATCGGTCCCCATTCGCCTCGTGCGGTGTGGATGTCGGAGTGGCAGATGCCGGCGAATTTGATATCGATTCGGACGTCGTGCGGCCCGAGGTCGCGGCGTTCGATGGTGGCGGGGGACAGGGGCTGGTCGGCTGCGGTGGCGGCGTAGGCCTTCACTGAAGTTGTCATGTTTCGATGGAACACCGCGGACGGCAATCGAACCAGTCTCTGAGAAAAGGTGTACTGGCAAGGTACCTTTGTCTGCGCTCGACCGCCGGTCCGAAGCTCAATCCAGAGGGGCCACGAAGACGCGGAATTCCTTGCGCTCGGTGTGGATTCCCCACAGCGACTGGGCGAGGGCATCTGGCTCGTGCGATGGCTCACCTGCGCCAATTCCCCGCGGGATGATCAGCTGGCCGACGTGCAGACCCTCGGGTGCAAGGGCATCGTGAAGCATTTGAGCATAAGCACTTTCCCCGGCGAACGCGATCGAGGTGCCCGCGACGGAGGGTCCGGGCCGAACAGCGCTCGACCCGTTCACGAAGAGGACGGTGCCACGCCCGAGCGCGCGCATTCCGGGCAGCACGTGCGTCACAGCCGTGACAGGTCCGTAGATGGAGAACTCGACTGGACCGGCAAGATCCTCGGCGGTGGTCTCCAGTACAGGCTTCATGAATTCCTTCGCGGGCACGGGGCTGTATTGCAGTACCTCGATCGGGCCCAGTCGTTCGGCCGCGGAATCCAGAGCTGCTGTCAGCGATTTCGCGTCCCGCACATCGGCAGCAAAACCCTGGGCGGTAATTCCTTCGTCGACAAGCCGTCCGGCGATGCGGTCGACGTTGTTCTGGTTCCTGGAAATGAGCGCTACTGCGAGTCCTTCACGCCCGAAACGTCGAGCCACAGCGGAGCCGAGACCTTCACCCGCACCGATGATTGCGATCGTGGTCATTTGTTTTATCTCCTCGTGTTGGGGCGTTCACCGATTTCCGTCCTTTCCACAGTGGCGTGAAGTCGCCCGAGTAGCAAGTTCGGCGCTGGCGGCGAACAGGTCTTTTCCGCCATGAGCGGTTCCCTGTCAGTACACCCCACAGCAGGGACTCCCGCGGTCGCCGCTCGCTCTGTTTACTCGAGCGCATGCCCCTACGACAATCGCCTTTCATCGCCGCCGATGACCGCGCCTGACGATCGAACGCCGCAACCGTTCGCGTTCGCCACCGCAACAGCGGCGCTCGTTACGGTGTTCGCTGCGTCCGGGGCCCCTATTCCGTTGTACGAGCGATATCGAGCTGCGGCAAGATTGAGCACGCAAGACCTGTCGCTGGCCGCGGTCGCGTACTTCGTCGCCGTCCTGATCGCACTGGTAGTACTGGGCCGCCTGTCCGACCATCTTGGCCGCCGGGTCGTTGCAGTCGCGGCTGTGATCCTCGCCGCGATCGGAAGCCTCATTCTGCTCGATGTGTCCAACCTCGGTATTTTGTTGACCGGCAGAGTCTTTCACGGCCTGGCATGTGGGCTTGCGTCTTCGGCGCTCACCACCTACGTCATCGACACTGCCCCCGACCGCCCGCGCTGGCTTGCTGCCGGCGCAGCTGCGGGTGGGCCGGTCTCGGGGCTCACCATCGGTTCGCTCGGAACCGGAGCTCTCGCTCAGTACGCTCCGGCACCCCTGGCGGCCACCTACGTGATCGATGTCGGCCTGCTCGCTGTGTGTGCTGTGCTGCTCCTGTTCGCTCACGATCCTGTGAACCGACGACAGGGAGCATTGACGTCGCTACGTCCTCGCGTGTCCATTCCCGCTGCGGTTCGACCGTTGTTGCCGGGCGCTGTTGCCGTGTTCGGTGCCACGTGGGCGCTCGGCGGTTTCTACCAAGCTTTCAGCCCGACGATCGCGGCCCGAGACCTGGGGACCACCAACACCCTCGTGGCTGCAGTGGTTTTCGCATCGTTCATGGCCCCGTACGCATTGGGCGGCCCACTCACCGCCCGCCTTACGCCATCCGTGGCGCAGCGCGCGGGCATCGTGGTGTTCGCAGTTGCCGTCGTCGGCATCGCAACAAGTTTGCTTGCCGGATCGACCCTCGGGGTCATCGCTTTCGGCGTAATCGCCGGTGCGGCACAGGGTATGACGTTCACAGGGTCCGTCCGCGCGTTACTGTCAAAAACGGCTAGGGGCGAACGTGCAGGCCTGATGTCGGCGGTGTACCTCTTCTCCTATTGTGGAGCCGCCGCACCGAGCCTTGTCGCCGGCCGTTTGTCCAGCATTGTTGCCCTCCCGCACATCGCATTCGGATATGCGGCGATCGCCGCGGTGTCCGCCGTCGTCACAGTGAGGACTTCTCGTGCAGAGCGCTGAAATACCGCGCCGGCAGATCGCTCGGGCCGTGTCTCGAACTGCAGTCGGCCGTGCTGCCCTAACTGCAGTCGTCGTTCTCGTATTGTCCGTGTCGGCACCGATGCACTGCGTTGCCACCGATTTGGTCACTGCGCCTAGCGCTGTCGAGAGTGCGGAACCACCTGCCGAGACTGCCACCGAAGTGTCAGGGATCGAACCGGCGAGCCTCGAGAAGAGGATGCGCGCCGCCACCGAGGTGGGGGCGCTGAACGGTGCGCGAGTGTCTATCACTTTCATGGACCGGGTCAGCGGGATTCGGGCTACCAACGGTAACGAGGAGCCGATCGAAACTGCGTCGGTGTCGAAGCTCTTCATCGCGGACGATCTGCTGTTCCGTAACGAGCGCGGTGAGGTCGATTTGAGCGGAAGTGACAGAACCCAGATCGACGCTATGCTGCGCTCCTCGGACGATGCCGCGGCCGAGCAACTCTGGAATCGTTTTGGGCGCAACGACATCGTGGGGCGTGTAGCTGCTCGCTACGGGTTGCCCTCCACTTCGGTGCAGCCGGGGGACGAATGGTGGCGAACTCGAACCACGATGAACGATGTGGTGACCTTCTACTCCGCGATGATCGACGGTGCCGGTGGTCTCTCGCGCTCGCGGTCGGTTGCTGTCCTTTCGAATTTGCAGAACTTCACGCGTTTCGGCGCGGACGGCTACTACCAGCGTTTTGGACTTCCCGATGCGTTACCCGATGAGAACAGCCTCGGTGTCAAGCAGGGGTGGATGTGCTGCGTGGGTGGCGACTGGATTCATTTGTCGACCGGGTTCGTCGGTCCCGACCACCGCTACTTGGTGGCAATCGCCTCTCGCGAGGCCGCGAGCGAATACGGCGGAGGTTCGGTCGGTGCGGACCATGCTCGTCGGACCATGACCGCGATTGCGTCCGAGCTGTTCCCTTCGGGCCGTGTCGATCCCAGTTGCCCCCTCAGCTGACCGAGTTCAATCTCGGTCGTGACCCCTCCGAACTTCGAGGTTTGTCCGGTGCCTCGCTCGATGGCAGGCCGGGACCATTCTTTCAGTGGAAGTCGAAAGCTTGAACGTGGTCAGGGGCCCGGTGCGTCTCCAGTTCAAATCTTCGGCGTGTCGTCGGTGAGTTCGTCGGTTCCGAGAGGTTCTCGGCAGTGGGAACAGACGACCATGGCCTCGAAAGCTTCTCCACAACGAGTGTGAACAAAACGGCGACGCCGGGCATCCGGCGGACTGTAGGCATCGCCCCAAGATTTGAGAACCAGCAACACTCGCGCCAGGTCCAGGCCCTTCGTGGTCAGGAAGTAACCGTCGCGGGGCGATCCTTCCCTGTAGGGACGCTTTTCGACGATTTCTTCGTCGGCGAGCTTGCGCAAGCGACTGGCCAGCACGTCTCTCGGCGCTCCCGTATCGGCAATCACATCGGTGAACCGCACCGAGCCGAGTGCAAGGCTGCGAACGACATGGAGAGACCAGCGGTCGCTCACAGCATCGAGTGCGATTGTGAGCGCGTCATTTGGTTGGACTTTCAAACTGATTGCCCCTACATTCGGTCTGGTTATCCAACCAAATTACCTCGAGGGGTGTTGTGTCCGATTCGACTTCTCCAGCTGCGGTGTCCGAAGACCGGCCCGAGCATGCGCGCATGCCCGCCCGCCCGCCCGTTCGTGCCTGGTTGCAGCCGCTGATCATCGCCAGCCTCATCGCCGTGGCATTCATCGGTATGTACGTAGGTCTGCAACGCGAACCAGTGCCACACGACATACCGATCGCGGTCGTGGGGACCGAGCTCGCTGATGGGCTGGCGGAGGCTCTCGGCAGTGCGGTGAGCGTGCAGTCGGTTCCCGATATAGCAAGCGGTACAGCCCTTCTCGATAGGGGCGATGTTGTCGCGATGGTCTCGTCGGCGTCACCGACAGCAATCGATCTCGATGTGGCCGGTGCGAATGGTCCTTCGACGGTCGGTGCTGTGGAACAGTTGGTGGGCGTATACGGCAGGGCAACCGGAATGCAGGTCGTCACCGAAGACGTCATCCCACTCGTCAGGTACGACAGTCGGGGAATTGCCGGGTTCTACGTGGCCTTCGGTGTGACTCTGGCGTCGTTCGTTCTCGCGCAGATGTTGATCTTGACGGCTGCTCGGCTGCACCTGCACCATCGACTCCTCACGGTCACCGCTTTTGCGGCGTTGGTCGGGGTGATGGCGGCAGTCCTGGCCGGCCCGGTCCTGGGGGCAATACCCGGTCACAGTGTGTCGTTGGCCATCACGCTTGCGCTGCTGTCGGCGGCGACGGCATTGGCCACGACGGCGCTGGGTGCGTGGTTCGGGGCGGTCGGAGTCCCGATCGCGACGGTGCTGCTGATCACGGTCGGGAACTCCACCAGTGGCGCAACTGTCGGCCTCGACTTGCTGCCGGACCTCGCACGGGTTTTCGGTCAGGCACTCCCGCCCGGGGCTGCAATCGGTTCGATCAGCGACGTCAGTTATTTCGGCGGTGAGCACCACTGGGTGGGCTGGTCGATACTCACTGTCTGGATCGTGGTGGCAGGTGGACTCACACTTTTGAAAGAGTGGCGAAGCAAGACGCCGCTGTGATGAAGACCAGTGCCTTGCAGTGCTCAGCCCCAAAGTCTTCCGTGCTGAATCTCGTGCCACTCGACCGATGGGTAAGGCCATCCCCCTGGATCGTCGCCGGTGTGCTTACGGGTCCGAACTACCGCCGCACCGCGATGCGTTCATGACCCGATCGGTCAGCACACCGCCACGTCGTGGTCGGCGACAGACTGCTTGGGTGCCGACGCGCCAACGTCGCTCCGACGTGCCCTGTCCATGACTACGAGCGTGGCCAGAGGAACCAGGAGCAGTATCGCGAACAGCGCACCCGCGACGGGGATCGCGGCGGGTCCGTATCCACTGATCGCCTGAGATGTCACCCATGTGCCGACGGCGGTGCCGAGGTTGAACATCGACGTGCACAGTGAGGTGGCCAGAGTCGGCGCTCCCTCTGCAAATCGGACGGCAATCGACATGAGCACGGGGTTCGTGCCGAGTCCGGCCATTCCTGCAACTGCGAGAAGGGCGATCGATGGTGCCGCGAACGACGAGAAGATACTCAGCAAGCCGAGTGCTGTCACGACGATGATGCCACCGGTCAAAGCGGTGGCGTAAGGAGCCCGGTCTGCGAAGCGGCCGCTGTTGAGAGTGCCGGTGACGGCACCGACACCGAAGATCGCGAGACCGACGGGTAGAAGGTCCTCGGACAAGCCGGAGCGTTCGGTGAGTAGGGGGGCGATGAACGAGTAGGTCGACATGACGGCGGTCGAGATCAGAACGCACGCTGCCATGACCACCCAGAAGCGTCCAGTGGCGATCGATGCGAGTTGTGAGCGCAGAGGGATGACCGTAGACGACGGACGACCACCAGGAACGAAGCGGGCAATGGGCACCGATGCGAGCACGGCAAGTACCGCGAGGATCCAGAACGGACCGCGCCAGCCTACGAGCTGGCCGACAACAGAGCCGAGGGGCACCCCGATTACCGTCGCGAGAATGCCGCCACTGAGGACCAGACCGATGGCGCGCGCGCTGGCGTCCGGTCCCGCAACGCGGGACGCGACAGATGCTGCGATAGACCAGAACGCACCCGTTGCGAGCGCGGTCACGAACCGGGCCACGAGGACGAGCGAGAGGTCATCGGTGAGTACAACGACGATGTGTCCGGCGGAGTAGACGGCGAGTGCGAGGAGAAGAGTCGTCCGTTCGGGAATCTCGAGTGCCGCCACTGCGATCAACGGGGTGGCGATCATGCCGATCGCGAACGCAGTGACCAACAGTCCGGCCTCCGAGATGCCGATGGCGAGGTCCGAGGCGATATCGGGCAGGATTCCGGCAACGACGAATTCCGACGTGCCCATGAGAAACGTACCCATTGCGAGGATGTAGACGAGGAAGGGCAAGGACTTTCGTTCAATGGTGGAAGTAGACACAGCTGAATTCTCTCGGGTGGGGTCGTATTGATGACTAGTTGGGAACAGGCGCGGGCGAGATCGATTTCGGCCCTATATGGCAATACCGACTTGCCAACTGAACCGGGATTCGTCCTGAACTGCTCCGTCTTCGACAGTATTTGCTACGACATAGCCTTGGAAGGCACAGACAGGGAACCCCACCTGCGACAAACGAGCAGAAGGCGCACGGCGCAGTTTGTCTCAGATGTATCCGAAGCTCGGGCACGCCGGGAAAATTCGTGAACGCGAGAGTCAAAGTTATTCGTACTGAATGGTTTTGACCGAAAGTGAGTTGCAATCTCGTTGGTCTCTCGGTTGCCGGCGGAGGTAAAATTCACCAACATGCCTATGCGGCTGCGTGCTTCGACCAGCACCTGAGTGACATAAATCTCGACGCAAGCGTTCAGTGACATCGATTGCATTCACGGACCTCTGATGAGCCTTGACTCAACGCCGTAGTCCGGAATATCGAGCTGAACGGTCGTTTCACCTACCGCGCGCGTCTAGATAGGTCAGCACTCCTAGTACAACTATCAGAGCGACGAAAAGCACAACAGTGGGCATCTGTGGGTCGGGCCCGCGCAGTGGACCGCGGGGATTGTCGTTGTCCATGTTGGTCCTTTGTCGAAGTTTGCGGATCGAGGCACTTCTCGACACCCGGCCAGCCCGATGCTCACGTACCGATGCGCACCTTCACGTCATTGGATGCTCCACCGGAGCAACCTGTCGTCACCGATCTCGCGGTCACCGCGCCCGTCGGTGTTGTTGGTCAGTATCAACAGGGACCCGTCGGGGGCGACGGTGACGTCTCTCAGGCGTCCGTATGTACCGACAAGTCGATCGACGGACAAGTCGGGGTCGTCGAGGTTCACTTCGGTCAGGCGCTCGCCTCTGAGATTCGCAATGAACACCGTGGAACCATCGACAGCGATGCCACTCGGGCTGGCCTCACTCGTGGCCCACTGGTGGATCGGGTCGACAAAGCCGTCGGTATTCCCGATGCCCTCGATCAGTGGCCAGCCGTAGTTGCTTCCGGGCTCGATGAGGTTCAGTTCGTCCCACGTGTTTGCACCGAACTCGCTCGAGTACATTGCGCCATCTGCGTCCCATGCAATGCCTTGAGGGTTGCGGTGACCATAGCTGTACACGAATGAGTCCGGGAACGGATTGTCCGGTGGCACAGCCCCTTCGGGGGTGATTCTCAGGATCTTGCCAGCGAGCGAGGAAAGGTCTTGGGCCCGGTCGCGTTGTCCGGCGTCCCCAGTTGTGGCGTACAACATGCCGTCCGGCCCGAAAGCCAACCGGCCACCGTCGTGATAGCTGGCCGCCGGGATGCCGTCGAGCACAGCGGTTCGTTCACCCAAGGTGAGAGAGCCTGGTGCGCCGAGGACGTCGAATCGATCGATGCGATTTCCATCTGCGGCGGTCGAATAGGTGTAGAGGGCACCCTCGCGGACCGCGAGCCCCAGAAGCCCGGCTTCGCCCGCAGGGGCCACATCCACTGTCCCCATAGTGGTTCGGTTGCCGTCAGCGCCGAGTTCGATGATCTGTCCGGTGTCGCGTTCGCTGACCAGCATGCTGGTCTCGAAAATGGCTATCGCCCATGGTGCATCCAAGCCATCGGTCACGACCGAGGCCTCACCGGAGTTCGACGACATGGGTACCTCGATCGACGCTGTGGACCTTGGAGGCACCGTCTCGCCGTCGATGGCCTGCGATGCGCACGACGACAGAGTGACGGCGATGACGGACGCCGTGGCGCAGAGGGCAACGGGATGCGTAGTTCTCATCGGGTGCCCGTTCCTGCAACGATCGAGAGCGTCCTGAGTCTCGATTGCGCGGTGCCCAATGGTTCGCTGTCTGCAGCCAGAATGGAGTGTCCAGCTTTTCTTCTCATCGCGCTTGGGGCGGCTGCCCGACCTGATGCGCCGAACAATCTGTCGTGCGGCATTGTGTTGCTCCCGTTCGTGCTGAACCCGCTCGTAAGTGCGATGTCGGCGACCCATGTGTCGATCTCGACAGGGCCTGGATCGACACTAGGTGACAATTGGGACGTATGGGACGCCCTCCTGATACACCCAACATCAGGGCACCCGTGCGTCCGTCCGGGAAGGAAGTGACTCGACTGCTCAGGGTTTTCGACCCGAAATCCGCGCGATGAACCTGAACGCAACGACCACCGTTCTGTCCGCTTCGCTGGGACGATCGGAGCCCAGCAATCGAGGTCAGCGGTAAGCCGTCGGTGTGTCCCCGTCCGTGCCCGGCTGCGTTATCCCCAAATTCTCACCGATGTACGAGTTGGGGTCAGCGACGAGGTCCGCGATGAACTTTCCGAGGCTCGCGCGCGAGGTCTCGGTGCCTTTGTAGGTCTCGCCTTTCCGTGTGAGTTCAACATCTGTCACCGCCTCGTCCGTAAGCCAGACCGGCCGCAGGATGGTGTATTCCAACGATGACTGCTCGACGACATCTGCGGACTGCCGGTTCCTGGGTCGGGTGGCCCCTGCGCGTTGGTAGTCCCAGGTGTTGAAGGGCTCCGGCAGCTCGTCGTAGATGCCTCCGGCATTGATTGTGACAATTCGGCGAACGCCGACCTCCTCCGCAGCGTCCACCACTGCGGCCGTGGTGATGTCCAGGTCTTCGCCTCCGAGGGCGACGATCACGATGTCCTGGTCCGTCAGCGCCGCACGAAGCGAGTCCCGGTCGTGTGCGTCACCTTCGACCAGCGTCATGGTCTCCGTCGCGACGCCGTCGAGTCGATGATGACGGCGCAGGAACAGCGTGAGGGCAACGTCTTCCTGCTGGGCCAGGCGAGAGATGATCTCTCGTGCAGAACGGCCGTTCGCTCCGATGATGACGACGTTCTTCATGGGTTCACTTCCTACGATTTTGCGGGTTCGGTGCGTGATCGGCACGCCACACCACGAACCAGGTCACACTTGCGCCGTCCGGCGGATTCTGGTGCTAGCTGATGCCGATGGTCTGGCCACCGTCCACGACCAGGGAATGGCCGATTGTGAAACCTCCGAGATCTGAGCACAACCACAGGACGGCTGAGGCGATCTCTTCGGGGGTTCCCATGCGCCCGATCGGCTCTTGGGCGATGACCCGCGCCCGCCCCTCCGGTGTGTCACCGGAGAACCGGCCCATCATCGGAGTCTCGATGATTCCGGGGCAGATCGCGTTGATCTGGATGTTCTGGGCGGCGTAGTCGAGGGCCGCCGACTTCGTCATACCGAGGATGCCGTGCTTCGCAGCTGCGTAGGCGGACTGGCCTTTGATGCCGATGACTCCGGCACCTGAGGAGATGTTGACGATCGAGCCGCCGCGGCCTGTCATGGCGAGAATTTCGTGCTTCATGGAGACGAACACCCCACGCAGGTCGACCGCGATGAGACGGTCCCATTCCTCATCGCTGATCTCGGCAAGGGGTTTGGGTGGCTGCTCGATGCCGGCATTGTTCACCCCGATGTCGATTGGACCCAGAGCGTCGACAGCGGACTTCACCGCGTCCTCGACACTCTTGCTGTCGGTGACATCGCAGATGGCGATGTGCACGCGCCGGCCGTGCGCTTCGACGAGCTCAGCGGTCTCCTGTAGAGGCTTTTCTGTAGTGTCGCTGACGGCGACGTCGGCACCCGCGGCCGCAAAGGCTTCCGCTGTGGCTCGACCGATGCCGCTGCCGGCCCCGGTGATGAAGACATTCTTGTTGGTGAAGTCGAAAGTTACTGACATGATTGACCTTTCGTGTTTCAAGGTAGACCGGCCGACCCGCTGCATTTCAGTGAGATGACCCCAGATAGCGATGGCTGCTCGGCCTCGAGCTTTGCGCGGGGTGGTCAGGGCACGTTGTGGCCGGCAGCCTGAATCAGTCCGTACCACTCTCCGCGAGTCAGTGCGATGTCCGACCCCGCCGCAGCGTCGGACACCCGTCGCGGCGTGGTCGTTCCAAGGACGACCTGGATCCCGGCGGGATGTCGGGTGATCCAGGCGGTCGCGATCGCAATCGGGGTGACACCGTACTTCTCAGCGAGCCGGTCGAGTTCGGCGTTCAACTTGAGGTAGTCCTCGGAGCCGAAGAACACGCCATCTTGAAAGCCCTTTTGAAAGGGTGACCACGCCTGAAGGGTGATCTTCTTGATCCGGCAGTAGTCGACGATACCGCCGCCGTCGCGGGTCACAGAGTCCGGTTGTCCGGCCATATTCGCAGACAGTCCCTGAGCAATGATGGTGGAGTGCGTCAAAGACAGCTGCACCTGGTTTGCGACGAGTGGCTGCGTGACCGCAGTCTCGAGCAGGTCGATTTGCCGTGGTGTGTGGTTGGAGACCCCGAACGCGCGAACCTTCCCGGTGGATTCCAGGTGATCGAACGCACGGGCAACCTCCTCTGGCTCAACCAGTGCGTCGGGACGGTGCAACAGCAACACGTCGAGGTAATCGGTGCCCAATGCCTTCAGGGATTTCTCCGCCGAGGTCACGATGTGCTCGTATGACTGGTCGTAACCCCACGGATCGGCGACGATGCTGGTCTTGGTTTGCACAGTGATCTGCTCCCGCTCCGACGGGCTCAGCTGTAAAGCCTCGGCGAACCGGCGCTCGCACAGGTGTGGACCACCGCCGGGGTGGTTGAACCCATAGAGGTCAGCGTGGTCGAAGAAGTCGATCCCTGCCTCGCGAGCTGTCCCGTACAGCTGCCGGATCTCCTCATCGGTACTACCAGCAATCCGCATCATGCCAGCCACGATGTTGGACACCTGGGTATCCGTCGATCCGAACCGGACGGTACGCATAGTTCCTCCGAAAGTCTCGTCAAGGGTGATCCGTCGCATCGCCTCGTTTGGTGAGGCTCTGCGGACGGTTGAGCCTGCCGACTTGCCATTTCGTGTTCGCGAACGCGCCCGCGACGACAAACCCGCTCGCTGATGCCGGCTTCGCTTTCCACCGTAGGACGATCGGCATGCTGGGTGGAATACCCTGACAGGGCACCCCGGCCACCGGCTGATGTTGAGCTCCCGGCGAAGGACCAGAAAATGTGGGGTCCCGTTTCAGCTCGACGTCCCGCGACCTCACAGAGGAATCGGGTAGATTGCTGCCGAGCCGTAATTCCGGCCGCACCCAACACGCTCACTCAGACACGAGTTCTTCGATCTTCCGTTCTGACACTCGTTAGTCCGGTGCCGCTCATTGCACCCAGGTGAATCGACGGAGTCCGTCGAGGGTGGCCAGGCGGCCGAATGCGAGTTCAGGAAAATGTGCAGGAGCGAATGGGTCTCCGGTGGCGGCGAGCTCGTCGGCGATGCGGTTGCGCATGATTCCCGCTGCGACGGGGTCGACATCCCACATGCCGATCCATTCGGGCTCGGTGAGTTCGCCGACGGTGTGGAGGGTGTCGCCGAGGAGAAGGGCACGTTCCTTGCCGTCATGAATGATGTAGATGGTACTGCCCGGTGTATGCCCCGGTGCCGGCCTGGCAATCAGGCCGGGAAGGATCTCGTGTTCGACGGAGAACGGTTCGACGTGATCTTCGATGGGTGCGATGAGTTCGCGTATCCGGTGGTCCGAGGTAGCACCGGTCATGAAGTACGTCCAATCGTCCTGGTGCAAGCGGAAGGTCGCGTTCGGGAATGTGATTCGGCCGTTGACGGTCGACCATCCGATGTGATCCCAGTGCATGTGCGTGAAACAGACGTCCGTCACGTCGGACGGATCGACTCCAGCGTCCCGAAGATTGTCGAGCATGCTTCCGGTTGTGGTGTCCGCGCCGGAATGAACTCCACCGCCGGCGTCGATCAGGACGACACGGTCTCTGATTCGAATCAGGAACGAGCCGATGTCCAGACGGATGCGACCGCTCTCATCGGTGGGATGCTCGACGCAATCCCAGATTTTACCGTCGGGATGGGTGACGGCGTTACCGATCGGTTCGTGTGCGGTGCCATCGATGATGGGCACGATGTCGAGTGTGCCGACTTTCATAGCGGTCTCTTTCGTTCGGGCCGGATGCTGGACTACACCTGCGCGAGGGGTCTCCCGGGCACGACCGGTGGGGACCCGTTCTGTGTCGGTCTGCGCCTATGCAGGCTGTTTGGCTCGAGACTTGCGTCCGGACTTCGAAATCGACTGTGAAAGAACAACACCGATTACCAATGCTGCGCCTTGGAATACCGGTTGGAACCAGAACGGCGCCCCGAGCAGGCTCAGTCCGGAAAATCCGACGGCGAGAAGAACGACGGCCAGCATCGTTCCAGCGACATTGAAGAATCCGGGACGAACGGTGGTGGCACCCAGAAAGGTTGCAGCGAAGGCAGGTAGGAGAAGGTTCGCTCCGAAGCTGGGGTTCGCCGCGCCTGCCAATCCGAGCTGCATTATTCCGGCGAGGGCTGCCAATGCACCTGCTGCACCGAACATCACGCACTTGATGAGTCGAACGCGGATACCGACCATGCGAGCAACCTGCTCGGAACCGCCAACCGCGTAAACCTTGCTGCCAAATGGTGTCTTCGTCAGAATTAAGTACATAACCAGTGCGATAAGCGCGACAATCCACACTGCAGAACCAACTCCGAGGATCTCGGTCTGCACGAAGGTTCGGAAGACCGAGGGAATGTTCTGTGAGAGTGTCATTCCCCCACTGACTCCCACGGTGACTCCGCTGACAGCCAACCCGACGCCCAGCGTCGCAATGAGCGAGACGACGCGCAAGCGAGCTACCAGCAATCCGGAAGCCAATCCGACGAATGCACCGGCGAGCAACGCGATCGTCACGGTCAACGGCACCGGGAGTCCGGACTCACCTGCCAGCTTTGCCGTGAGCACCGCTGACAATCCCAACGTGTATCCGACCGACAGATCGAATTCGCCGACGACGAGAACCAGCAGAACCGACAGGGCCAGAAGAGCACTCACGGCCTGGCCCAATGCGAGCCCTTGCAGATTGGCAGTGGTGGGGAAGGTCCTGGGAAGAAGGATCGAGAACAACACTGTGAGTCCGATGATCAGGGCCAAGATGCTGTGGTTCTGAAACAGCGTCGAGATTCTCCAGGTTCGCAACGACGACGAGCCGGGGGTGTGAACGGCCGCGCCATCGGATTTCTCCGCCACGGCGTTGTCACTATGCGTAGGTTGCACGACTGATGTCCTCCAGATTGAGATCAGTGAGTTCTTCGACGATGCGCCCGCCGTTGACAACGATGACGCGGTCGCACAGGCGAACGAGATGTTCCGGCTCACTCGACCGGATGATGACGGTGGTCCCGCGGGCGGCGAGTTCTCGCAAGGTATCGAAAATGATCTCGCGAGTATTCGGATCGACGCCCACTGCGGGGTCGTCGAGAAGCAATATCTGTGGCTCCAGAAGGAGCCACCTGGCGAGGAGCACCTTTTGTTGGTTGCCGCCGCTCAGGCTGGCGTACGGAACGGTCGCGTCGGCCGGACGGATGTCGAGTTCGCGAATCATCCGGTCGACATCGGACGCCGCTCGGCGTCGATTGGCACCGTATCTTTCCACGCGGGGGAGAACGACGTTGTCGTGCACCGGCATCAACGCGATCCCGCCCTCGTTGAGTCGATCGAGAGAAAGGTAGAAAATCCCGGCTTTGATGGCTTCCCGTGCACCGGAAATCGGCGCGCAATTGCCGTCGATCTTGGTTGTTCCCGCCTGTGTGGACTCGATCCCGCCTATGAGACGCAACAGCTCGGAGGCTCCTTCGCCCGATCGCCCCGTCACACCCAAGATTTCTCCGGCGCCCACTGTCAAGGACAGCTCGCGGCTGACGTTGCCGGACAGTTTCTCCACGACGAGTGCGGGACGATCGGTAAGACCGCGACTACGGTCGTGGTTGTGTGAGGAGGCGCTGTGGGCGGCGCCGCCGACCATCGCGTGGATCACGGCGTCCTCTGAGAATTCGTCGGCACCGATGTTGCTGACAACGCGGCCGTCCCGGAGCACGATTGTTCGGTCGCTGTATTCCCGTACTTCGGGCAGGCGATGGGTGACCATCAATACTGACAATCCCCGGTCTGCGACGCCTCTGACTCGGTCGAGCAGCCGCGCTGCCTCGCGAGTGGACAACGGAGCGGTCGTTTCGTCCAGTACCAATAGTGCGCGTTCGGGGGAGATTCCGGCCATCGAAATCACCAGTGAAACCAGTGCCCGTTCGCCGGCCGTCAAGTCCGCGCACAGCGTGTTCGGATGGACCGCGACGTCGAACTCGCGGAGTATGTCCTCCGTCTTCCGCGCCAATGTCCTCTTCTGCACAAACGTTGCGCCGACCAGGGGAAACCCCGTGTGCAGCGCGGTCATCTCGGCGACCGTCATGTTTGCGATGAGTGGTGACTCTTGATGGACAACCCTGATACCGATTTTCCGTGCGGCGACCGGTGTGAGGTCTTTCGCGCGAATCGGGCTGTCGTTGAACGTGATCTGCGACTTCGAATGCAGCGGATTGACGCCGGTCAGTGCCTTGACCGTAGTGGATTTACCCGATCCATTTGCGCCGAGCAGAGACACGATCGAACCGCGCTCCACATCGAAATCGATGCCGTGCACTACCTCGTATTGACCATAGGAGACAGTGAGGTTTCGTACGGCCAATCGCACGGGGCTGGTCACGGCGTGACACCCCACAGCTCGAGGTAGCGGTCGACGTAACCGTTCTCGGCGACCCAGTATTGGTCGGTGATCTCATTGACGTTGTCGATCGTCAGAAGGCGAGAGGGCGCGCCCTGGCTGTATCGCAAACGATCGTCGGTGACACCGGGTGTCTCCCAGAGGGGTTGACCCGACAGGACCCGAATCATCTGATCCACAGCACCGTAACCGAGGAAGACGTCGTCCTGAACGACATCGGCGGCCTGGATGTTGCCGTCGCGAATGAACTCGAGGTTTTGCGGTGCGCCGACGCAAGACACGAGTGTGACACGATCGGACAGGCCCGAGTTACCCATTGCAGGAACCATGTCGGCTGCTGCCGAATCGAATGCTCCGCTGACGTAGTCGATGCTCGGCTCTGCCTGCAGTGCGCTGGCAATTCGCTGGCCGAGGCCGTTCCCGATGTCGGTCACGACAAACTGTTGCGTGTCTTGGACTACGCACTCGTCACAGCGATCTACCGCCGAGACCATCGCATCAGCGATCGCCGGTGAACTCGGAAACTCTCGGTCGACGGTCGGCAAGAAGTTCGCCGTACCACCTGAGTCCGTCACAATCCACGATCCGAGCTGGTCACCCCACAACGTGTAGTCCGGAGCGACGTCGAACAACACGCCATCGGTTGCGGCAATGCCGAGACCTGCGGCTCCGACCGGAATTCCCCGAGAGGCAGCGAGTTCGATTGCGCCACTAAGCGGAACGGGATCTGTCGCGGCGAGGATGATGGCGTCTACGCCACTATTGATAGCTTGGGTCATCGCTTGGTTTTGTCCGACCGGATCGCCCTTGCCGTCGAATCGAGTAACTGTCCACCCCAGGGCTTCACCGGCTTGTGTGACCCCGTCTGCCTGCCGCACACACCCCGACACGGACCCGGAACAGACCACTACTGCTATCGAGATGTCGGTCGGTGGTGTCGGTGTTTCGGTCGGGCCTGCCCAGTCGGTCACCGGTGCCATCGCATCGTCGACGACCGTTTGAAAGGACGTCAACTCCTGCGTCGAGGTCCGGTCCTGGGACGCTGCCTGGGAGTCGCACGCGGTGGTCAACAGAAGTAGGCCGACGATAGGCGCGATCCATTTGATTTTCACAGAGGCTTCTTTCGTAAAATGGGTCCGGAGAGAAACACCGGAGACGAAAAAATGGTGGAGACGGCAGGTGCCGTGCAGAGCATGGAATGTCTCCGCGTGTGAAACAGTCCAGAAACGCATGCCGCGACGGCTGTCTGGGGGACACATCGAATGCTGCTTATTGCCTACTCAGCAACATCGATAGTGTTGCATGTGTCACATCGATGCACAACTGGTAATTCGCTCTGAGGTCCCTGCGTCCATTACCGATCTTGAATCACACTTATAGATACCGGCTATCGGCCAAGCGGGCGCAAGCATGTGATCAAGGGTGAGTTGTTGACTCCCGGCAACAGTACTGTTGACAGGCGTACGCGGGGGTGCGACGATGACTGTCGCTGCCGTGGAGGAATTTTCGCGTTGCCCGGCGAGCGAGAGCCGGTGTGCAATCAGCCGACAGGTACGGGGTATGAATGCATCGACAATGTCGCGCACCTGCCGAATTGGCTCTATGAGGTGACCGGCAACTGAGGAGAACAATGCAATTCCAGACGCTCGATTGGTCTGTCGACGAAGTCGGTATTCTTATTCTTACCCTGTCTCGACCTGAATATCTCAATGCATTCTCGGTGACGATGGCCGATGATTTGGAACGCGCATTCCAGCAGGTGCGCATCGACCCAACGGTGCGCGCGGTCGTGGTGACCGGTGCTGGTCGCGCGTTCTGTGCGGGCATGGACCTGGCTGTAGAAGGAAATGTCTTCGGGTTGGATGAGTCGCTGAGTCCAACGGTGTCGGATATGCGCGAGCGGCTGACCGAAGAGCCGTTTCAGTCCGGGGTTCGGGACACCGGCGGGAAAGTCGCACTGGCCATCCATTCCTGCGACAAGCCCGTCATTGCTGCGATCAACGGTGCCGCCGTCGGTATCGGAGCGACTATGACTCTTGCGATGGACATTCGCATGGCGTCCACCGATGCAAAGATCGGCTTCGTGTTCGGCCGGCTCGGCATTGTTCCCGAGGCCACGTCTTCCTACTTCCTGCCGAGAATTGTCGGCCTGCAAACAGCCCTCGAGTGGATTTACTCGGCGGATATTCTCGACGCCGAACAGGCATTGGCGGGTCGGCTCCTCAGATCGGTGCATCCACCCGAGGAATTGCTCCCTTCGGCAATCGAGCTGGCCCGAAAGTTCGTCGTCGGGCGTTCGTCTTCAGCCATTGCACTGTCTCGTCGACTGATCTATTCCGGTTCGGGGTCGGCGCATCCCCTCGAAGCGCATCGACGGGACAGTTTGGCGATGTGGCACGCCTCGGTGGGTGACGGAAAGGAAGGCGTTGCCGCATTCCTGGAAAAACGGAAGCCGAGTTTCTCGGGTACGGCCGCAGACGTACCTGACCTCGGGTGAACGGACTGTCGCGCACTCCCTGCTTCGTCAGTCCTCGGCTGTGCCTTCCGCCATGATTCCGTCGAAGAATATCGCCGAGAACACGCGTGAGAGATCCTCTGCCGAGTAGCGGCTCTGGCCGGGCACGAACCACCGATGTGTCCACTGGGTCATGCCGAAAATACTGTTTGCTATCAACGTGTTCGACAGATCGGGCCGGAACGTCCCGTCTGCAACGCCAAGGGCGATGGCATCCAAGAAATATTTCTCGATCTTGTGGGTGTTGTCCACCATCTCCTGGGCCCACTTGGAGTCGAGCGATGACACGCGACCCCAGTCTTCCTGCATATAGACGTACATGTAGGGGTAGTGCTCCACCTGAGATGCAAGCAGCATCGCAATGAGAGCTTCCAGCGTCTCCCGCGGTCGTAGCTTCTTGGCCACGATCTCGTCAGCTCGTGACAAGTTGGTCACCACGGTGCTCGTGATGCATTCCTGGAACAGTTCTTCTTTGCTGCCGACATAGTAGTACAGCGAAGCTCGGTCGGTGCCGTATGCCGCCGCAACGTCGTTCAATGATGCGGCGGCATACCCTTTTTCGCGAAACACTTCTGCGGCGACCCTGAGGAGCCCAGCTCGCTTTGCAGAATAGTCGGCCGAATTTTCGGTCAGCGCGCTCTTACGCCGTTTTGCAATTCCGCTGACTGGTGACTTCGCCACAGTCTTGCCTCGCCTTCGTGACCGTCGCTTCTCGGATGGTTCAGCCAGTATAGGTTCGAGGAATTCCGCTACGAGAGGCCACTGTTGACCGGCCTCGCTCGCGCCGTGCTTGCGAGGGGATCATGGCGTCATTTCCCTGCCCACTGTGGCTTGCGCTTCTCCTCGAACGCTTTCCGGCCCTCAAGGACGTCGGACGATGCGGCGTAGGCCTCGATCAGTTCGAATTTGGTCGACAGTGCCACTTCCAACGGGTACGAGGCGCGGGAGAGGACGGCGTGTTTGGCCGCCTGTTGAGCCAACGGCGACGCGGTGGTGAGCTTCTCCGCCCATCTCACCCCGGCCGCATCCAGTTCCTCGAACGGGACCACTTCGTTGACCAGACCGTGAGTCAAGGCGTCGTGCGCCCCCATACGGTCGCCGGTCAAGATCAATGCCATGGCGATGCGATGCGGGAGATGGCGAATTGCTCGATGAACAACGCCGGATTCGCCGATTATTCCGGCTTTGACCTCCGGAAGGCCGAACTGGGTGTTGTCTGCAGCGACGATGATGTCGGCGCACATGGCAAGCTCGAACCCGCCGCCGAGGACGTAGCCTTGGACCGTCGCAATCAGGGGCTTGTTCAGTACTCGAAGCGGTCCTCCCACGCCGGTAAGGCCGCCTCCGAGCGCACGCCGTGATGGGCTCGCAGCGGTACCGCCGCTGATGTCGGCACCTGCGCAAAAGGCTCGTTCGCCGGTTGCTCCGAGCACGGCAGCCCAGATATTGGGGTCGTCCTCGATCTCGTCCCATCTACTTGCCAACTGCTCGTCGACTTCGGCCGAGATTGCGTTGAGGACCTTTGGACGGTTCAAGGTGAGGTAGGCGACGTGGTCCCGGACCTCGTAGAGAAGTTCGTCGGACACGGTCAGCTCGTCTTCTGTGTGCGTGGCGTCGGGACGAGCGCGTGGGCCTTCGCGTGGTAATTCTCGGTTCCGGCAGTCTTCTGTTCGCGACGTGAGATCTTCCAGCCCTCGTCGGTCCGGGTGAATTCGTCGTGGTACTGGGCGTACACGATCCCGTCCGGACGATCTCGGTAGTACTTGTGCCACGCGTAGAGAACCGACCGCACTTTCGCAGTGTCCTTGTTCACGAAGTCGATCACGATGTTGCTGACGTGATGACTCGTGCCTGCGAAGAATGCGGCGATTCCAGTTTTGTCGTTCGAAAGCACATCGAGGTAGTTTTCTGCGCCGGTGGCACCATGAGAGGGGCCGTAAGCAACGTACAGGTCCTCGACGAAGAGGGGGAGCATCGACTGGGGGTCGGCTGCGTCGAGATGAAACGCATACTGGAAAAGAACTCGTTCGATATCCCTTTCGTCGACAAGACGCTGTACGACTTCAATAATGTTGTCTTCGTTGACCGAAGTCATGACGCTCCATCCATTCTCAGGTGTCGATCCGGATCCATGGTTCATGTCAGTCTACGGTCATGTTGACAGCTCGTCAACGGTGCCGTTGCCTGTGAGAGGAATAGATCGGGTCGGTGCTGAGAGATCGGAAGTCGGTGCGACGCGAAACGATTCGATCACCGACTTCAGGCCTTCTTCGGCGATGCGGGCACGTAGTGCTGCCACCTCCGGGGTCATGTGGGCCAATGCGTCCGCATCGGCTATGGCTCCCAGCGCATTACGGGTTCCCATCGCCTCCATCGCGCGATTGATCGAAACCTTCTTGATGGTCAACAGGCTGGGCGGCACTTGAGCGATTCTTCGTGCGAGCGAGGCCACGCGTGCTATCAGTTCGCTTTCCGGGACGGCGTGATTCGCCCAGCCCCACTCGACTGCGGTGCGTCCATCGATGCTGTTGCCCGGAACGAACGCAAATTCCTTGGCCCGTTTCGGTCCGACGAGAGTTGCCCAGACGGGCGAGACGTAACCGGCCCCGATCGGAATGGTGACTTCCGCGATTTTCGCGTTCTCGGTCACGATGGTGATATCGGTGAAGGTGGCCAGCTGCGTTGCTCCGGCGACGCAGTAGCCGTGAATTGCTGCGATAACTGGCTTGGGGTGGTCCCAGATGGCGAGATACCGATCGATGTTCCTCTGCAATCGGGTGCGGTCGGCCACGGGGTCCGCGGCCGTGGTCGGCGCGACTTGTCCAAGGTCGTATCCGGCGCTGAAGCCTTTACCCTCTCCCCGGATGGCGATCACCGGTTCGCCCGTATGTTTCAGCCGCGCAAGTGCGTCGGAGAACTCGTCGAGCAGTTCGTTGGACAGTGCATTGGCCTTGTCCGGTCGGTTCAGCACGATCCAGGACACAGGTGAATCGTGTTCGACCCGTATGTTGACGTAGTCGGGCATTGCTGGATGTTCGGGCATGTGGCTCCTTGATTCGAGACGCGTCCAGTCGAAACGCCGCTTCCGTATTCGTCACACTAGGCAGCCGGTATCGCGCCGTCAACACCTGTGTTGCCAACATGTCGACGGTGTCGATAAGCTCCGCTCGGCAACGTTTTTCGACCGATGAGGAGAGTCGTGACAGTCAGTCAGCAACAGATCGACACGCAAGCGGCTCGCCTGTTGGAAGAGGTTCCCGACGGTGACGATCTGACCGAAATCCAGGTTGCGCTGATCCAATTCGCACTACGCACCACCTCCTCGGCCCTCGACACCCTCGGAAGCAGGCAATGGGCGGAACGTGCAGTTGCGGCGGGAGCGACATTCGACCAGCTGCACGAGATCGTCACGCTGCAATCCAGTGTCGGAGTACATGCTTTCTTCGAGAGTTCTCGTGCCCTGGCATCGGCGGCGTGCCCCGAGGGTGGTTGGCCGCCCCTGGACGAGCATCGACAACAGCTGTGGGACAGGCACATCGGCGGCACGAAGTACTGGACGACCATGCGGGAGGAGATTCCAGGCTTCTTGGAGTCCCTGCTCCGAATGTCTCCCGAAGCATTCGAAGGATTCATCGCCTACTGCGGACTTCCGTTCCGGGCACAGTTGGTTCCGAACATCACGAAAGAACTCATCAGCATGGCGTCGGACGCAGCGACAGCGCACAGATACCTACCAGGGATGCGGATGCATCTACGAAATGCTGTCAGGATGGGGGCAGGACGTGCAGCTATCGATCACGCACTGAGGCTTGGTGCCGAATCTCCGAGCTTCATCGGCGTGGAGTAGGGCGGGTGCATCGGCCTACTCCACGCTAGGAAGAGACGAGCCCCACCAAGCGACCGGCGATCAGTTTCTCGGCGTCGTCGATGATCTGCGTCACGACATCCGCGCAGGTCAGAATGTCGGTGACCAACGCCTGGCTTTGTCCGACCCACCACAGTCCGTCATCCATCCGGCCTTCGGTAAGAACGTTCTGTCGACCCCGAGCACCCGACGCCAGCGCTGCGATGTCCTCGAATGTCGTTCCTTCTCGCTTTTCGATGTCGAGAATCTCATCCGATACTGCGTTCTTGGCAACTCGCGCGGTATTGCGGAATTTTCGAAAGATCAGATTGGTATCGCGTTCGGTATTGGCCACGATCCGATCTTTGACGTTGCGATGCACAGGAGCTTCCGCAGTCGCGACGAAGCGGGTTCCCATATTGATTGCATCCGCGCCGAGCGCTAGAGCCGCGACGAGGCCTGCGCCGGTGGCGAATCCGCCCGAAGCGATGATCGGTAGATCTGTGCGTGCCGCGACGGCCGGAATGAGGACGAGACTGGATACGTCGTCCTCGCCGGGGTGACCTGCACACTCAAACCCGTCCACGGACAACGCGTCGACGCCGAGCTTCTGCGCGGAAATAGAGTGCCGGACGGCGACGGTCTTGTGAATTACTTTGATACCGGCGGACTTCAGTGACGGTAGATGGTCCTTCGGGCTCGAGCCGGCTGTTTCGACGATTTTGATCCCGTTGTCGATGATGACCTGGCGATACTCGTCGTAAGGAACGGGCGCGATCGTGGGGAGAATTGTCAGATTTACGCCGAACGGCCGATCCGTCAAGGCCTTCGTTCGTCGAATTTCCTCGTCGAGGGCAGCGGGCGTCGGTTGCGTTAGGGCCGAAAGGAAGCCCAGCGCACCGGCATTGGCGACGGCGGCGATCAAGACAGCTCGTCCCGCTCCGGTCATCCCGCCGCACACTATCGGATGTTCGATATCGAACTCTCGCGTGAATCGGGTGGAGATCATCGGTGGTCTTCCTTGCTGAGGTGGGGAGTGGGCTGCTGAAGCGTCCGGTCCGTCGCTCCGTCTCGGAGGTCTTTCAAGCGCGCCTCGATCTCGGCATCGGGGTAGCCGTGGGTGAGCACCGCGTTCTGGCCGGACAACACGGCCTCGACGGCGAGCTCGCCAAGGGTCTCTGCTGCTACGGGAAGGTTGTACGTGAGCGTCGCAGCTCGTTCGGGCTCGTAGGCCACGATGTTGCGAACCGCTGATCGATCGTTGTCGGGCCGGAGGCGCTCACTGGTCGCGATCGAGGTGGGGACGAGTCCTGGGTACAACACGGTGACGCCGAAGTCGTCGCCATGGTCCTCGAGTTCGTAACGCAACGCGTCGGACAGTGCGGTGACTGCTGCTTTGGAGGCCGCGTATGGCGCGTGCCCAGGAGCGATGTCGAGCGCAGTCACCGACGAAGTGTTGACCAGGTGTTTGTGGCCGGACTGCTCGCGCATTCTCGGTACGAAGCTGACTATCCCGTGCACGACGCCGAAATAGTTCACCTCCATCGCCCACGCAAAGTCTCTGATCGAGGCGTTCCAGGATGCGCGATGGGGTCGCATCGACACTCCGGCGTTGTTGCACAGAACATCGACACGACCGTGCCGAGAGAAGACCGAATCGGCGAGAAGCTCGACCGACTCTGCATTGCTGACGTCGACTCGTGCCGCGAAGGCGGTTCCGCCGAGCTCGGACACTTCGGCGACGAGCCCGGCGGCGGCCGCTTCGTCGATGTCGGCGACGATTACTCGAGCGCCACGAGCGACGAACGACAGCGTCATCGCTCGCCCGATCCCGGTCGCGGCACCGGTGATGACGACGACGGATTCGCTGTTCAACGATGCCTCGGTCATGTTCATGCGTTCCTCACCTTTCACCATGCGGTGTAGCCTCCGTCGACCAGCAGTGTATGGCCGGTTATCAGACCGGATGCGTCCCCGGCCAGAAAGGCGACGGCACCGACGATGTCCTCGGGTTCCCCGAAGCGGCCCAACGGGATTCGAGCGAGCAATTTGTCGCCCCACCCGGGTCGCGACAGGGTGTCGGCGGTGAATTCGGTTCTCACGAAAGTGGGGGCGACGGTGTTGACTCGGATGCCGTGTGCCGCCCACTCGATTGCGAGAACCTTGGTGAGTTGATCGAGGCCGCCCTTGGTCGCGCAGTACACCGCGCGTTCCTCGATTCCTACCGTGCCTGCCTGAGACCCGATGTTGACGATGGCACCGGGGGTACCGGCCGATACCCATTGCTGCGCAACGGCTCGGGTGAGGAAGAACGTACCTCGCAGATTGGTGTCGACGACGGAATTCCACTGCTCGATCGTCACGTCGAGTGCCCGTGCGGGGTGATTGACCCCGGCGTTGTTGACCAGAATGTCGAGGGAGGTGCCGCGCATGCGTACACCGAAACGCTCGACGAAGGGCGTAATCGAGTGCACGTCCTCCAGGTCGAGAACGAAACCTTCGGTGCCGAGGTCGGATTCGATCTGCCGAATACCGGCCTCGGTTCTCGATGTCCCGTACACCGTCGCACCGAGTTCGGTGAGTGCTGCTGAGATGGCCTTTCCCAGACCCCTGTTCGCTCCGGTGACCAGAGCAGTCTTTCCTGAAAGTGAGAACGTGAGCACAGTGTTTACCGCGGTCGGACCGAGAGCGTGGCCGGAGCCCATGGCAACGGTGCGCCGCCGTACTTCGCTGCTCGCACATCACCTGAACGGGCGTGGCCCTCGAAGTACTCCACCCGCGCAGCTCTGCCGCAGAGGGTTCCGAGTTCGGCGCTCGCGGACTCCGAGGTGATCTCCTGATAGGTGACGGTCTTCAGGTATTTTCCTACCCACAGCCCTCCCGTGTAACGCGCTGCACCGCGTGTGGGCAAGGTGTGATTGGTCCCGATCACTTTGTCTCCGTAGGAAACACATGTCTTCTCGCCGAGGAAAAGTGCACCGTAGTTACTCATGGATTCGAGTGCTCGACGGGGCGTGTCGGTCAAGATCTGCACATGCTCGGACGCGAACGTGTCCGCGAGGGCGTACGCGGCTTCGATGTCGGCGGTGACGATCACCTGTCCGTGGTCTCGCCATGCGACACCTGCGAAGTCGCGCGTAGGCATGTCCGGCAGGATCGCGTCGATGTGCTCGATCACGGTGCGAGCTAGGGCCTCGGAGTCCGTGATCAGAACGGCAGGCGAATCCGGGCCGTGCTCGGCCTGGCTGAGAAGGTCCACTGCGACGATGAACGGGTCCGCATTCGAGTCGGCGACGATCAACACCTCGGTCGGCCCGGCGAACAAGTCGATTCCTACCTGGCCGAACAGTTGCCGCTTGGCCTCGGCGACGAAGGCGTTGCCCGGACCGGCGAGCATGTCCACTTTCCGAATGCTTTCGGTGCCGAGTGCCATTGCCGCAACAGCTTGCACGCCACCGAGTAAGTAGATGTCGTCCGCACCTGCGAGATGGAACGCGGCAACGGTTGCTGCGGGGATTTCGCCTCGGATCGGTGGGGTGCACGCCGTGACGTGCGGAACGCCTGCGACCTTCGCCGTCACCGTGGTCATGTGCGCAGATGCAACCAACGGGTATCTACCGCCCGGTGCATAGGCTCCGGCTGCGGACACCGGAAGATTGCGTTGTCCGAGATGGACACCCGGCGAACTCTCGACCTCGAAGTCGTGCAGGGAGTCGCGTTGATGCTGAGCGAAAACTCGGACGTTACGCTGAACGGTCTCGATGTCGGCGATGACCTCGGCAGGAACTGTCGAGATGATCTCGTCGATCTTCTCCGCGCTCAGTCTGAAACTTTCCGGGCTCCACTTGTCGAATTTCTCGGAATAAGCGCGGACCGCAGCGTCGCCGCGGTCGCGGATGTCGGCGATGACCGTGGACACGGTGTCCGCGACCGAGGGGTCACCGGCGGTCGCGGTGTCGACTACTGCGGGTGTCTTCAAATGAAGTGTGTCGGGCATGATTGCCGCCTTTCTATGGTGCTGGTGGTCGGGAATATCAGATGCGACGGTGACTGCGCTAACGTGCCTGCTGGACCGCTGCGACTTCGAGGATGTCGAAATCGCTCAGATCGGGGCGTCTGACCATCTCCCAGTATTCGACGTTCAGGAAGGGCATGACGAAAATGACTCGGCCTTTGGAATTGCGGTAGTAAGTCGCGAATCCCGGATGGGTCCACACCGTCTTGGAGTGCATAGTGTCGACGAGTTCGTTGTATTGGTTCGTCGAGTCTTCGGTGGCGCTGATAGCAGTGATGTTCTTGCGGAACATTTCGGCGAGAAGGTCACGAAGATAACGAGCTTGAAGCTCCATGAAGTACATGAAGCTGCCGCTGCCCGGTAGCGAATGCGGTCCACCGAGCATGAAAAAATTAGGAAAATGCGGAATGGAAACGCCGAGGTAGGCGCGAGGGTCGTCGTCGTCCCAGGCCTCGCTGAGATCGAGCCCTTCCTCGCCGCGTACCTCGAGCGAACTCAAGAACCGTGCAGCCTCGAATCCCGTGGCCCAGATGATGACATCGACGTCGAGTCGTTCACCGGTGGACAATGTGAGTCCAGTCCGCGTCACATCCGAAACTCCGCTCGTGAACAGATCGACGTTCTCGCGCTTGAGAGTCCGATACCACCCGTTGTCGAGGAGCATTCGCTTGCCGAAGGGCGGGTAATCAGGGACGGCTTTTTCGATCAGATCGGGTCGTCCTTCCAAGGCGGACTCGATGTACTTCGTCAGGAATTCACGCTGTCGGTCGTTTCTCCGGTTCACCGACCGTTCGGGGTGCGGCCACGACGGATCCACCCGAAGCGCATCGATGATCTTGTCACCGTGCTGATAGAAGAGCCCGATCCAGTTCCACGCCCTGTATAGCGGAAGATGCTGCAGGAGTGTGCGTTCGGCAGTAGGTACTTCCTCGCGGAACTGCTCGAAGGGCGCAACCCACTGCGGTGAGCGCTGCACGATGTCCAGGTGCTCGACGATCGGAGCGATCGAAGGTGAGATCTGCTGGCTGCTCGCGCCTGCCCCGACGATCGCGACACGTTTGCCGGTGAGATCGAGGCCATCCGGCCATCTGTTCGAGTGAAATTGAAGTCCCTCGAACTCCTCGCGCCCCGCGATCGACGGTAGTTTCGGCTGGTTCAGCGAGCCGACCCCACTGATGACCATGTTCGCGACATGGGTGTCCAGTTCACCTTCCCGGTTTCGGGTGGTGACGGTCCACAGTGCGCTGTCGTCGTCGTACACGGCGCTCACGACCTCGGTCTCGAACGAGACCTCGGTGCGGGCATCCAACGAGTCGAGCACTCCGTTGAAGTATTCGTAGAGCTCGTCCCGAAGCTCGAAATGTCGATCCCAGTCTCGATAATCGAAAGAAAACGAGTAGAGGTGGCTCGGTGTGTCGACACCCGCGCCGGGGTATCGGTTCTGGTGCCACACGCCGCCGGCATCGGCACCCCGCTCGAACACGGTGAACTCGATACCGAGTTGCTGCAGTAGGTGAATGGCGGCGAGCCCGGAAATCCCCATTCCGATGACGATGGCGCGCGTACCCGCAGGAGGGGTGACGTCCGGTACGTCGTCCTGCTCGTCGCTGTCGGCGGAGCGTCGACGTAGCTCCTCGGTCAGAATCGCTGCGTATCGCCGGTCGATCGGTTCACCGAGGAAAAAGCTCGCGGCCTTTTCCATGTCGCGAACGTCGCTCAGATCCAGCACCGGGCGCCGGTGGGCGAGCAACGATGCGATCGCGTCGACGGCTGCGTCGCGGACGACGCGTTGATCGGCCTCGGCGATATCGCCGGTCGGGCGAGGTGATACTCCCCGAAAATGGCTGGGAGCGAACCGCGGTCCGATCCAGGACTCGTCTCCGGTCACCTGATAGAGGACCATCAGCAGCACTGGCACCGAGGCCCCTTCGACCGCCTCGCGAACCTCGTCTTCTGTCAGCGCAGGTGCGCCGTGCGATTCGGCGTTGTGATGCACCTTGGTCGTCGTATTGGTCATCGTTCCTCCGTATCGAGATTTCTTCTCCAGTCAACATGATCGTTAACGACCCGTCAACACTTGTGTTGAAACCTCTTTTCGGAAGGCGATCGATCGTTAACGGAAGCGTTGACGGCCGCCGGTGACCGGCCTAGTATTCGGATTCGGCTCGTGAAGCCCCGTCTCCGAAAGAACCGACTCGAGACGATCTACGAATGCAAGGATCAGGTCCATGTACAACCAGTCCGTGTTCAGCGAATGCATGCCGCTCGGCGATGTGCTCATCCGTTCCGGCGAACGTTTTCCCGACCATCCCGCGCTCGTATTGCCGGACGAGACTCTGTCGTACCGCGAGATGACGGCGGGCGCAGTTCGTATCGGCCGCCTGCTCGTCGCGCTCGGACTGACGGCCGGTGACAAGGTTGGCGTGCTTGCGCCCAACTCACGCGAATTCGTCGAGGCCGCGTTCGGTACGGCGCTCGCAGGCGCAGTGCTCGTGCCGCTCAACCCGCGTCTCCGCAGTCGCGAATTGAGTTACATCATCGCCCATTCCGAAATTTCGGTCGTGCTCACCACGGACGCACTCGCACCCCGCACGGACTTCCGCGCGGAACTGACTGCAGCTTTCCCGGGAGTGGCGACGACCGACTCGCTGAGCCTGGAACTACCCGAAGCACCACACCTTCGGAGGATTATCATGTTGAAGGGTGACGGGGGCCCCGGAATCGTCGGTGCATCGGCGGTGGACGAACTTGCGCAATCGGTGACGGAGGTCGACATCGAGGTGCGAAGGCAGCGGGTGCGACTGCGGGACGACGCCGTGATCATCTACACCTCGGGAACCACTGCTTCACCCAAGGGTTGCGTGTTGTCGCATGAGGCCGTGACACGAGGGCCCATCGGACGCACGGCTCAGGCTGTCCCATTTCCGGAGCCGCGGGAGATGAGGGTCTTCTGGTCACCGGCACCGCTGTTTCATATCGCAGCATTGCAGGGCCTGATCGCCTGTGTAGCAATGGGATCGACGTATCTGACCGATGTGTATCTCGATGGTGGACGCGCACTGACCATGGTGCGCAAGTGGCGTCCGACCTCGTTGTGGCCGATGTTCCAGTCGGCTTTCGATACTTTGATGGACGCGGAGGGCTTCCGGGAAGACGACCTGGAGGATGCCACGTCGTTGATTACGGTCGGCAGTGCCGACGAGATGCGCTTTGTCCAATCGAGATTCCCGAAAGCGTTGCTCGTCAACGGATCTGGAATGTCGGAGATGGCAGGCCACTTTTCGTTGTCCGCACCCGCAGACGACATCGAATTGAGGGCGACCACCTCCGGGGTGCCCGTACACGGGGTAGAGGTCAAGATCGTAGACCCGGTGACATTGGATAATGCGCCGGTCAGCGAGCTGGGTGAGCTCTACGTGAAGGGTTACGCGATGATGACCCGCTACTACCGAGACCCGGAGCAGACTGCCGCCGCAATCGACGACGAGGGCTGGCTGCGCACCGGAGATCTGTTCCGCACGTTGAATAGTGGTCATCTTCGCTACGAGGGCCGGCTGAAGGACATGATCAAGGTGGGTGGTGAGAACGTCCCTGCCATCGAGGTCGAGTCCTATCTGTGTACGCACCCGGATGTCGTACTTGCGCAGGTCGTCGCCAAGCGCGACCGTCGACTCGACGAGGTGCCCGTCGCTTTCGTCGAGTTGCGCGAAGGTGCCACTGCGGGTGCCGACGACATCATTGCCTTCTGCAGGGGACAGATTGCGAGCTTCAAAGTCCCACGGCAGGTGTACTTTCTGAGCGCCGAAGAGTGGCCGAGGTCGGCCACGAAGATGAACAAGAGGGCCCTTCGCGAGGTGGCCGCAACCAGATTGTAATCAACGGGTGTGTTGCCTGTCACTCTTGGCAACGCTAGTGTTGATGGCATCGAGTGTCCAACGATTCGATTCCACTGCTGCGGCAGTTGCCCGGCAATTCTCTGAACCGAGGAATTCGCATGACTCAGAATTCAACGCCCGCAGTCGCTTTCACCGAAGAATCCACGGCCCGACGTCGTCTTTTTGGCGGAGCAGTCGGAACTTTCGTGGAATGGTTCGACTTCGTCACCTACGCGGTGACGGCACCGACTCTCGCGCTGTTGTTCTTTCCAAAGTCCAATCCCTCTGCGGCAGTGCTCGGTACGCTCGCGATCTTCGCCGTCGGCTTCATTGCTCGCCCATTGGGCGGAGTCGTGTTCGGATACCTCGGCGATAAATACGGTCGTATCCGCGTCATGGCATCGGTGATTTTGTTGATGGGCGTAGCCACGGGAGCGATCGGATTATTACCGACTTACGCCAGTATCGGAATTGCTGCCCCTATCCTTCTCCTGTTCTTCCGTTTGATCCAAGGATTCTCTACTGGTGGCGAGCATTCCGGGGCGCTGAGTTTCGTATTGGAATCAGCTCCGTCGGACAAGCGCGCATCGTGGATCGCCATAATCTATGCCGTGACGATTCTGCCAAGCCTGGTGCTCGGCTTCGGGATCATCGGTCTGCGTGGTGCTATTGGCGACGACGCGTACACCGATTGGGGTTGGCGTCTACCGTTCTTCCTCGGTGCACTACTGGCGTGTGGTGGACTTTGGATCCGCCTAAAGCTCAGTGATCCTCAGGAGTTCGTCAAGGCTAAGAAGGAACGCGTAGCTGCGAGCAAGAACCCGCTCAAGACTGCAGTCGTCGAGGAATGGCCCGCCCTGCTGCGGGTGTTCCTGCTCCTTGCGCCCACGCTGATCGCCTACTACCTCGGGATCACCTACCTCTACACTCATATGGTCTCAAACCTCGGCATGAATCCGAACACCGCCTTGCTGGCCAACACGCTCGCAGGAGCATCCATTGCGGTTCTGGTTCCCGTCTTGGGGCGCGTGGCAGATCGCGTCGGCCGAAAGCCGTTGATGTGGACAGGCGCGGCTTACATGACGGCTATTGCGTTCCCTGCGATGTTCTTGGTCAATACCGCCACGTTTTGGGGTGCGTTCTGTGGCAGCCTGCTACTCGCGTCTGCTACGTCCCTGTTCGTTTCCGGGTCGATCGTGACGATGCTCGAACTCTTCCGGACTTCGAGCAGGTATTCAGGGCACGGGTTGTCCTACGGAATGGGCACAGTAGTGTTCGGGGGCTTCACGCCGATAATTGCTGGCAGCCTGATAGACGCGGTGAATCCATCTGCTCCTGCTGCAATGGTCGTCGTCGCGGGAGTCGTAGGCATGATTGTCTTGCGGTACACGCCGGAGACCAAGGACGTTGCTCTCGCCACCGCAGTCTCCCGGTCCGTTGCTGATTCTGCGTCTGACGGTGCAGCGGACAGAAAGCCCGACTTGCATGCGGGATCTGCTCAGTAACTGCAGACACACAACGGCATCATCGCCTGGCTGACCACAGTCGGTCCGGGGACACCGCAGAAAAATACAGTCAAGAACCAGTCAGTCCTGGCACGAGCGGGTTTTGGCCAAAGATGACAACGCGAGAATCATGAGTGACATTCAGCGAGTTGTTGCCTACATGCGATTCGAAGAGGCGTCGCTCGATGTCCCGTTGTCCGACGGGGTGCGTTCGCTCGGACTATCACTGCATACGGAGGTCGGGTGGTCCGCATCGCGTGTGCTCTTGAAGCCGAGGCGGATGTGCGCGTGAGCACCACCGCGCCAGGGACACGCTGACGGCACTGGAGCGCTAGCCGAAGGTCGGTCATGGCGGTGTCAAATAGCCGAACAGGCAACGCCTACAGGCTATTTCGACGATCTCGGTCAAACCGTTCTCGAACATCAGGTCGTCCGACAATGCCGCTTTGACCTCGATGGCACCGGGACCGGTCAGCGTCCGTCTCGTGTGTCGTCGCGGGTGGGCTGCCGCGGCGGAAAGTACGACGGCTGCACTGCGTGCAACCTTGTGCACGCTTGCCTGGTATCAGGATTGTCTACCCCGGCCCTTCACGGCAGGTACGGAACGACGGTTGGGTTGTCCAGCACGGTTCTGCGCGCGTGATGCCAGGCACCGATCAGTGGAGACTCCAGTCCGTGAGTGGCCAAGGTGATTTGGGGGTTGAAGTGTGGCACCCTTTCGGATCGTGAGCGGATGAGGTCGTTGACGTACGGCTCCAGCCATGGGAGCAAGGCGGGGAGTACGCCGCCGAGTACTATGACGTCGACATCGGTGTAGTTGCTCATTGTTCCGACGGCAGATGCGAGCGCCTTGCCTCCACGGTGCAATGCCGCATGCGCATCGGCATTGTCGGCTTTCAGTAGTTCGATCAGGTCGGTGACAGATCGCGAACTGTCGAGGCCTGCGTGTTCCAGAAGCGCGTTCAGGCTGAGATACAACCCGAGGCATCCTCTTGCCCCGCAACTGCACTGCGGGCCTGCCATATCGACGCCCACATGTCCGACGAGTCCTGCTAGTCCATGCGACCCACCGAAAATGTCGCCTTCGATGACCAAGGCACCGCCTACGCCCTCGCGCTGTGCGCTGACGTACGCCATCGCATGAGGCCGCGCATCACTCTGGCTCGCGGTGTATTCGGCCAGTGCGCTCAGCCGCCCCTCGTTGATGACTTCGACGGTCCGAGGTTGCGCAAGCGCCTTTTCGAGAGGTGATCGAATGTCGAGTGCGCGTAGGCCCAATGGAAGGGCGGCCACGATGTTCGAGTCGTGTGCAACGATCGCCGGCAGAACAGCAACGGGGTTCGCGATCCACGCGTTGGTGGCATGGTTCGCACGTTCGATCGCGGAATCGAACATGTCCGCAAGCGCGGTAACGAAACCAGTTGCATCGCCTGGCTCGATGGTATGGGCTCTGCGTCCGGACCACAGAACTTGACCCGCCATGTCGCGGACCTCGCCGGACACTGATTCGGGAAAGAGCTGCACTGCAACCGTGCGCACACGATCCGGTGCGAGCGTCAACAGCCTTCGCGGTCGCCCTCGTCGTCCTTGGACGTTGCCGGACTCGACCAGCAATCCCCGCGCAATCAAGTCCTCCACCATGGTGGTTACAGTCCCGCTGACCAAGCCGGTCCGCTCACGCAATTCCATACGCGCACACGGTGCGTTCTCGGCGGCGGCGGCCATCACCAGAGACATGTTGTGTCGGCCGACATCGGAGGAGAGAGCGGGAGAGCCTGTCATGGACTCGTATTGTCCGCTACATCTGCCGGCGGACGAAACGAGGCCGACACGAATCCGAACGCCACAGTCTGTGGTGACCTGCCAGAGCGTGCCGGCGATTCGTTCTCCAGTCGTTGGCTTCCATCTCGAACCGTCCCCGGATTCGCATACGACGAGAAATTGAATAACAGATATAGCCTGCGGCAAATCGACGTCGATTCCCGCTCGAAGTTAGAGAATCTTTTAGTCAATCGTTGACTTATTAACCTGAACCGTCTTAGTGTCGTAGAGCACACTTTCGATATCGGAGCTACGGTTGCCGTCGACTCGACGCAGACCAGTAGGGATCGAAAGCATCTGCGCCGGAACGCAATCCGAGTCGCGGAATGCCTGTGCTGCCGAAACGACAGAGGGAAGAAAGCCATGAGAGGCGTCATTTTTACAGGCAACCGCAGGGTGGAAATTCGCGACTTTCCCGTTCCGGAGCCCGGACCGGGCGAAGTAGTCGTCGCCGTACGAGCGTCCGGAATGTGCGGAAGCGATCTTCACGTATACCGCGCCTCGCCAGACGGGGACGACACGGACGGACAAGCGATTGCGGGCCATGAGCCTGCCGGTGTCGTCCACAGTGTCGGGACCGGAGTAGGAGACCGGCTTGCTGCGCCGGGCGACCGCGTCATGGTGCACCACTACATCGGGTGCACGACGTGCGACAGCTGCAGATCCGGGTGGCCGCAGATGTGCACGCAAGCTCCGTTCAGGGCGTTCGGAACTCAGGAGCACGGTGGGCACGCTCCATACATCGTAGTTCCGGCAGCGACCTTGGTGCCTCTCGACGACTCATTGAGCTTCGAGGCGGGGGCGGCCATCGGATGTGGCACCGGCACGGCATGGGGTGGCCTGGAGCGCCTCGGCGACGTTGGGGGATCGACCTTGGTGGTCTTCGGACAAGGTCCAGTGGGGTTGTCGGCGACGATGCTTGCGACAGCGAGGGGTGCTCGTGTCATCGCCGTCGACCCAGAACCGGCCCGCCGGGTTCATGCCGAGCGGTTCGGCGCCGTAGCCACCGTCGATCCGACAACGAGCAGTGCGTCGGACATGATTCGGAACTTGACCGACGGTGCGGGAGCGCCGCTCGTACTGGAAACCTCCGGAAACTCCTCTGCAATCTCCGCTGGATTGAATTCTCTGCGTCCGTGGGGAAAGATTTGTCTGATCGGTTTGGGTGCGGGTGAGGCACGATTCCGGGTGACCGATTTCTATCGAACACAGGTTACAGTCATGACGTCGTGGACGATGTCCATCGTTCAACAGCGACAGTGCGCCGAATTCATTGCGCGCGAGAAAGTGCCGATTGACGAATTGTTCAGTCACCGTTGGCATCTGAGTGAGGCCGCCCAAGCCTACGAAGAATTCGACAAGCAGAACGCCGGGAAGGGTGTGTTCGTGTTCGACCCGCTGGATTCAGATGTCGAACGAGTCGGTGCCGAATCCGCTATCCCGCAAGAGGGCCGATAATGAACACAGTAAATCCACGTCGCCGCCTCATCGGAGGATGCATCGGCAATGTCTGCGAGGTCTTCGACTACTCGATCTATGCTCTTGCCGCACCGGCGCTCGCGCTGCACTTCTTCTCGCGGGAGAATCCTACCGCCGCCTTGCTCGGAACCTTTGCAATCTATGCATTGGCCTTCTTCGCGCGACCCGTCGGGGGCGTTTTGTTCGGCTTCATGGCGGACAGGGTCGGCCGCCTCAAAATATTGTCGTTGACGATTCTGCTGATGGGCGGAGGAACGGTCGTCACGGGGTTGCTTCCCACGTACGAGACAATCGGCATCGCTGCGCCCGTGCTCCTCGTTCTGTGCAGGCTCCTGCAAGGACTTTCGATGGGAGGCGAATCGTCAGGCGGCTACAGTTTCATCGTGGAATCCGCACCGGACGGCAAACGCGGACGTTGGATCGGTTTCGCCGTGTGCTTCATCTACGTCCCGACTTCGCTCGCCGCAGTGTTCGTCCTTGGCGTCCAAGCAGCCCTGGGCAGCGAGGCCTATTTGGATTGGGGCTGGAGAGTGCCGTTCATTTTCGGTGGTCTCATCGCAGTGGCAGGGTTCTGGATACGCCGAACGCTCGACGATCCGGAGGAATACACTGCCGCAGTTGCCAATCAAGGTGACGCGCGGAGCACGATCCGGGAGGTAGCTGCTTCGAGAAAATCGATGCTGCGAGTGATACTTCTGCAAGTTCCACAGGCCGTAGGAGCCTATCTTCTGGTCGGGTACATGTTTACGTTCGTCGTGAAGACAGGCGGTCTCGGTGAAAAGCCGGCTTTGTTCTCCAATGCCGCGGCCATCCTGGTCTTGGCAGTAATCGCAGTGTTCTTCGGCTCGCTGGGTGACCGTATCGGTCGAAAGCCACTGCTCATCGGTGGCGCGTCGTGGTTGGCGGTGACCGCGTACCCGGCGTTCTCGCTCGCCGCGTCCGGAACGCTGTTGGGTGCACTCGTCGGACAGAGCCTTCTTGCGATCGGAGTCGCCATCTTCGCCGCCGGTTACTTTGTCACGGCCGTAGAACTATTCCCGACTGCAGTGCGCGGCACCGGTCATGGGTTCTCGTTCAACCTATCCGCGGCCATTTTCGGAGGGACCACACCGCTCGTCGCCACCGCCCTCGTCGGCTCTTTCGACAGTCCAGTTGCCCCTGCGTTCTACGCGATGTTGTTGATCCTCACCCTCGGTGCAGCCGGCATAGCCATGACGCCGGAAACCAAGAACACCGACTTACGAACATCTGTGCAGTCGACTGGATTAACCGGGAGGATCTCTTCGTCCGATCGATCCACTGTCGACACAAACAGCAGTTAGACGCAACGGCACCAGGCGCGCTTCGAGGTGTTCAACTAAAAACAGCGCCCCGCTGCTTAAGACGAACAGGGTGCATCTTTGCCTCGATCCCGCCCTCGCCGGACGACTCTTAGGGTCTGGTGAGGGCGGGCTGATGAGCTGCAGGAACTCTCAGCGAGAGAGTGGGAAGGATGTGTAGACGAAGGTTGCTGGGACCTGTCCGAGGTTGCGCAGATCGTGCATACTGCCAGGTAGCACGATGCTGTCACCCACTTCAAGGCTCACTTCTTCAGTTTCGAGGACTATGTCGAGCGCCCCGGAGGTCAGCGTGATCACGTGAAGGGCATCGTCGAAGTGAAGATCGAGTACCCACTCCTGGCCGTCGGACAGAGGCGGAACAGACAGTAGGCGGACTACTGCTCCGCTCGAAGGTGGTTCAATTTCCACTTCGCCTGCGCGGCTTGCCAGTCCTTGCTCTGGACGAAATGGAATCTGTGGCTGCCACCAGACCTCTTCGATCGCCACCTTCCCTGGATGGGATTCGGCCATGTCTCGCGCGTCCGAGAGGACCACCGACCGACCCTGGGGATCTGTGCCTACGACGATCCGTCGATTCTTCGATGTGCTCATGTCCGTCATCTCTTTTTCTACTTCCTGGTTGGTGCGAGACCATCGTAATGATGGCTCGTTTTTCGCTCGGTCTCCCTCCACGGGAGTCTGGAAAATGCGCGACCCACGAACAATCCGAAGGTCTTCTTGGCACGGCACCATCTCGTAGATGAGATGCAGCCGCACCCTGCGTCTGGTTCCGGCTCAATGGTGGTGTTAGTCGCCAATTTACATGTCACCATTCCGGGCAGTCTGGCAGCTCGATAGGGGACTCCTAAAACGGTTATTGCTTGTCTCGATCGAAAGTGTTGCAGTCGGGAGAATTTCAGGATGGGCTGCTAAGGGAAAGGTGGATTCGAACCGGAGCAGCAGAGGGTTCTCGAACTGCTCGCACCGTCCGGACACCCGTAGACTGGCTGCGCTGGGAAGCACGATAACTCCGCCAGCTCGGCCCGCCGACTTGGCTAGCCGACTATCGTCACTGCTCCTGCAGCAGTCCCTGTTCTCGTTGTCGTGGCCACCCGGCCTGTGCGCAGCGACATCACCACTTCCGCGCGGGTCGGACGCAAAGCTGGTGGACGTACTCGCAGGGCCTCCCTCGGGCGTCCTGGACCCGCTACCGTCCATGACATAGGCCGCGCGATGGTCGGTCTCGTTGTGACAATCATCTGGAGGGAACTGTGTCGCGAGTGTTGATCACCGGGTCGACCGACGGCATCGGCCGCGCCACCGCCGTGTCGTTGCTCGACGACGGTCACGAGGTCGTCGTGCATGCTCGCACGCAGCAGCGTCTCACTGCCGTCGAGGACTTGATTTCCCGTGGCGCGTCGAGCGTTGTCGGCGACCTTGCGCTTCCTGAGGAGGTGGAGCAGATTGCCGAGCAGGCCAATGGAATAGGGGCTATCGACGCGGTAGTCCACAATGCCGGAATCATAGACGGGCCTTCGTTACTACCAGTCAATGTTGTTGCGCCATACGTACTTACTGCTGCAATCCAGGGTCCGGGGCGGCTGATCTATCTCAGTAGCAGCATGCACCGCGGCGGGCACACAGACCTCACTGGCGCAGACTGGTCCGGGTCTCGAAAGACCGTCTCGTACTCGGATAGCAAGCTGTTCGTAACGGCGCTCATGGCTGCGGTGGCCAGGTTTCGCCCCGAGTCGATCTCGCACGCGGTCGATCCTGGTTGGGTGCCGACCAAGATGGGCGGCACTGGTGCCACTGACGACCTTGCTCTGAGCCATGTCACTCAGTCATGGCTCGCAACCACAGACGATTCGCGGGCGTTCGATTCGGGTAAGTACTGGCACCATCAGCGCACCGCGGTGCCCCACCGAGCAGTGCACGACGAGCAGTTTCAGACCGACCTACTCGCCGCTCTGGCGCAGCACACCAGAATTCAGCTGTCGAGCAACTGATTCGACGTCGCTACAAGCAAGATTGGAGCACATTCTCATGACCGTTACCTACGATTTTACCGGTAAGACTGCCTTCGTCACCGGTGGCAGTGCAGGCATGGGCGCGGCCACCGTCCGCGCCTTCGCCGAAGCCGGTGCCCGTGTCGCCGTTGTCGACCTCGACGGGGACGCCGCCCGGCAACTCTCGGACGATCTCACGTCTCGAGGATTCGAAGCATTGGCGGTGCGGTGCGACGTGTCCGACGAGGATCAGGTCGAGGCTGCAGTCCGTGCAACCGTCGAGAAATTCGGCAGCCTGGATATGGCGTTCAACAATGCCGGAATCATGTTGCCTCCGATCGATTCCGCCGATGAGACGGCAGAGGCTTTCGACAAGATCGTCTCCGTCAACTTGCGTGGCGTCTGGGCAACGATGAAACACGAGCTGGTGCAGATGCGAACACAGGGGTCTGGTGTCATCGTGAACTGTTCGTCGTTGGGTGGTCTGGTCGGCGGAGAGGGGCGGGCCACCTATCACGCAACCAAGCACGGCGTGATCGGTGCCACCAAAAGCGTTGCGCTGCAATATGGACGTCATGGAGTGCGAGTCAATGCGGTGTGTCCAGGCACGATCAGCACGCCGATGGTCGAGAAAATGATCGCGGGTAGGGAGTTGGATCCTGACGCTGCGGCAGCAGGAGTGCCGTTGGGGCGATTGGGGCGACCCGAGGAAATCGCGGCGGCTGTCTTGTGGCTCAGCAGTGACGCATCCAGTTACGTCACCGGAGTGGCCCTTCCCGTCGATGCTGGATATACCGCTCAGTAGGCAGCCCGACAGCCCGTCGGCTCCAGCGGTGAACGTGCCTTACCCTGAGTTTGACGCCATGCTGTGTCCTTTCAGGGATTCGAGGTCGAGGCCGTACGTGTTGGCGTGGCGGACTACTTGCGAGAGTCGTTGCAACGCACCTTCACTCCCGTCGATCGATGCCTTCGGCTTGTCGGTCAACTCGCCGGAGAGGGTGCGCAGGACTTCATCGGCGGTTCCCTCGATTGTCACCTCTGCTGTATCGGTCGTGTTCGCCAACGTTGTTGTAACACCATCCGTTCCGGACGAGAGCAACAGGACATCTCCGTCGGCGACAATTGCTGCAGTCAGGCTGGGGAGCCCGGCAAGATCTTTTTCGGTTCGATCGGGATACAGAGCCATGATCGCGAACACCAACCATCGACCCTGACTGTGGTCGCCGTCGATGCCTGAGGCGAGCAACGGCGCGCCCCAGCGCGCGAGGCCCACCAGTGCAGTCTGCAAGCCGTGACCCCATTCGGTGAGCTCGTACACCCGTGCCGAGATGGGCGCGGGTCGTTCGGTCGAAGTGACGACGCCTTGTTCCTCCAGGGTCCGCAGCCGTTGCGCGAGGAGGTTCGTTGCTATGCCCGGCAGCGATTTCTGAATGTCGTTGTATCTGCTCGGCGTAATCAGAAGCTGGCGAATGATCAGCATAGTCCAGCGATCGCCGACCACGTCCAACGCACGTGACAACGCGCAGAACTCCCCGTAAGTCTTCATGCTCGAAACTCTACGCTTGACAAAACAGAGCATCAACTGGAAATAATAAAGTGGTGACCTCACCTGAGATGCGACCACAGAAGTCGCACGTTCTGATCCTGGCCGCTCTGTGCTTGGCCACGTTGTCCATCAGCCTCGCCACCACCGCGATCAACGTGACGTTGCCGACGCTTGCCGTCGAACTCGAGGCCAGCAATCGGGACCTGCAATGGATCGTCGATGCGTACAACCTGCTGTTCGCTACTTTCGTGCTGGCCTTCGGCAGCCTCAGTGATCGCTACGGACGTAAGGGCGCGCTTCTTCTGGGTCTGGCCGTATTCGCCGGCGGTGCAGTGGGTGCCTCGTTTGCGAGCAGTACCGGGCAGCTGGTGTCGTGGCAAGCAGTCATGGGGCTCGGTGCCGCATTCGTCTATCCGACGACGCTGTCGATCTTGTCCAATGTCTTCACCGATCGCGCGGCAAAGGCGAAAGCAATCGGCGTGTGGGGCGCTACTACCGGCGTAGGAGTTGCGTGCGGTCCCATTCTGGGTGGCCTCCTGCTCGAATCATACTGGTGGGGAAGCGTATTCCTGGCCCTGTCGGCTGCCGCCGCGATTTCTATCGCCGCAACGCTCGCCGTCGTCGAGACCTCGAAGGATCCAGCAACGCCACGGATCGACTTCGGCGGACTCGCCCTGTCCGTGCTCGCGGTCGGCAGCCTTGTCTACACGGTCATCGAGGCACCTGAACACGGTTGGGGCAGCTGGACGACGATCATCGGATTCGGGCTGGCAGCAATCCTTTTCGGTACACTGGTGTTGTGGGAGCGGGGCCGCGACGAACCGATGATCGACGTCACACTATTCACCAATATGCGGTTCACCGCCGCCAGCGTCTCGGTGACGTTCGCTTACTTCGCTCTCTTCGGCTTCATCTTTCTCATCACCCAGTACTTTCAACTCGTACGTGATTACGGTCCTTTGGAAACCGGCCTCAAGTTCATTCCCGTCGCAACAGCCATCGCAATCGGTTCGGTGGTCGGCACGCTCCTGGCAGTACGAATCGGGAACAAGTTGGTCGTGACGACCGGTCTGTTGTTGTTCACCACAGCTTTCGTGTGGATCGCGACGTTGAGCACGTCGACGAGTTACCTCGAGATCGCCGGCCAGATGATTCCGCTCGGCCTGGGGCTCGGCCTCACGTCAGCGCCCGCGACCGAAGCCATCATGGGCGCGGTACCGCTGAACAAAGCGGGTATCGGATCGGCCATGAACGATGCAACACGTGAAATCGGCGGCACCCTCGGAGTGGCCGTCATCGGCAGCGTGTATTCCTCCCTCTATGCATCCACCATGGCCGACTCTGCCGCGACGCAACAGTTACCTGAGAACGTGAGGTCTCTGGTGGAAGAGTCCGTAGGAGCAGCCGATATTGCGAGTGAGCGACTAGCGGCGGGAGGCAATTCGGCTGGTGCGCAGGCGGTGTCCGATGCCGCTGCCACCGCCTTCCTCGACGGTCTCTCAGTGGGAGCGTACGTCGCAGCAGGGGTCACTCTCATCGGTGCCGCCATCGCTTTCCTGTTCCTCCCTGCCAGGCCCCGAGAACAATCGACGCCGACCACTTCCGCAGGTAGAGCGAAGGATTCAGCATGAAAATCGACGGTACTATGAGCCATTTTCACACCCCGGCCGCTCTCGATGCACCGGTCGGCAAGCTGCGGTACATCACGGGTGGTTCCGGGTCGCCGATCCTGTTACTGCACACGGTGAGAACGCAGGCCGAACATTTTCATCGACTGATTCCACTACTTCTTCCGCACCATACGATCTACGCGTTGGACCTGCCAGGGATGGGCTATTCGGATATCGTCCCCGGTGCGTCCTACGACGAACCCCAGATGCGACGCGGGGTCGAGAACTTCCTCACCGAGATGGATCTACGAGACGTCACGATCATCGGCGAATCGATGGGCGCAGTTCTTGCGCTGACAACAGCGGCGAACCAGCCTGGACGGGTTCGCAAGGTGATTGCAGTCAACCCCTACGATTTCGCCGGTGGACTGGCCAGGTCCAGCCTCCTTGCACGATTCGTCCTCGGCGGAGTCCTGATGCCGGGTGTCGGCCCCCTACTTGCCGGAGTCGAGCCCAAGCCGGTGATGCGGGCAATTTTGCACGGCGGCCTGGTCGACAAGTCCGCACTCACGGATGAGTACCTCGAAGAATTGCTCGCCGTGGGGCGTCGCCCGCACTACTCGACAGTTGCACGCGGGGTGTACGCCAATCTCCCGAGCTTGATTGCCGCTCGGTCATGCTATATCGAGGTGAAGGCCGACGTGCACATCGTCTACGGCAAAGATGACTGGTCCCGCCCCTCCGATCGACGCGCCAACCAGGCACTGCTGCCCAGTGCTGAGTTCGTGAACGTTCCTGCAGCAGGACACTTCATCAGCCTGGAACGGCCCGACTCCATCGCCGTTCTGGCTTAGTGGATCTCCTGAATCGTAGACCTTCACGAAAGCTGGACGCGACGGCTCGACTGCTCGATTGACGCCACCTCACGGCGGTGGCATCTCGAGTACTCGCGAATTGTTCAGTCGCCACACCAGGTACGCCGTACCCAGCCGCGTACGACCGAATCCGACGAACGGGTCGAAGCCCAGAAGCTCCGTTATGGTCAGGACCCTCGTCTGCATCGTGCTGTGGTGCACACCCGCCTCACGCGCCGCCTCGCGGAGCGATCCTGACTGCACGATCGCGCGGACCGTCGTCGATCCCCACGTATGGTGCAGAACTGTTGCCAGTTTCTCGACGTCCGGTTGTCGAGTTGTACCGGGGGTGTCGGCCAGCAGATCGGCGAGTCCGCCGAAGTCGGCTGCGTCGACCGGTCCGGCCTGAGGATCGTCGCAGAGTCTCAGAGCGACAATGGAAGTGCGGAACGAATGATGCAGATCCTTAGGTGTAGTCGCGACGCCGATGCCGCATGGGCTCGCGTCGATGGCCGTGACGCGCTCGGGAGCGATGATGGCGTGGAGTGGCCCGAACTGGGTTGGCACGACGTCCTCGGGGCCCGATGGACGCACCTTCCACACAGCGAACAAAGGAGCTGTCACTACGCGATACCCACAGTCGGTTGACAGGCCGAGGGCCGCGGACGACAGGCGTCGCTGTTCCTCGCTCACCGTCTGATCGACCAGCAATCCGAAGTGACGTCGGTTGTCGAGTTCGCGACGCCCGTGACCGTGTCGAATTTTGACCGCGAGAGCCAGGCGTTCGAGAACAATGGCGTCGTTCGGCCGATGGGGACCCTCGCGTTCGAGCCACACGCACAGATCGTCGATGACGACCGTCGTCAGATCCGTCCGCCGTTCCGGTGCCGGGCCCGGGGCATTGTTACCGTCGGGTGCTATCCGTTCAATCCGGTCCGGTTCCGTCCGACCGAATCCGACAACGCATCCGGACAGCGATGCGGCCGACGCGAGCAAAGCGCGTGTATTGACGTTGCCGACGACGAGTTCGTCGAAGCAGGCGATGATTCGGAGTCCCAAGCTCGCTGTGGGGTCCAGTCGCGCGATGCGACCCAACAATTCCTGCATCAGGTCACCCCTGTCGTATGAGCCGACGGTGTGCTCCACTCGTGGTCAGTCGGCAAGAATCTTCTCCACCCAGGCGTTGCGAGTCTGGATCATGCTCCGCCCGACGGTGGTGTGGGGGGCGAATATGTCGCATGCGTGGAACGCGCCGCCCCAGACGTGAAGTTCGGCGTCGCCTCCGGCCTTCCATATGTCACTGGCATAGGCGATTGCCTCGTCGCGAAAAATCTCTGCGGCACCGACGTCGATAAATGTAGGTGGCAAGCCGCCGAGGTCGATGGCACGCGCGGGTGAGGCGTAGATGCTGACGTCGTCGGTACCCCGAGCGCTTCCGAGCAGGGCATCCCATCCGGTGACGTTGCTGATCCGGTCCCAGACGCCTACCCCGTCGAACTGGCCGGTAGAGGGGGTAAGGCACCGGTCGTCGAGCATCGGGTAGTCCAAAACCTGGCCACAGAGAGGCGGACCTCCTCGATCACGCGCTGCCAAAGCCAAGCCCGCTGCAAGCCCGCCACCGGCGCTTGCTCCGGCGACCATGATGCGATCAGGTCTGAGATTCAACAACGTCGCGTTTTGAGCGACCCATTCGAGTGCTGCGTACATGTCCTCTCGGCCGTACGGGTCGGGAAACTCCGGTGCCAGCCGGTAGTCGACGGTCACCAGTGTGACTCCGAGTCGGTCCACCCAGTCGAGCACGAGGTCGATCCCGCTGAAGCGGTCGCCGAACATCAGTCCGCCCGAATGCGCGTAGAGGACCACAGGGGCCGGTCGATCCGGCGGGTCGTGGCGCAGTACCGACACGGTGATCGGATCACCACGGTACCCCGGTACCGCGACGTCGAAAACGTCAATTCCTCTGTCGCCCAACAACTCTCCTAATGGGGGCGAGGCGTAGGACGTTCTCATGAAGTCGATGAGGTCGGGGGTGATGGTTGGTGGGAACATTCCGCCGACCACGGCCAGACCCGCCTTCAGCTCAGCGTCGAACGGTGGACGCACGACTCGGGATGCGTTCTGCACCTGGACCTCCCATCGCAACACCGACCCGTAACGGTACGCACGATCGTCGGGCGGTGCGGCCGATTGGCGTGTTCGACTCCGGCGACCCGCCGTTCGGCGGGTGACGCAGGCCGAATTGCGTCGCGTTGTCGGTTCTCTCGAGACTCTTCACGGACGAGTGTGATGTGAGACATACCGAACGGCTACAAGGCCTTTCCGAAAGGACCATTGACATGACCAGAAGCTTCGACGGCACCGGAATCGACCGGGTATTGAGCGAGTCCGTCGGTCGACAAGCGGTACCCCATGTCGCCGCGATTGCCGCCGATGCCGACGGGGTGTTCTACGAAGGCGCCGCAGGCACGCGAATAGCGGGGGAGTCGACCGATCCCGTGACGACGCGGACGCAATTTCGGATCATGTCGATGACCAAGATGGTGGCGACCACCGTCGCGCTGCAACAAGTCGAACGCGGCGATCTCGACCTCGATGCACCGGTGGAGGACTACGTGCCCGAGTTCGCGGACGTCAAGGTTCTCGACGGGTTCGACGGCGACAACCCGATCCTGCGCGAGCCGGCGAGCAAGGCAACGGTGAAGCAGCTCGTGACGCACACATCTGGCCTCGGCTACTGGTTCTGGAACGACCAACTGGTCAGGTTCGAGGCAGTTACGGGCGTACCGAACGTCGTTCCAGGGAAAGCGGAGGCTTTTCAGGCACCTCTTGTAACCGATCCGGGCACCGAGTTCGTCTACGGCATCAACACCGATTGGCTCGGCAGAGTGGTGGAGTCGGTGGCAGGCACGGGCCTCGACAGCGTGATCAAGGACGGTGTCACGGGACCTCTGGGTATGGACGACACCATGTTTGTTCTGGACTCCGAGAGAACGGCTAATGCAGTGACCGTTCACGTGAAGGGTGAGGACGGAGCGTGGACGTCGGCGGGTGAGATTCTCAACCAGGAACCCGACTGGTACGCGGGCGGGCATGGCTTGTATTCGACACCGCAGGACTACATCCGGTTCGAACGGGCACTGCTGCGCGGCGGTGAACTCGACGGCGTCCGGATCTTGGCACCCGAAACGGTCGATGCGGCGTTCCGCAATCAGATCGGCGAACTAGACTTTCCCGCCGAGATCCCGACCGCAGACCCAGCGACGACAGACACGATGTACGCCGGTCCCGGAAACAAGTGGGGCTACGGTTTGATGCTGAACACTCACGACGTGCCCGGCGGTCGCCGCGCAGGAACCGGAGCATGGGCAGGCTTGTTCAACACGCACTTCTTCATCGACCGCACCACCGGAATCTGTGCCTCTATCTACACCAATTCACTGCCGTTCATCGCACGCGACGATGCGTGGAAAATGTACGGCGACTTCGAGAAGGCGCTGTACGCAGCGCTCTGACATCAGGCCGCGAGACATTCGGCACCGAGTGGTGCCCTGCTGGTGCGCTCAACAGTAGTGACTCCCTCGGAAGGGCTGACCCGATTAGCTTCTCCGGAAGAGGAAGTCTGGCGTGACCGATCAAGCCGAGCAAGTAGAAGGTGGGCGATCGATGTTCGGGGATTACGCGCGCCGTGAGGTTTCCGCCTCCAGACTCGACGGCACCACTGAAACGAAAGGATGAGGATGCACACCAGAACACTTGGGCGTGATCTCGAGGTATCCGCGATCGGATTCGGGGCGATGGGCATGTCGCAGAGCTACGGCCCGAACCCCGGCAGCCGCGACGACATGATCACAGTGTTGCGTTCGGCAGCCGATGAAGGAGTGACGTTCTTCGATAGCGCCGAGGTCTACGGCCCTTACGTCAACGAAGAGCTTGTTGGCGAGGCTCTCGAACCTATCCGCGAGCAGGTGGTGATAGCAACGAAGTTCGGCTGGGATATCGAGAACGGCCGGGTCGCCGGATTGAACAGTCGTCCCGAGCAGATCCGGCGTGTGGCCGAGGCGTCACTGACGCGGCTTCGTACGGACGTCATCGACCTGCTGTATCAGCACCGTGTAGATCCGAATGTCCCGATCGAGGATGTCGCCGGCACCGTCGGTGAATTGGTCCGCGAGGGCAAGGTCCGGCACTTCGGGCTCTCCGAGGCTTCGGCTACGACGATTCGCCGCGCGCACAAGGTTCATCCGGTTACTGCGGTTCAGAGCGAGTATTCGCTGTGGACTCGGGATCCCGAACCGCAGGTGCTACCCACTCTGGCCGAGCTCGGAATCGGTTTCGTCCCCTTCAGTCCGCTCGGCAAGGGATTCCTGACCGGCGCTGTCGATGCGTCCACAAGTTTCGCCGACGGCGACATCCGCCACCGCGTCCCGCGGTTCGAGGCGGAGAACCTTGCTGCCAACCAGTCGCTCGTCGACCACGTGCGAGGCCTTGCCGATACAAAGCGCGTGTCACCAGGTCAGATCGCCCTGGCCTGGCTGCTGGCGCAGCAACCATGGATCGTTCCGATCCCGGGGACCCGCCGTACCGCACGTATCCGCGAGAACGCGGCGGCCACCGAGGTCGGGTTGTCCGCTGACGAGCTGAACGGCCTGAACCTGCTGGCAAAGTCCGTTGGAGTGCGCGGGGACCGGTACGACGCCGAGCACATTGCCTTGGTCAACGGCTAGGTGTAACTACTGATCGACCGGCGCAGGCGAGCCTCGATCGACACGCCATTCGGGTCGAGGGCTTCGTAGTCGACTGGCGATGCGTCAGACAAACGCGATCAAAATCGAGCCGGCCCACAGTCTGTTGAGAACGAGCTGAAAGAGACGACATGACCGCTAGCGAATTCGATCAAATTTTCCCGCTCGGGGAGCCCAACGAGGCCTATGCGCAGTATTTCTCCGGCCAGAGCTACCTAGCTCCGTTGTCCGATGGCAGCGTCCCCGTCAGCAACGTCAGTTTCGAGCCTGGTTGCCGCAACAACTGGCACATACACCACGGATCTGCGGGCGGAGGCGACCAGATTCTGCTGTGTACGGCAGGCAGTGGCTGGTACCAAGCCGAGCACCAAGATCCAGTCAGCTTGGCGCCTGGATCGGTGGTCCGGGTGCCGGCAGGCACGAAGCACTGGCACGGCGCAAAGGCAGGCTCGTGGTTTTCCCACCTCGCCTTCATAACGCCTGGCGAGAACGTCAGCAATGAGTGGCTCGAACCTGTTACCGATGAGGTGTACGCCGCGCTACCAGACAACGGCGAAAAATCAGGACCACTCGGGGACTGACGCGATAACGGGTCAACGGTGGGTGGGTAATGGCCAGGCCGCTGCCTCCCTGGGCTGTGGTTGCGTCTCCACCAAGAGCCAGATCCTTCGTGAGTACAGAAACATCCACGGCCAGTCATTTGTTGGTCCACCACACACCACGGCAGTCCACATTCGTTCAGGCTCGCCTGAGGCCGACAAGGTATGCCTCGTTCAGTGTCACGCAAGTTTTAGAAGTCGCCTTCGAGTCCGTGCCATATTCGAGGACAGGCGGCGGAGTTCGTTGACACAGATGTTGGCTGCGGGGCACGGTCGTGGGCATCCCAGAGACTGTCAGGTCGGTCGCTGCGGAGCAAGAGATCCCGGCCGCTGTCGCGAACCGGATCGCGGCCGCCGTGCAGTCCTCCCGCTCCGAGGGAACCCGTAAGACGTACGCGGCCGCGTGGAGACGCGCCACAACTGGTGCGAGTCGAATGGTCACGTGAGGATGCCGGCGCACCCGATCGGCGTCGCCGCTGACCCGTTACTGGTCGACGACATCAAATTCCTCGTCGGGACCGCTCGGGCGCGGTGCCGCGGGTGGGCAGACGAAGTCCTCGAATGCCGCGACTCGGCTATCCTGCTCTTCGGGTTCGCCGGTGCCTACCGCCGAAGCGAACTGTCCGAGATGGTGTGCGGTGACGTCACCGTGCACCGGCACCACGGATTGCACATCCGACTGCGGAAGTCGAAGACCGACCAAGAGGGTAGATCGATTGATCGTCCACGCGTCAGCCCGTTGACTCGGCAGATGCCGGCCCCCACGACGCCAACATAGGGAGTGCTCGAGCAGTAGACGACTCGGGCTCGACGGTATAGATGATCAAGCGTTGCTCCGGGTCGTGCGGCGACACAAGGGATTCGATGCCGAATGCGAGTCGGCCGACCACGGGGTGAGCGATCTTCTTGTCGACGGACGTGCGATCCGCTACACCATGATCGTCCCACCAGCGGGCGAAGTCCACACTTTCCGAACGCAATTCGTCGACCAGAGCGATCAATCGAGCGTCGGCGACATGGCGACCGACCTCGTAGCGCATCGCCCCCACTGCGGCCGACGCGTAATCGGACCAGTTGACGATGCGCTCGCGCGCACGCGGGTCCAGGAAGAGCCAGCGCACCAACACCGCGCCCCCAGCGATCTCCTCGCCGAGGACTGCCCGCGCCAGCATGTTGCACGCCAGGATCTCCGATCGGCGCCCGAGGACAAGCGCGGGAACGTGATCCAAGGTGGTCAGCACCCGCATCAGACCGGGATCGGGACGCTGCGCGTACTCCCACGTACTGGGCCGTCCCCGGCGGATCGGAGCGGCAAGGTTCCGCAGGTGCGCATCCTCGATCTCGTCGAGGCGCAATGCCCGGCTCAGGGCATGGACGATGTCGTCGGTGACCGTGTGCTGGCGGCCCTGCTCGAGTCGACTGTAGTGATCGGTGCTCAGTCCGGCGAGCACCGCGAGCTCCTCCTTGCGGAGGCCCGGAACTCGCCTCGGTCCAGGGAACGGCGCAATCCCCGCCGTCGCCGGGGTGAGTGCGTCGCGTCGTGAGCGGAGGAATGCTCCGAGTGCGGATCTGTCTGCTGGCACGCTGCTCAGAGTACGGAGATTACACTGGGTGCGCCTGGTCACGCCGTGACCAGGCAGCGCTCGCCCTGGTGCGATACCGGGCTGGACGGTGAAATGGTGGTCATGAGCAACCTATTGCATTTGTCCAACCGCACCGCCGTCGTCACCGGTTCGACGAGCGGAATAGGCGCAGCCACCGCCCGCACACTCGCGGCCCGCGGAGCTCGCGTCGTGATCACCGGGCGCGACGCCGAGCGCGGCGCACATCTGGTCGCTGAGATCGAACGCGACGGCGGATCCGCCGTGTTCGTCAGCGGCGACCTCACCGCTCAACCGACCGACCTGCGCCACCTCGCAGAGCAGTGGACCAGCGCTCTCGGCGGGAGGGTCGACATCCTGGTGCACAACGCGGCGATCTGCCCGGCCGTCGACACCGTCTCCCTCACCGATGACGATCTGGACGCGGCACTTGCCGTCAACATCCGGGCACCGCATGTTCTCACCGCCGCACTTGCCCCGGCGATGGCCGAACGGGGGAGCGGGGCAATCGTTGTCGTCGGGTCGTGGATGGCCACGGTCGGCCACGCATTCGTCGGCCTGTACTCCGCCACCAAGGCGGCCGAAGCTCAGCTCGCTCGAAGCTGGGCAGCCGAGTTCGGACCACGGGGGGTTCGAGTGAACACCGTCGCGCCCGGCGCCACCCGCACTCCGATCAACGATTCGGACGGTGACGTCATTGCGACGATGACCGCCGGCATACCGGCCGGCCGGCCGGGTACACCCGAGGAGATAGCGTCGGCCATCGCCTGGGTGGTGTCGGACGAGGCGGCCTACCTGCACGGGGCGACGATCCCGGTGGACGGTGGCATCACCGCGACCCGTTAGGCGGCGGTGGCTGTGGTGCTCGTGGATTGCATCGCCGGGGCCCGAATCCGATGACGAATCGACTGTCGAACCCGAGATCAAGCGCGCAACTCTCGCATCGACGACCGCGGCAAGAACCAGAAACGCGCTGAACAGGTCAGCCTTGGAGACGGCTACGCCATCTCGCTCCCGAGTCAGAACCCAGATCGCCGTCCCAACGTTGCCCAGAGCTCGCGCGCCCAGCCACGACCATCGGGGGCGTCCCAACGGACAAACCGGATGTCCGAGCCAGATACAGCGGGTCCGGGGTACGAATCCCTGATGGCGCACACCAAGTGCCCCTGAATAGCATTTATGCTGGTCAGGGGCACTTTTTGTTGTCCGGATACTTATGGGGACCTGCAAGCTTCGCAATAATGGCCAACTCTGTGACCTGCGGGTTCTCAAGCGGCGTAGGGAGTTTCGAGGACTTGAACCTCAATCGCTTTTACCGGGAGTCAAGTGCATGTCTAACGACTTAAGAACTGCCTCTGAGCTGGCGCTGAATCCGATCTCCGGACAGCGGGATTGGCTCAGGGGATCGCCGTCCCCCCCAACTCATCACTTACTCATCTTTTTGGAAACGCGGCCTCACCTGAACGGCGGTGGTTCTTACCGGATCTGTTGGACAAGCTGGCCGCATGTGCCAGTCGTCAGGCTCACCGATGGATCATCCGGTCTGAGCCTGGCGGCATGCTTCAGATGTGTGCCGGCTGTGAGTGCCCCTCTGATCGAGGGACTCCGAGCACTGGCGGGGAGGTGATTGCCGGCGTCACCCGGATGCGTGCTGAGGATTGCTTGGGCGTCTGTCGGACGCGAATCCTGGGTGAGGCTCGTGCACGCTGTCAGAAGCGGTGTCGAAGCACAGCTGACGTCTCCCGCGTACAAACACAGACTGCGTCGCCGAGGACATCGAGACGACTGCCGTCGACGAAGATGTCGACAACGGTCTGCTCAAGCCCGCAGCCGACGGCCTTCACCTGTGGCTCGACCCCCCCGAGTGTCGCGACGGTATAGCGAGGACCGGGCCGCAGATCTCCGTTAGTTCCGTTAAGAAGTACGTAATGGGTTTAGTCCGCAGCGCGCTCCATAAGGCGATTGAACTCTTGGTTGACGAGCTCCGCGGTCAACCCACGCGCCTTGCCCACTTCGAGCGTTACGCGACTGCAGGCCGTTTCGGCAGCGTCAAGTAATAGCGCGATATCTGCGAGATCGTTGATCATTATTTGCTGCCCAGCGGCGCTTATGAAGTCTTCGGCGTGATCACGAAAGAAATGATGGATTAGTCGATTCCTCTCCGACACCGCGCGGCGACAGGTCTCCAGGTCGGCGGGACCCAGACGGTTCTCTTTGGAGATGGTGTTGACAAGCGCGCCGGTTGTCTTGCGGAACAGCTCGACGAACAGAGCGTCGATTTCGGTTGCCCTGTGAATAATCTCCGATCCTCGCGCAAAGGCCACAAGATTGACGAGCCCATGGTCGAACACTTGAGCCTTGTAAGCAGTGAGGCCGAACCGTGCGAACACTTCTTTCACACGGGCGTCGTCGTCGGGTAGTTCATCTATGAGAACGTAGCCGTCCTTGTCTGGCACGGAGCGAGTCTATCGTGCAGAGAAAATCTGTGGTGGTTACTTTCGGCCGAAACGTAGGCGGCTGCCGACTCACATGACGTGTTTTCCGGCACTCGGTGATGGCTGAATGGCTGTCGGATCGGCAGACACGTCATAAATTAAGCGAAAATCTTTGATGAGCGACCCCATCTCGTCGTTCGTGATACTGATCGCGGGGCGTCTTGCGCGGAGATGGCGGACCAGCTCCGTTGTCGGCCAATGTAATTCCTCGTAGAAGCTCTCGAAGGATTTTCCGCTCCGAATAACGTACTCGCGTGCCTGTGAAGGCCAATCGTCGTCGTTGCGGCGAAGCATGTCGATGGCGACATCCACGTCACCGACGTGGGTGCGACCCGGGTCAAGATAGCTGCCGAATACGTAAAGCCGATTCACAGTTAGCAGCTTGGTCGGGTCGGCGTTGTATTGACCGGCGCGGTCCACGATTTCGTTCACGTATTTGTCCGCTGTCCCGCGGGTGATTGGTCGGGAGAAAGAAGCCTGCGCCAGGGCGTTGCCTTGAGTTGTAGTGACCCAGAAGTCCTCTCCGTCGGTGGTCGCGCCGGATCGTTCAAGATAGCCGGCAGCGGCCAGGGCGTGGAGGGCGGACATGGCTTCTGCGTCGGTGATGCCTAAGACCTCGGCAGCGACCCCGATGACGTGGGGAATCCGGTACCAGCGTGCCAAGGTACGGGCTGTCGTGGCAGGCAGTTCGGCGATCTCCTCGTCTTTGCTGATGCGCACCCGATCATCTTTTCATACCGCGTTGCACTTGAAACGCTACGAGCGACCAACCTTGACGTTGCACTACCGGATGCGAACCATGACTACTGCCCGGCCTGTGCCACACGTGTGCGTTGTGTGGTGGCTTGGATACGAGTTACTCATCAGTGCAACGTATTTGATGGCTATGGTCGGTTGTGTTCGCGTGAGTTCGTTGACTAAAGCCCGACGCACTGCTCAGGGTGCAATACTTGGCGCAGCTGGTTGACGGCTCAAGCGACTGCATCGTGCAGTAGGTACGGAGTAGGCGGGCGGGGTCTGCTGTCGTCGCTGGTGTGACCAGTGCACAGTCATGAACGTCGAATATAAGGAAGTGTCTGTGAACCTGTACGAGCGCATCGCCTCATCTTTGGCAGACACGTCTGTGCGGATCAATGCCACTGTCTTCGAGGAATGCGCTACTAGCCTGTTGAGTGTGACGTACCCGAACATGGTTCCGGTGCGTGGGGGATCCGATTCTGGTCGTGACGCTGATCTAATCCAGTCGCCTGGTGTGGACCCGGTACGGATGGCAATCACGTCATCACGAACAGAGAATGGCGCTAGGTCTAACCTTCGGACCGCGATGAATTCACTCACCGAGCATGGTCTTCCCGGGGAGTGGCTGGTATCTGTCAGTTTGGCAGAGCTCAACGAGTCGAAACGTCGCAAACTCTACGAACTCGCGGAGGACCTCGGATACCGCTTGCACGCGATCGTGGATCGGAGCTTCTTCGCCGACAGACTTCTCGCAAACGGTGAGTGGCGGAAGAAACTACTCCGCCTGCGTGGTGGTCCATTCTCCCTTTCCCGAGTACCCGCGTCGATCACGTTTGGCGCGTCTGCGCCGAGCCTCATCGGACGGGATGGTGTGCTGGAACAGCTTCAATCGCTGACGAGTGACATTGTCGTGTGGGGTCTGCCAGGAGTGGGAAAGTCCGCTCTGCTGAGCAATATAGACGAACTGTACTTCGTCGAAGGCATACCCAACGACGAGCAACTGATGGCAGACATACTGGAGACGCAGCCGTCCTACGTAGTGGTCGACGATGCCAGGCGGAGGTTGGCTGTGCTCGAGCAGCTCACCGTGATCCGCAGGCAGGAGCAGCTCGCCTTCGCGCTAATCGGCGTCTGCTGGCCTCACGAACGAGATGAGGTCGGTGCGGCGCTTCCGGATCGGGTGGAGTTCGAAGTCGAGCCGTTGGTTCGACCGGACATCGCGAGGATCGTTCGCAACCGTGGAATCGAAGGCGAGATCGAACTGGCGCGGATCTTGGACCAAGCGCAAGGTCGTCCGGGATGGGCTGTCTACCTCGCGGATCTGACACGCACAGACGTCGGGTTGCCGGACGTGTACAGAGGTACTGCGCTTCATGCCCGCGTCCTCACCTACCTGGAGCGCGCGGGTCTACGAACCGCGGCCCGTGACATTCTCGCGCTGATCGCTCTACTCGGCACACTGCGGGACTCGGAAATTTCAGAGCTTGCCGGACAGCTGGGGCACTCGAGGGCAGTAGTGACACAGGCAATCAACGAAGTCGCTGTCGGAGGGTTGCTGGACGTGGACCACCACTTTGGCTCAGGAGGCGAGTACGAGAACGTTTACAAGGTTGCCCCGGAAATACTCGCTGTTCCCATTACCGTGGAGTATTTCTTCTCTGGCATCACCCCCGTGATTCCAGTGAGCGAACTCTTCGAATCATGGCCCCACAAACGACTCGAGATCGCCCACGCGGTCGCAAGGTGCGCGGTAGCGGAGGCACCCAACGCAAACCTGACCGCGCACAGACTCTTCGACCTGGTTATCGACGATGTCGAGGTCGCTGGCGCACGTGAACCTTTGCTGCAACAGTTCTTGCACCTTGGCCCGGCGGAAGCAAAACTAGTCGTGGATCGGGCCGTTGCGAACTGGCGCGCTAGTGTGGGCGATTCGGCATACGTCACAAGCGCCGCCCTCGACGTAGTGACCAGGTCACTAGGCGCGGCGATAGCGCATCTGCACGTATTCGAGGTCGCGGTTGTGGCCGCCGATGTCGCCTGTCAGATTCGCCAGTCAGGTGGAGATCCGAAGTCCTTCTGGACGAGCGTCGTCGACAATGTGCGTGGATTCGGTCCCGAGGGCACCATTCAGATAGGTCTACTCGCAGAGATGTGGTTGCGGATCCAGAGATGGACAGAAGACGACGGCAGAGTGTCTGAACGCACCTCGGTCGCGGTATCGGCTCTACGCCAGTTGCTTCGTCCGACGTTGGATGCGAGTTGGATGAGCGCCGAAGACCTCAATGTAGCTCGAATGGTCAGTGCGACTTTGCCTGCACACGCGATGTCGACGCTCATGGACCGAGTATGGGAGCCATTCGGAGCCGAACCGAGCAACCTCACGCGCTCTGACCTCAAGTCGCTCGTCGACCTGGCCAGCGAGTGGTCGCGTGTCGCGCGCGGGCTCGAATCGCATCCCGGCGCTCGCGTCTCCGCAGAAGAAGCATCTACTGCAACCAAAGTAGCGATCTCCATTGCGGATTACGTCGTGGACGCAAGCGCTGACTACCCCGGCCTTCGCGCTCAAGTACGCGCCCTTGCTGAGCCGTTGGGTAAGGACTACCCCGAGACGGACCCACTGCTCGCGTTCCTGTTCGAGGCACGGCCACCCGGATCGAACTGGAGGCAGTGGCGCGAACACATAGAAGAGGAAGCTCGTACGCACGTCGCCGCGTACCTTGTCCAAGACCCAAAAGTCTTGTGCGAGCGATTGGCACTACTCAAGCCCGAGTTCGACGGAACCGACTGGGGTGTCGCGAACCGTTCGTACACGGTATTCGCGGCGATCGCTCGCTCTGACGTCCGGTTAGTGCCCTGGCTAGAGGCCGCACGAACCCACGGGCTTTTACGCGAAGCGCACCCTGTGCTCAGTCGTGTACTCGATGATTACGCACTCGAAGACGACCTCTTCATCGAGTTGTTGGACGAGCCTGCCGTCCGCGGCGCTCTGGTGAATACTGCCTTGTCAGAGCGGCATGTCGATCGCTACTTCAACCTCGTCGAACCGAGAGTCACCCCGCAGGACATCGCTGAGCTCGAACTGGTAGTCCGTAGGAACGAACACGCGGAAAGTGCGATCAGGAGACTTCTAACGTCCGACAGGAAGGATCTCCGAGCAGCCACCGCAGCAGCATTGCTCGCTGCCAGCGACGATCAAGGCGCGTTTCTAACTCCAGGGCTCGAGCCGTTGTGGGTTTCGGCAATAGCGCAACTCGAACTGCCGATGAAATTCCATCTGTACGGGGATCACGAGTTCTTTGACAAGCTGCTCGTCAGGACTCCTCATGTGTATGAGGAGGTGTTCATCGGTGCGATGAGAAGGTCCTCTACGAGCGACATTTTTCACGTTCTAGACGCTTTCGATCATTCCGGTTACAAGCTGGACATCGACGCCAAGACCAGGATCCTCGAAGCGTGTCCTGTTGACTCAGCTCGACGCAGAGTGTTCTGGGCATTGAACGGTGGGGACAGCAATTGGGTAGCTCACCTCCTTGACACGCACGTCGTAGACACCGAGTTCGTTCTACACTCGGCCAACAGCATTGGGCCAGCAATACCAATCCACGACCTGGCCCGAATTCTAGTCCCGCGGGGAGTGGACCCCGGTCAGATAGCCACCTTGATAGAGCTTGGCACTCACTGGGGCGAACGCCACGAACGTATCGCCGGTCATCTCGAGCAGATGAAAGATTACGCACAGTCGCCCGATCCGTCGGTCTCCTCCGTCGGACGAGCAGGCATTGAAATATTCGCACCACAACTGGAGTCCGCCCGTCGCCAGCACAAGCGGATGATGATACGCGGGCGCCACTAGTTTCGGTAAGGCGCATCAACAAGAACGCCGACGACGAAAACTGTGGCAGCCGAATCTGTTCAGTGTGCGATTGGAGGGCCAAATCACCCAAGACCCGTCGATGAGGTTCGACGGCATTGTGGCATGTACGCCCACAGCATGTACCTGCCAACCGCGCGCAGCGATTCTGGCCCGGGAAGTGGGCTCCGGGCTGCAGGTATCCCAATGTGCTTGTCGTATGACTCATTTACGATCAGAACATGACTCGACTCGGCGGATTCCCAGAACACCGCCCCTCCGATCTCGACGCGTTATTCGAGTCCACGACTCCTACGTCGGGGGCCGAGGTGATACGGTCTTCGATCCCTCCTGGGCCTAAACGTGAAGCTCTGTTGAACGAGCTACTGGGCGCCTTGCAAGAACAATCAGGTGACATGACTGCGATGATTGACGAGCTCCGCGCACTCATGGCCGGTCGAAATCTCACCCAGCTCATCAATTCGGTAGTGGTACCAGCAATGACCGTTATTTACAGCAGCCAGAGTGTCGCTGACGGTGACACCACGTCTACGTGGGCTGCGAAGATCGAGTACTTAGTCGGCGTTGCGCTATCCATAGATCCCGCAGGGGAAGAGGGCACTCCCACTGAGGTCACGCGCCGCGTGACTCAACTGATCAGTGACATCTTCGAAGCCGATGAAGTTCGCATGGCCTCGAAGGCCATTGAGGACGCCGCCGACGGCGAAGAAGAGCGTGGATTCCTACTTCATCAGATGCGGTTGGATTATCAAGCTGATCGGATGCCCGGTTATGCGGCGCACCTCGAACATGTGGACGCCGAAGTGTCTGGGCGACACCGCGACTATTATTTGAACGGGCTCGGTTTCGACCCAGCTGACGTCATTCGTTGTACGCGACGTGTCGCCCGATCTGCGAACCAAACATTCTCGGACGGGCTCAACACTGTCGCTGACGCTTTGAACGGCGGCGGTTCGAAAGTTGAGGCGGGAGAAGCGATCCGTACAGCGTTCGACGCGATTACACTTTGGAATCCAGCCGATGTGGCGGAGAAAACTGGTATCGCTGTGGAGCAGGTTGCCGCCATGCTGGACTTCTTCTCGACGAAGTACGGTTGTCAACCTGAGTTCCGTTCGCCCAGTGACTTAAACCAAGCACGCACCCACCCCTGTATAGCGATCGACGAGGGCACCTACCTCGTTCCAGATCCGTGGGCGCTCTCGGCCGTCATCCACCACCGGCTTGCTGTGGAACCGAAGCGTGACGGCTACGACCCGGCGAAGTACTATAAACATCGACAGGACGGGCATGAGCGCATGGTTGCTGGCGCGCTGGAGAAAATATTTGGTGCTGCCAACGTCCACTCAGGGCGACACTACGACCTGGCCGCCGGTACTCACGGCGAGATCGATGCCCTCGTCTGTACAGAGTGGCCGCTGGTGGTGGAGGCCAAGGCTATTGCACTGACCGAACCTGGACGGCGCGGGGCTCCGCGCCGGGTAGACGCAAAGATCAAGACCATCCTTGGTAAAGCGCTCGAGCAGACTGACCGCGCCCTTACCTACATCCTGGATGAGGGAGGTCGATCGTTCGCGCCAACGGAGAACGGGCAGCCGGTCCAGCTACTTCCAGAGGAGCTCTCGGGCGGCACAGCGATCATCGTGACCTTCGAACGGATCGATCCGTTCTCCTTCAGTGGTCTTGCTGTCGCGGGTGGCACCAGACGCCCGACCTGGGTCGTCTCACTCACCGACCTTTTGATGGTGGTGGATTTGCTCGACAATCCCGCGGCGTTCCACCACTACGCTCGCATTCGAGCAGGCATGTACGCGGCGCAGGCTTCTTCGTCGACTGAGGCTGACGCCGTCGGCGCATACCTGCTCTCACGCTTGAGCATATTGGACTCCGCGGACGTCAACACGAGAATTCTCATTGGTTACTCCTGCGAAGAAATCAATGACTTCTACACACGGCAGGAATTCGGACTTTCGGCGAAGAAGCCCTCGACCGGCGTATCGGAAGACGTCGTCGGCGCTTTGACGGATGCGCTGAAGGAGCCCGGGTGGGTGACATTTGTCGATGTTGTAATGGTCGCCGACGCTTCTATCTGGAAGAAGTGGAAGAAATTCCGGAGACGGCATCAGAAAGGTGGTGTATTCACTCTTAGCGAGCAGGCATCTCTCGTCATATCGTCCTCGGCGAAGGCGGCGCTTGAACGCGTCGGCGACTTAGTTTCTATCAACTTCCCGGGGAGATCCTGATCGCACGACGGAACGAACGTGAACCGGAGTGATCGGCCGCACTTACAAAGGTCGATCGCCGGCGCTGCCATGAAGATCAACCGCATCACGTCACGTGTAGCACCTGTACATGCGGCCGACGATGGCCCTCAAGTGGTTCGGAACAGCAGTTGTGAGGGGGCATCGTATCGGCTTCGTCGGTAAGCTGAACGTCCAACGATTTGAGGAGTATCCGGGTGGACGAGCATCTTGAACGGCGAAAGTTTATGCGACGAGCCGTTGAGATGGGCAAGCAGAGCAAGTCAGAAGCCGGCAACAAGCCCGCAGTAGGTGTTGTGGTAGTCCGAGACGGTCGGGTGCTGGGTGAATCGTTTCGAGGTGAGACCGGCGAGGGTCGCCACGCCGAGTACGGTTTGCTCGAGCGGCTCAGCGGAGAGGGCGTTGACTTGAGCGGGTCAACCGTCTACACCACGTTGGAACCGTGCTCACGTCGCAACGACCCGAAGAAGCCATGCGCGACTCACCTGATTAATCATGGCGTGAGTGCAGTCTACGTAGGGATCTACGATCCGAACCCAAAGATTTATCGTGAGGGTTGGAAAATGTTACGCGATGCGGAAATCTCGATGAAGGATTTCGACGAGGACTTCCGTGAGCAGATTGCAAAAGACAACAGCAGTTTCATCGATCAGTACAAGATCGCTATTGGTCAGCGCGGTAGCGCTTCGTTCGACTATTCAATTGGAGACGGCAGCTTCAGCGTCGAACACGGGAATCTAAAATTTAGATTTAGGTTGACGCGATGCGGTCATGACAGCGTGTACGCCCTCGATCACACCAGTTACGTTGCTGATATGCGATTCGCAAAGGAATTCAATGAGATTGATGATCCAGGTGCGTATGATTGGAGCCACTACTCGCGTAAAGTTGCAGTCGGAAACATTGCTGCCGTGAGATCCCAAGGCGGATTTCTACTGCTTAGAGTTACTGATGTCCGAGACCGCGAGCGTGGCGCAGATCGTACGGAGGTCGCGTTCGACTTTGAAGTCCGCCTGGGGCGTGTCATCCCAACTCTGTGATAGGTAAAAATTCACCCCAACGCGTAGCTGCGTTGGGCACGTTGCTGCCTACACTGCACACTTCTGTAGTTAAAGAAAAACGCACGTCCACCACCACGGCTTGCTCGGGGTTGTTACCGTCTTATCGGCGTGGGGGTCAAAGAGCACTTGCGTCGACACGGCAGACCAGGAGGGCAATGTGCGCGTCTCGCGCCTGCGGCTGAAAGACTTCCGCGGTTGGGCAGAGCTGGATCTTCGACCCGAGAAACATGTGGTGCTTGCAGGCGTGCCTCGATCGGGCCGTACCGATGTGATCGCCGCACTAGCGAGACTTCTAGATCCCGCGTACATCCGCGTGCAGCCGTCGCTCACCGACATCCGACGGCATAGGAATGGCACCTCGACGAATGTAAGTGACGCATCCACGTTGGATGACTCTGGTGCACCGAACTCGCCGTGCGAGGACCAGCCCGCCGAAGACGCGTGCACGACGGACGGCTCTAGTGCGCCGACCCCGCCACCCGAGAATCAGCCCGTCGACGTGCTGGCAGCTGGACCGGCCGGCGGGACTAGTGTGGATGAACCAACCCTGGCTCCCTACGCCGAAGTCGAGGTGACCCTGGTGGACCTCGATCCAGAGCTAGAACAGTTGTGCGATGGGTTCCTTGAACCGCTCGACGGCGACCAGATCGACAACACCGGAAACGCGGCGTTCGACGCAAAGCTTGGGGTGCGGCTCAGCTATCGGGTCACCTACGATCCGAAAGCCGACTCTCTTGAGCACGTTGTGTACTTTCCGGCACGTAGCAACCCCGCAGTAGCGCAGTACGCGAAGGTCCCTGTTGCGACCCGGCGGGTCCTTCCTGTCATCGTCCTGTCAATGCAGCGCCCGCTTCAATTGAGAGCTGAAGGTGCGCTGCGACGGCTTGTTATCGAAAGGAACGCCGAAGGGGCGTCCGAAGCGTTCCGAACGCTTGAGAAGTCGGTAGCCACCGCGACAGCAGCACTCGCGCGGCACCCCACCATCTCGGCGACCGTAGACGACGTATTGAAGGTCGGGGAACTCTCTCACCATCTAACTGGGACGCCGATTACGGCCGACGCTGTGCGGTTTCAACCGGAGGACGGCTCATTGTCAGCCTTGCTGCGCACCGTGCAACCAGCGCTGGAACTCGACGACGCGGGCTTGCTAGGCCTGTCAAACCACGGATCAACGACGTCGGCGGTCTTGGCTGCGGCCGAGGCGCTGCTGCTCGCCACCACTACTGACCGCCCAATTGTGCTCGGCGACGACTTCGGCGATGGACTGGACGCGGCCACCTCCGAACATTTGGCCGCGTCGTTGCGCGCCGCCGCCGCGCAGGTGTGGGTGTCCACGCGGCGGCCTGAGGTGGCACGAGCGTTCGCTCCTGCCGAGCTGGTGCGGCTCGCGCGCCTCCGAGGCATTCGAAGCCACCACCAGCTTGCGGTGCCGAGCGACCGGAAGGAAATTGCGGTGCGGCGCCTAGTGCACACTCAGCTGCTACCCGCTCTCACGGCGCCGGTAGTTGCGATCGTGGAGGGCCCACACGACCTGACAACCTTCAGCGCGGCTGACCGCTACCCGGGAACCGCCCGCTCGCCTCTCGCGGCGATGGGCGTGCGCCTTATATCGGCGGACAACGGCTCCGGCGGCGGAACCGGTCAGATCCCGCGCGTAGCGAATCTTGCGCGTTTACTCGGGTTTCGCGTCATCGCGCTCATCGATCGCGATCCGGACAAGACTTCGGCGACGGTGCTGGCAGACATCGAGGCCGCGTGTGACGCGGTGGTCCGGCTTCCTCTCAAGACCGCGATCGAGCAGGCGTTGCAGTCGGGCGTCAATGTCGTCCACCTCCGTGCCGCCTCAGGGGTGCTGCCTGCGTATGGAATCCCCGATCCGTCCGTGGGCACGTCTGATGACGATGTGCCTGGCGTTGTATCGACAGTCCTGCACAAAAAAGGCTTACATGAGCAGTTCCTGGACGCCGTCGTCGAAAGTGCGGGCGCGCTGCCCCCTGTCATCGAGGAAGCTCTCGCGACCGTAGGCCTTGTAGCGTCCGCCGCGTACGCCGGTCCTCGCCGTATCGATTTGTTGACCCCCACCGCGACGGTGGCATGAGCAGCGAAGTGACTTTCACCCCAGTCGGAACGCAGATCGACGTAATCAAGTCGGTGGCCACGGTAACCGTCGTGCTCGGGGGAGCCGGCACAGGCAAGACGACGACGGCGGCTGCGGCGGCCGCGGATTTCATCCGTTCAAACGACGCGTCGCACGACGCGCAGCGCCACAGAATGTTGACCGAGAAAGTAGCGACGCCGTTGCCGTCCCGGGCCCGGGTGCTCCTCATCTCCTTCTCGCGGACCGCAGTGGCTCAGGTCGTCGAGCGCGCAGGGCTCGTGGTGGGGCCGTTGCTCAACCGCATGGACATGGTCACCTTCCACGGTTTCGCTTGGCGCATCGTGAACGACTGGGGCCCGGCATACGGCCATCCTCCGCCGATACGGATCCAGTCGGAGGCAGAACACCGAGTGCAGGGCTCCGTTCCCGACAGTCTGCGCTACGCGGAACTAATCCCGATGGCACTCGACATCCTCAATAATGACGCGGTATCCGACTACTACCGCCGTCGCTATGCCTTGGTGATCTGCGACGAGTTTCAGGACACCAGCAACGAAGAGTGGCAGTTCATGCAGGCCATCGCGCCGACGTCGCGCCGGATCCTGCTCGGCGACGTCAATCAATGCATCTACGCCAAGATGAAGAGGATCGACCCTGACCTCCGTGTGGCGGACGCCCTACGGCTTCCCGGCTCGGTTCCTATCTACCTGCCGGTCACCAGCCATCGCGACACGACAGGCGTGCTGCCTGCGGCGGCCGACGCAGCGCGCGAACGCCGATTCAACGACGCAGCGTTCGTGAGTGCCGTAAAGGGCAGGCGTCTTGTCGTCACGCGGATTGGGGGCAGGGCCCCGTACGAGACCCCAATCAAGATAATCGCCGCGGAACGCGCGGAGCAGCACACGGTGAGTGTGTTCACCCACACCAACGCAGCGACAACCGAACTGTCTGACGTTCTGACCGAAAGCGGAGTGCGGCACGAGCAGGTTGGTCTTTCCGAGGCGTACGCGGAGGCGTTGAACGCGCAAGCGGCTATGCTCCGCTACGCTTTGCACGGCGTACCCGGTCGATCGGCCTTCGCGGTCTACGTCGCTGCGAATTACCGGGCGCACACGCCGTTGGTTCAGGACATAGTGCAGAAGACGAACCCGGTATTCGAACGCGCCCTGTCGTATGTGGCCAATGATCTTCTCGCAGCGTCGAACCCGTTGGATGTCGACAGGCTTGCCGACGTCGTCTCGGGTGCTTACTCGCGCCTAGGAACGCGCCGCGGCCAGGAGACATGGACCCTAGCGGCCCGTCGTACCCGGGCAGCGTTACGGCACCTTCGCGACGGCGGGCCATTCAGCGTGGTCGAAGCGGAATTGGAGCGGTATCGCCACTCCACGCTGGTGGGAAACGGAGGATTGCGACCGCACCCGGTGCAGGTCATGAATTTGCATCAAACCAAGGGGAGGGAGGCCGACGTAACGATCCTGCTCTTGCAGGACGATGAGTACCACGGCAACGAGGGACACCCGTACCCAACTTTGTCGCGTCTACTATACGTCGTACTCACCAGGGCACGTCGGCGCGCACATATTGTGGTTCCTGACCGAGTGCACCCGCTGTGGTCGCCGATCGTCGATACTTATGACAGGTTGATCGAGGAGACGACTTTAGGCAGTTGAGGCGCTGCACGCTGCAACTTGGGTCAATCTCTAATGAGTTTTGGCATCGGCTAACTTTCGATTGACTATCTATCTCAAACACAGCTCAAAATTTATGTGGTGTAATACGCGTCCGTCGCCCAAGCGTTGTCGCGAGCCGGCTATCGCTATCGTCGATCAAGTGAAAGGCGAGGCTACTGGTTGTGCTGCGCTGACCTTGAGCTGCGGGCAAGTTAGTCCCTCTTCAAGTGTGGCTGCCTTGAGAGTGGGTTGCTGGGTGTTCGCAAACCGCCGGTATGACCGCTGCCGACTGGTCCAGGCCGACAGCGTGATCGGCCGGTGTTGCACTTATTTTCCAGCTCATCACTTTCAGTCGTGGTGGAGTCGAATGGCCATGGCGGTCCGTTTACACGATGGTGGACCATGCGGGATTCCGATGGACTGAAAGCAGGTCGCCGGTGGTCATCTTTTACTCATCACTTTGGGTCGAACTCGCATGGACGCAGACGGACACAGGTGGTCACTCGATTCGCCGAACACCCTGCTCAGCGGGCCACCGATGGACGCGAGTGTATCCACTTGAATTGTTATCTCTTGTACAGCGGGTCCGGGGTTCGAATCCCTGATGGCGCACAAGAATGGCCCCTTGACCAGCGAAAATGTCGGTCAAGGGGTCATCTTTTTGCCTCGACGGATCAGGTCAACTCATCACTTTGCGGGCAAAGTGATGAGTGAATCATGGTGTGTTTTCCCAGGTCGCGTTCGATTTCGCGGCGGTCGTGATGATTCGAATCGCAAGACTGTGTGTCATGGAGTCAAATGAGTCGGTGGCGGTGCTTCCATGCCTGCTACCTGCGCATCTTGCTGATTTACGGGTTTCGGATCGTCGTCGGGGCGCGGCCACAGGGGAAGGTCATCACTTACTCATCACTTTGGGCCACCCATGCTCGGCCATGGGCCGCACTTGCGGGCTTCGGTTTGCCGGTGTGGTCAGCGGATGGAGAGGACCGACCCAGCGACCGCGGGGGAGTTTTCGGCGTGTGTCGCCTCGAAGCGTGTTCGCTGCCAGCTTCGTTCAGTGCCGGGCGGCGGAACTGGTATCGGGGTCGGGGCGGTGCCCGTGCCGAGGTGTTGTTCTGCGTGCTCTGGAACGGGAGCGCAGGTAGTTGATCGCGATCGGGAGTATCGACAGTGCGACGACTGCGATGAGAATGATCTCGATGTGGTTGCGCACGAACGGGATTCCGCCGAGTAGGTAGCCGAGCATCGGTACGCCGGCACCCCAGACGACGGCCCCGATGACGTTGTAGACGAGGAAGGTTCGGTATCTCATGCTCGACGCGCCGGCCATGACGGGTGCGAGTGTCCGGATGACGGGAACGAATCTGGCGAGTACGACAGTGCGTGCCCCGTAGGTGCCGAAGAACGACTGGGCGCGGGCAAGCTGCGCAGGGCCGAGCCGTTTGGCACCGGGTCGGTCGAGGACAGCAGGGCCGGCGGCGCGGCCGATCAGGTAGCCGCATTGATCGCCGAGAACGGCGGCGATCGGTGCGGACACCAGGATCACCCACAATGGAACGAACGGATCGGACTGCGCCACAAGCACTCCGGCGGTGAAGAGCAGAGAGTCGCCGGGGAGAAAGAACCCGATCAGCAGACCTGTCTCGACGAACAAGGCGACGAGCAGCCCGATCAACCCGAATGTCGCGACGAGCGTGCTCGGGTCGAGGACGCCGCCGGTCAATCCCGACGTCACAGCGAGATCCTGTTCATCAGCAGTCGAGGTGGCGTCGCGTCAAAGGCACCGGCGGAGTCGAGACGATGCAGTGCGTAGCTGCCCAGGGTGACCGCGCAGGCTGCGAGGAGCGCGCCGGCGAGAACGTCGGTGAGCCAGTGGACGCCGAGATACATCCGTGTGCACGCAACGGCAACGGTCACTGCCAGAGCGATCCCGAGGAGCAACGCTCGTACGCCTCTCGATCGATGTATTCCTGCGAGGAGGGCGAGCATGAGCGACAGGGCAGCGGTCCCGGTGACGTGCCCCGACGGAAACGAGAAATCGGTTTCGAGCATCAACTGGATCGACTGCGGCGGCCGCTCGCGTCCGACGACCAGTTTCACGATCGTGCACAGCATCGACGCCGAGGCGACGGTCGCCAGCATCACCAGCGCCGGGCCGTAGCGTTTGGTTCTCCACACGATAAGCACCGCGACCACGAGGCCCAACGCGGCGGTCTCGGCGGGGCCACCCGCTGTGGTGACGGCGAGGGCCAGATCATCGAGCGCGTGCGTTCGGTGATCGACGAACCAGGCCGCGACAGGTGCGTCGGCCTTGGTCAGCCATCCGTTGGTGTGGACTGCGACGGCGAGTACCACCACTGCGAAAGCGAAGCCGAGCGTGCCGAGGATCGTCGCTCCGGCATGGTCGGAGCGGATGCGGAGCATGATCCCGGCTGCGAGGAGGCCAACTGCGATCACCAACCCGGCGATCTCGACGTCGGCGGTGGCGGCTTCGGTGAGCGCTTCGGCGGCTGTTGCGTGAACGGCGGACATCGATGAGGAGAGGAGCACGCCGATCAGTGTGTAGAGCAGCTCCTGAAGAACCGCTGAGAGCGGCTCGTCGGTGCCTGAGTGGGTCTGTTGTACTTGCGTCACATATACGGACGGAGTTGTCGATGCGGGTTCTGGTGGTGGAGGACGAAGTGCGTCTGGCGGAAATGGTCCGCCGCGGTTTGGTAGCCGACGGGTTCACCGTCGAGGTCGAGCACGACGGTGACAACGGGTTCCACAGCGCCGCGACCGGCGAGTTCGACGTTCTTGTTCTCGATATCATGCTGCCGGGCAGACATGGGTACGACATCGTGCGCGATCTCCGCGCGCAGGGCGTGTGGACGCCGATTCTGATGCTCTCGGCCAAGGACGGTGAATACGATCTGGCCGACGCCTTCGATCTCGGAGCGGACGACTATCTGGTCAAACCGTTTTCCTTCGTCGTCCTGGTTGCTCGCCTACGCGCCCTGGTCCGACGGGGCGCTCCCGAACGCCCTTCCGTGCTCGCAGCCGGCGATCTCGAGTTGGATCCCGCACGTCACCGTGTCACCAGGGGCGGAACGGAACTGGCGCTGACCCCTCGTGAGTACAGCGTGCTCGAATTCCTGATGCGGCGCAGCGGCGTCGTGGTCACCAAGTCCGAGATCGTCCGGTCGGTGTGGGACGTCAACTACGACGGGGACGAGAACATCGTCGAGGTCTACATCGGGTATCTCCGGAAGAAGGTCGATCAGCCCTTCGGGCGCAAGAGCATCGAGACGATCCGCGGGGTCGGATACCGGCTGGCAGGAGACTGAGCGCCATGAGAGCTATCGGTACCTCCGTGGACCTTTTGCGGCCACGATCGTGGACGGTGCGGGTGCGATCCGCGGTCGCCTCGACCGTGGTCCTGGCCGTGTGCCTGATCGCGGCGGGTGGCGCATTGATCGGTATCCTCTACAGCTCACTCGAATCCTCCGCTCGCACGGCCGCTGACACCCGGGCCGTACAGGTCAGCGAGCAACTCGAGACCGATCGTCCCGCGCAAATCGACGAGTCGTCATTGGCAACAGACGGCCAGATCGGCATAGTGCAGGTCGTCGACGGGAGCGGGGCGGTAACGGCCTCCTCGCGGGCGGATGGCGGACGTCCATTGTCCACGGTCGAGGTCGCACCCTCGACCACTAGGGATCTCGGACGCATCGAACAGGCCGAAGACGGTGACTTCTGGGTCACAGCTCGCGGCGCGGAGACGGCGGCCGGGCCGGTGACGGTACTGGTCGGGGCCGACCGTGAGCCAGTGGAAAAAGTGGTGTCCACAGTCGCGATTCTGCTCGCCATCGTCGGTCCGGTAGTGGTCGCTTTGGTCGCGCTGGCGACATGCCGTCTCGTCGGTGCGGCGTTGAGCCCCGTCGAACGCATACGCACCCGCGTCGCCTCGATCTCGAACAAAGATCTGGGAGAACGTATCCCGGTGCCACAATCCCGCGACGAGATCGCGCGACTCGCAGTGACGATGAATCGGATGCTCGAGCGGCTCCAGGCCGGACAACGCGCGCAACAACGATTCGTCAGCGATGCCTCCCACGAGCTTCGTAGCCCGCTGTCAACCATTACTGCCGCTCTCGAGCTCGCCGCAGCAAGGCCGGAGCTGATCGATGCCTCGCTGATCGACGAATCGTTGTTGCCCGAAGCGCGTCGGATGCGCCGGCTGATCGAAGACCTTCTCCTGCTTGCTCGTTCGGACGAGAAGCAATCACCGCTCGGCGCGGTCGACGTCGACCTCGACGATGTGCTGTACGAGGAAGGCAAACGGATCGACGCAATGACGGATCTGACTGTGGGAACGTCGATCGTTCCGGTCCGGGTAACCGGAGATCAACCCGCGTTGGCGAGAATGGTGCGCAACGTTGTCGACAATGCTGTTCGGCACGCCGTCACTCGAATCGAATTGTCCTGCACACCGTCCGGAGGGTCCGCTGTCATCGTGATCGATGACGACGGCCCGGGGATCCCCGAACAACAGCGTGAACGAGTCTTCGATCGGTTCGTACGGTTGGATGCATCCCGCACACGCGACGAAGGCGGTGCCGGTCTCGGATTGGCCATCGTCGCCGGCACCGCCGCCGCCCACACAGGCTCGGTGACGGTTTCCCGTTCCCCGCTCGGAGGAGCACGCTTCGAGATCAGAATTCCGACGCATCAGCCCAGCGGATCGAAGGAACTCACCTGATATCGCCGAGATGGCTCTACGGTCTCGTTCGGTCCGGTGAGTGCAACGCCAATGCCATCCGCGGACACAGGTCGACGGCCTTGAGCGCATTACCCAGAGATCTCGAGGGGACGGTCGGATCAGGAGTTGCAGACAGCGGATATCCCCACTCGTCGCAGGACAGGATCTCGGGGAGCAGTTCGGTGCACAGGCCCCGGCCGTCGCAGCGCGTCCAGTCGATGTGAAGCCTGGACTCTGAAGTTCTGTCGAGTTTCACCAGGTTCTCCGCAGTCGCGCTGTTGCCTCGCAGCGGCCGGTGCTGTGCATGCGCACGTCGTCGGCGAATGCGGTCAAGGCCGACAGGACGAGCCGTACGGTTCCGTCGGGATGGTGGCATGCACCGCGCCCGTCGACGAGTCCGGCATAGCGGCGGATCTCGTGGATCGTCTGTTCACCGGGACGGTGGTAGGCGAGGTCGGCGAATTCCGACGCCAGCCGGGGAAGCCCGTTCAGGCAGGGCCCGCATTGCCCAGCGCTTTCCCGTGCAAGGTAGTCGACTATGTCGGCCGTGGCACGAAGACCGCAGGTGTCGACTGCCAGCGCGTGTACCACCCCCGCTCCCGGACTAGCGCCTATCGCGGCGAGAGATTCTCTCGAGAGGCGTCGCCCTGCGAGGTCCGCTCGGTTGATCCAGGTTCCGTGATAACCGCCGACCAGCACGGCGCGAGTGTTGTCCATGTCCGCTCGTCCGATATCGCCGACAACCCACTCGAGTGGGCTTCCGATCGGTACCTCGACAACGCCGGGGTTGTTCACTGCGCCGGACAACGTCACGAGCATCGTTCCAGGTTCGCTCGTAGTTCCTGACGATCGGAACCAGTCGACGCCGAATCGCGCAACGGTGGCGACGTGCGCGAGAGTTTCGACATTGTGCACGAGAGTCGGACGTCCCTTCATTCCCGATTTCGAAGACGATGCCAGTGAGGACCGCGGAATCGGTGGCTTGCCCTCGACCGCCGCGATCAGAGCCGTCTTCTCCCCGGAGACGAAGCGTCCGGCGGACACGACGACGTGGACGTCGGTGCGATCCCAACCACTGTGTCGCCGTTCGGTGATGGCGCTGCGCAACCGGTCGGTATTCGGGGCCGGTACGACAAGGAATGCGTCGGTCGCACCCACTGCTTCCGCGGCGATCGCCAGGCCGTCGAGAACGAGGTGTGGTGAATCGGATAGTAGGACAGCGTCTTTGCTGCTCATCGGTTCCCCCTCGGATCCGTTCGCAATCACTACGGGTCGGCGACCGGTGATGGCGGCCATCTTCGCCCCGGTAGAAAAACCTGCGCCACCGCGCCCGGCCAGGCCGGAACGTGAGATAGCCGTGATGACCGAATCGTCGCCGGCAGGCACCGGCCCGAACGTGTGCGCATGTCGGTCGAGGTCGAACCCGGCACCGGACAAAATGTGAGTGAGGCTGGAGGTCGTCATTGCTGTGCTCCTGCTCTGGAGTGGTGGAATTCGAGAAAATCGTGGCGGAGCCGGAACGTCGTCGCTGCCGTCACCAGTACCGCGCACCCTGCAGCAATGGAAAGGAACCATGCGTGTCCGACGTCCGTTCCGTTCCCCAGGGCGTGAGCGAGGGCAATCGGCCACAAGGCATACGCCGACCAGTGAACGACCCGAAATGTTCTGTGCCCCAATCGGTGCCTCAGCAGAGCAGTGGCGACGACAACGATGATCAGATCTACGGCGAGGGTGCCGAGCCCGAGCCAGAACGGCCGGTAGCGCCCGAGAAACGGGACCACTGAGTCGACGACGTTCAGCTGTGCGTAGGGATCGAAAAGCAGTGCACCCACATGAATCACGATGAGCAGCGACCCCAGTAGAGATGTGTTCTTGTGGAGTTCCACGACGCCGAATCGTGGCAACGTAAGAATCGGTCGCCCCGATCGCGTCACCGTTCCCGATGCCATGGAGAGGGTGAGTATCAACAACGCCGCGATGCCGGTTCCCCGTCCGAGTGCCCACAGTGCTTGATCCATCAGTCCTCCTCGGTGTTCGGATGTCCACTGTGGGAACTCTTCTCGAGCCATCCGGGTGTCACTGTCGTGTCACCGTCGGCATCGATCATTCGCGCGGGAAGGCCGATGTCTCTCAACCATCGCACGGCGGCCGAACCTTTCACGACGGCGGCGGTACTGGCCGTGTTGGCCAGAAAACAGCTCTGTGCGGCGACAGTGACTGTGCGCCAGATTGGTTCGACGGGGACCAAGAGCTGCGGATCGAGGATGTGATGTGCAGTCTTTCCGCCTTTCGACCATCGCCTCCGCTGGGTGCTCGACGTGGCAACTCCGACGCCGGACCCGATGGTGACGTTCGTCGAAGGTTGGTTGTCACCGTCGGCCACTCGAATCTGCCATCCCGTGCTCGGCGGCGGACCGCTCGTCGAGATGTCACCTCCGATAGACACGAGAACTCCGCAGCCCAGTTCGGACGCGACGAGTGCGGCACAGCGGTCGGCTGCCAGCGCTTTCGCGGTCGCTCCCAGATCGAGAACAACACCCTCCGGAACCGTGAGCATGCCGTCGTGCAGGGTCACCATTGTCCAGTCGGCGCGGCGTACGACGGAGACGGTTGCGGAGTAACCCCCGGTGGGTGGTTCGAGCAGTGAGAAGTCCCTGTCGTAACCCAGGTCGATCATCGCTGAGCCGAGCGTCGGGTCCACTGCACCGTCGGTGATGTCGGCTGCGTGCAGCGACGCGAGCACGAGGTCGGCGAGTACGGCACTGACGGGGGCGGGTCGGACATGTGATCCCGTCAGGTTCATGATTTCGGAATCGGGCCGGAACCTGCTGCATGCGTGGTCGACCGCGTCGAGTTCGCTGCGCACCAGCGACTCCGCGGCCTCGAGCGACCTCGGGTCGGTCACGACAAGATGAACGTCGGTGCTCCACATCTGCCAGCGGGACTCGGCTATCGAGTTCTTCTCGGCGACGACAGTCATGAGCCGTGGGTCGTGCTGTGTGGTGTTCCGGATCCCGATGAGACGCGCGGCGAGGTACCGAACGGGTTCGGGGACGAGGTGGTCCCATTGTCCGACTGCGTTGTCGAAGTCGTTTCCGAGACGCTCGCTGCGTTGGCTGTATCGGTGTTCTGAGTATCGAGGAATGCCAGTGCCGAGGTTCCGATCACGACGGCGACCCCGACTCCTGCCACTGCCGCAGTAGCGATACGTGCTCTGCGGAAGCCGGATTCCGGTGTAATCATGTGAGGCCTTTCCGAGGTCTGCCCGCGTGGTCGAGGGTCTCGAGATCCAGAGTGTGGGAGCTTCCTGGGACGACGCTGTTCGTTCGCTGCAACTCGGGTGCGAACGTCCAGAGAACACCCTGCGTGACCACGTGTTGTTCGGCGTACGTCGACCGCTGGATGGACATGGCTTCATGGTGCCCACCGGCCGCTGAAGAAGCGCTGAGAGTGGTTCTGTCCCCGCCCTGGTCTGAAACCGATACAGGCCACGCCACATACTCGACCGGTGAGTTCCTCCTTGGCCCAGCCTGGTCTGCCGCTCGTGGTTCTCTGCTGCGTGATGGTGACGCTCGCTGCGATCATCTATCGGGTCTCGTCGATCGGTCGAATGATCACCGCTCCCGCTGCTGCTCTGCGCGGCTTCGTTCAATTGGCGGCGATCTCGCTGATTCTCGCTGCGGCGCTCGAGCATCTGTGGTCGTCGTTGCTGGTGCTGCTGGTGATGTTCGGGGCTGCGGCGTTCACGTCGATTCGGCGTTCGGAGTCGGGGAGGTCCGGTATCTGGCTCGTGGTTCCCCTGGCGGTGGGTGTCGGGATCGTGGTCCCGTTGTGCTTGCTCACCGGTGTCGTTCCGGCGCAGGGCATCTCGATTGTTCCGGTCGGCGGAATCATCCTGGGCGGGACGATGACCGCAACATCACTGTCCGCGCGCCGCGCACTGGCCGCGTTGACCGACAGGCACGGAGAAGTGGAGGCGGCACTGAGCCTCGGAATGACCGAACGTGATGCGCGCGTGGAGGTGGTGCGGCCCACCGCGAACGACGCGCTGCTGCCGGGCCTGGATCAGACACGGACGGTGGGGCTGGTGACGTTGCCGGGTGCGTTCGTGGGCGTGTTGCTGGCCAGTGGTTCGGCCTTGCAGGCGGGGGCTGTACAGATTCTGGTGCTCGCCGGGTTGTTGCTTGCGCAGACCATCGCCGTCGCGCTGACCGTGGAACTGGTCGCGCGGGGATCGGTTCGCCGGGGGCCGTAGACGCGTGGTTCGGCGAGGTCGGCATCCACGGTGGGTGATCCTCAGCGGACCTTCAGCAACACGTGGGTACGGTCCCGGTTCATGAGCGATCTCACCGATTCCGAGCACCTGACGGTCCACCACCGGGCGCTGAGCAAGGTCCCCGAAATCACGGTCTGGTTCTGGGTCGTGAAGATTCTCTGCACCACGGTGGGGGAGAGTGTCGCGGACTGGGTGAACATGACCCTCGGTGTCGGACTGACCGCGACGGCGGGATTGTTCACCGCGATTCTCGTTGCGGTGCTTGCGGTTCAGATCTTGCTGTCGAAGTACGTACCGGCCGTGTACTGGCTGACGGTGGTGGTGCTCAGTGTCACGGGAACGCTGTACACCGACATCCTCACCGACAGTCGCGGTGTTCCGTTGCCGGTGAGCGTGTCGGTGTTCGCCGCGTTGTTGGCGGTGGTGTTCGGGGTGTGGTTCGTGCGGGAGCGGACCCTGTCGATCCACAGCATCGTGACCGTGCCCCGAGAGCTGTTCTACTGGTTGGCGATTCTGGTGACCTTCGCGCTCGGGACCGCGGCGGGCGATTGGACGCTGAGCATCACCGGGTGGGGCCCGGGCACGTCGGTACTTCTGCCCGCCGGCTTGATCGTGGCTGTCGTCGCCGGTTGGAGGCTCGGTGCGAACGCCGTGTTGGCGTTCTGGTTGGCCTATATCCTCACCCGTCCGCTGGGTGCGAACCTGGGAGACTGGTTCGCCCAACCGAGCACCGAGCACGGCCTCGGACTCGGCACATTCGTCACCAGTGTGGTGTTCCTGGTCGCGATCCTGGCTACGGTGCTGTACCTGACGCGAACGAAACGAGACGTGATCGGAAACCACCGTGTCGAGCCCGAACCGGTCGCCACAGACACGCGCCGTGAGCGCACGATGCTGGTCTATTTCGCGGCAGTCGCGGTTGCCACGGCGGGTCTTCTGTCGTGGGCGTCTGCGCAGCCACATACAGCGCCGGTAAGTGAGGCGGAGGGTTCGGGGGCTGCGATCACCGATCTCGCGCCGGGGGAGGCGATCGCGAAGTTCCCGCCGCAGCAGGTCACCGAGCTCCGCGCGATCGTCGACGACACTGCCTGGGCAGTTCGGTCCGGTCAGCAGGACGAGGCGAAAACTGCTGCGAAGAAACTCGAAACCACCTGGGACGACGATCAACCCACGTTGCAGCCGCTCGACGCTGCGGGGTGGACAGCACTCGACTCGCGTATCGACATCGTGCTCACCGCAATCCGGTCGAGCACCCCCGACCCTGGCGCGGAGACCGCTGCACTGACGGACCTCGCCGCCGCCCTGCAGTGACGAGACCACTCGCTCTGGTGCTCAGGGCCGGTTGCCCGTCGAACAGCGGCGGCGACGGACGTCGCAGGGTGAGTCATGTTCGCTCGAGGGGACGAATTAGGTACCAATGTTTTTCTGGGCCAATATCACTGCCAACTCTTCGATCCGGCATCCTGGCACGATGAGGCCGTTGGCCTCCAGCCACGCGGCGCGCGCTAGCAAGACCGGTCCGAATCCGATGGTTTGCCTGGCCACGATCGATGCTGTCAAGCCTCTTTCCTCCATCATCGCAAGCGACTTCGGAACGTCAGCGTGTTCGGAATGGACCAGTAGGAGGAACCCGTTGTCGGACAGTAGGTCTGGAGCCGCACGACACAGTGGATCCAGGAACGCTCGCCCGTCCACCCCTGCATCCCACGCCACCGAGGGGCCTTCGGTGGGTGGTAGGTGCGCACTCGGTACATACGGGGGATTGCACAGTACGACGTCGTAGGGGCCGTGTGTCAGTGCGACGGAGAGGTCGCCCTGACGCGCTTCGATATCGAGGCCGAGTCGCCGCGCGGCAGCCCTCGTCGATTCGACGGCTGCCGGTGAGATGTCCACTGCCAGTACTCGATGAGCCCCGAGCGTCGCGGCCGTCAGGGCTTGAATTCCAGACCCCGTACACAGGTCCAGTACCCGTGAGTTGTTCGGAATGCCGCGGGCAAGGACGGCTTCGGCAAGCATGTGCGAGTCGTGCTGCGGTTTGTACACCGTCCCGTGTCCGAGTAGGAGCGGGTCTGACGCTGTGGACTTCATGGTGGATCCCCCCTTCGAGCCGACGGCGACAGTGTCGTCGGGTTATGCAGCTACTCCCGTCGATTGGCCCCTGCCCGCGGCGAATGCGCGCATCGACGTTTACCGCCACCTTCATACTACCGGGCGTGTAGTAGTTGGTGTCGCCTCCAGGAGAGGGTGATCTATCGCCCGCAGCTCATGCAGCTGACTCGGTCTCTTTGCTATCGGCACTATGTCGCGTCGCAAATGTGCGAGTTATCGGTCCGTGCGGTTCAGCAGGTAGTCCCGAAGTACGTAGTTTCAGAAGGTTCCGAACTCATCACTTTGAAACATGGTGGAGTCGAACGTCCACGGCGGTCCGTTTAGACGGTGCAAGATCTTGCGGGACGTCAATGGACTGGGAGCGGGTTGCTGAAGGTCATCTTTTACTCATCACTTTGGGTCGAACTCGCATGAACACAGACGGACACAGGTGGTCACTCGATTCGCCGAACACCCAGCTCAGCGGGCCGATCGTGGACGTGAGTGCATCCACGTGAATTGTCATCTCTCGTACAGCGGGTCCGGGGTTCGAATCCCTGATGGCGCACAACAGGTGCCCTTGAACAGCATATTTGCTGTTCAAGGGCACTTTTTGTTGTCTGGTTATGTGTAGCCGACCGCAAGCTTCGCGAAAATCGCAACTCCCTGACCTGCGGGTTTTCAAGCGGCGGAGGACGTTTCAGAGACTTGACTCCCAATCGCAAATACCGGGAGTCAGGTCCCGGTTGCTATGCCGCTGACCTGCGAGTTGTGTGCCGGATTCGCACCGCCGGGTAGCTGATGGACGTCTGTGGATGCTCCAGTCATCACTTACTCATCTTTTTGAACCCTCGCAATCGAACGCAAGTGAACCGTGCAAGGCGGCGACTCACCCAGGTGGACCTACAGGCCGTTCGGACTACTCCCACCGATCCCGTCACGCCTGTGTGCGACAGAGTGAACCCGCCCGCGCCCGAACTCTGATTCGCCTGCCACCACGAAGGCAACAGCGCGGCAACTGACGAGGGCGAGCTGACCACGACGCCTCAGGCCGTGGCTTGTGGAGGAACGGCCGGGCGTGTTTACTGGCGCTCGGTGACCCCGCGTCCGTCGGCTTCGTCTGGCGGTCCTCCTAGTTCGCGGGTTTTCATATGTGGTTGCAAGAAGTAGAGGGTCGAGTCCTCGAACAATTCATCTACGACGGTGTCTCGCTGGCCGACGCGAACGCGATGCGTCGCTTACCGCCGGTGCACCGAGATCTGTTCGACGACTTTGTGTTTGCCGCCACGGCCGTAGTGGTGGGGGAAAGCGACTGGAGCAGATTTCCCATCGCTTGCTTGGGCTACATGTCGGCCGTGCACGGCGACCTCACGTTGGTGCCGCCATTGATACCTCCCGACATCGCCGACGTGGTGGCGGACGTGCTCTTACATTTCACACCGTTCAAATCCGGAGATGAGCGCGTTGCGGATGGGTCGCGCATCAACGAAGGACAGTACCGACTTGCGGAGGAATTGTTCATCCGTCTCGGGGGTGATCGTGGGGACGGCGCACGTACTGCCGGGGCGAGAGCACACAGCAGGATGATGTCCGCGCGTAGTGCAGATGCGTTCGTTCATCCTGTGATCGGGGCGCACATCTGGAGCGATGTTCTCGCCGCTCCGCGGGCATACCCGGGCAGCAGCCCCGAAGTCGTCGTTCTCGAACTCGTCTGAATGCCCTAGCGCAGAAACTATTCCAACCCGAGTTGGGGCCTTCGTATCCGTAAGCGCAGACAATAGACGATCGCGGCTGTCGCTGTCGTGGGCAATCAGCCACCGTCCCCACCCGACACCCACGTCCGTGTCGGTCTCCGGGTGGGGTGGGGTGATGAGGGTGTGGGCGGCTACGAGCTGCCGAACAGGTTCCCCATCTCCACGCTGCCGAAGAACCCGCCGCCGGGAGGCGGGGGCGTGACCAGGGTGACCGGTACGCCGTCACCGAGGTTGAATGAAGCGATAGGCGGGATATCGGGGGTCAGAGTAAGACCGGTATCGGAGTCTCTGCAGAGAGCGGCGACAAGGTAGTCACCGTCGGGCAGTGTCGTGGTGTAGGTAGCCGTCCCGCCCACGGCCGGGGCAAAGGATCCGCCCACAACCGGCACGAATTGCTGGTCGACGATCACCGTGGTCGCGGGGTCGTCGGTTACCCAGACTTCGCAGCCGAAGAGGACTCCGTCGGACTTGACGTTGGCGAACTGGACGGTGATGACATTGCCTTCGGCTGTCACCTCGGCGTTGCCTGCGAAAACGACGGCTCCAGCCAGGGCGGGGTTGGCAATCAGGGCAAGGGCGGTCGCGCCGGATACGGCAGCGGCGGCAGCCAGGCGGCGGGCGGCGAAATTCATCAGGGGCTCCTTGCTATGGGCGATCAAGACTGATCGGTTCGATGCTGTCACGGGGATTGGTGTCCAAGCGTGTCTTTGCCATAAACCCAATCCCGCGACGAACCGAATCGAGACGCTCGCCGATGACACCAGAAAGGCGGGAGCATGCAGTCGATTCTCCCTACCGGGTGGCCACGGCGGCAGAAGAATTCGTTCTTCGGATGGCTTTCGAGTACTGCATGAACTGGAGCTTGGTTGCACGGTATCGGTGTACACCCTCACGTGATGGTCCCCGTACAACCTCATATGTAGGTGCTCGGCGAGTCCTGTCGTAACTCGCCCACGACAAGGGCCACCCTTC